>CAYYJB010000004.1:0-59115 GCA_964472135.1 uncultured Gemmobacter sp.
GCTCATGGTGGCCTGAGATGGATGACCTCCTCCTGCTCCAGAGCGAAAGCGCGATCGTGCGCTTGAGGCGCGAGGATCCGGGGCTTGCCGCCCAGATCGAGGCGTTCGTGGCGCAACTCACCCATATCCCCGACCCGGGGCTGCGGCGCTATTGCAGCGAGCAGATCGCCAGCGCCGCCAGCGTCGAGGAGATGGACGCCGCCGTCCGCCTGGTCGAGGATCTGAGCCGCTGCTTCGAGCCCTCGCGCGTGCCTACCCCGCTGCGCGTGCCGGCGCCACACGAAGCCTGATCCGCCGGGGCGCCCCCCGAGGCGCCCCGGAGCGATGCCGCCCGTTTGGTCAGCGGGCTGCCCCGGCAAGCCGCGCGCAGCTTCAGGATGCCTCGACCGGGCGGCCCCAGAGGTCGTACTCGCCCGCTTCCTCGACCCGGACCGTCAGCATGTCGCCCGGCGCGAGGCCCTCGAACCCCTCGTCGATGAAGAGGTTGCCGTCGATCTCGGGCGCGTCGGCCTCGGTGCGGCAGGTCGCGCCCTCGGCGTCGACCTCATCGACGATCACCGGCAGCACGCGCCCGACCCGCGCGGCGAGCTTCCTCGCGCTGATCGCCTGCGCCTTTTCCATGAAGCGCTCCCAGCGCTCCTGCTTGACCTCTTCGGGGACATGGTCGGGCAGGTCGTTGGCGCGCGCGCCGGCGACATTCTCGTATTGAAAGCACCCGACGCGGTCGAGCTCGGCCGCGTCGAGCCAGTCGAGGAGCGTCTGGAACTCGGCCTCGGTCTCGCCGGGGAAGCCCACGATGAAGGTCGAGCGGATGGCGATGTCGGGGCAGACGGCGCGCCAGCGCGCGATCTCCTCGAGCGTGCGGGCGGCGGCCGCCGGGCGGGCCATGCGGCGCAGCGTCTCGGGGTGGGCGTGCTGGAAGGGGACATCGAGATAGGGCAGCACCAGCCCCTCGGCCATCAAGGGCACGAGGTCGCGCACATGCGGATAGGGATAGACGTAGTGCAGCCGCACCCAGGCGCCGAGGCCCCCGAGATCGCGCGCCAGATCGGTGATGTGGGCGCGGTGGCCCCTGGCCTCGGCGTGGCGGATGTCGACGCCATAGGCCGAGGTGTCCTGGCTGATGACCAGAAGCTCGCGCACGCCGGCCTCGACCAGCCGCTCGGCCTCGCGCATCACCGCATGCGCAGGGCGGCTTGCGAGCTTGCCGCGCATGTCGGGGATGATGCAGAACCGGCAGGCGTGGTTGCAGCCCTCGGAAATCTTCACATAGGCATAGTGGCGGGGCGTGAGTTTCACGCCCTGCGGCGGCAAGAGGTCGATGAACGGGTCGGGGCGGGGCGGCACCGCGTCATGGACGGCATTCAGCACCGCCTCGTATTGCTGCGGCCCCGTCACCGCCAGCACGCGCGGATGGGCGCCCGTGATGTAGTCGGGCTCGGCCCCGAGGCAGCCCGTGACGATGACGCGGCCATTCTCGCGCAGCGCCTCGCCGATGGCCTCGAGGCTCTCGGCCTTGGCGCTGTCGAGAAAGCCGCAGGTGTTGACGATGACGGCATCGGCGCCGGCATAGTCGGGGCTGACGGCATAGCCCTCGGCCCGAAGCCGCGTCAGGATGCGCTCGCTGTCCACGAGCGCCTTGGGGCAGCCGAGGCTCACGACCCCGATCGCGGGCTGGCCGGGGCGGCGGGCGGCGTCGATCCGCGGGGCGGGGGCGAGGTCGGGGCGCAGGCGGGGCGGGTTGGCGGACATGGCGCACGCCATAGCGGCAAAGCGGTCGGGGAAAAAGCCCCCGCCTAGCGCAGCCGGTCGGGCGAGAGGGCCGCGACCAGCGCGGGGTCGAGCGCGGGCCGCCCCCCCGCGACGCGGTCGCGCAGCAACGCCGCCGCCCCGAGCGAGGTCTGAAAGCCGTATCCCCCCTGCCCCGCCAGCCAGAAGAAGGTCGGTTCGGCCGGGTCGGGGCCGATCACCAGCGCGCGGTCCGGGGCAAAGGTGCGCAGGCCCGCCCAGGTCGCGATCGGGCGGGTGACGGCGGGGCGCGCCACCGCCTGCCAGCGCGCCAGCCCCTCGGCCAGCACCATCTCGTCGGGCCAGGCGTCATGGGGCTCGGCCGGGTCCTCGTCGGCGGGCGAGACGATGAGCGCGCCGGCATCGGGCTTGGCATACCAGCTTTCGCCCGGGCCAAAGAGCATCGGCCAGCCGCGCGTGTCGTGCCCGCCGGGTGCCGCGATCCGCGCGATCGAGCGGCGATGCGGCACGAGGCCCATCGGCCGCACCCCGGCCAGCAGCGCGATCCGGTCGGCCCAGGCGCCGGCGGCGTTGACGACGATCCGGGCGCGGACCCCCTCGCCCGCCGCATCGGCCTGCCAGTGCGCGCCTGCGCGGGTCAGCGCGCGCAGCGGCGCGCCGGTGCGCAACTCGGCCCCCGCGGCGCGCGCCCTGCGCGCCAGATGCTGGATCAGCCGGTCGGTGTCGATGTCGTGGGCATCCTCATGCGCGGCCGCGAAGGCCACGGCGGCGCGGTCGAGCGCCGGAACGCGCGCGCAGGCCTCATCGGGGCTAATCGGGTGCAGGTGCATCGCCGCGACATCGGCCGCAAACGCCTCCGCCTCATCGGCGCGGGCAACGATCATGAGGCCGCGCGGCGCGAGCACGCCGCCATCGCCGACGGCGCGCAGATGCGGCCCCGTCGCGGCCGTCAGCGCCACCACGGCCGCATTGCCATAGCGCGGCTCGAAGAGCGCGGCCGAACGCCCCGAGGCGTGATAGGCGAGCTGCGCCTCGGCCTCGATCAGCAGAACCCGCCCGAGGGGCGCAAGCGCCGCCGCCGCCGAGACGCCGGCGATGCCGCCCCCGATGATGAGAAAATCGCACTCCATCACACCTCCTCGACCGCGAGCACCCCGGGCTGGCTGCGCAGGACGCCCCGCAGCCGCGGCCCGACCGGGTGCCGCCCGGGCAGGGCAAGGTCGATCTCGCGCCCGCGCGCAAGGTCGGGCACCGCGATCGTGACCGACCCGCGCGCGCCGCCCTCTTCCGCCGCCCCCAGCGCCGCGGCGATGGCTGCAGCCGCCTCGGGCCGTTCGAGCACGATGCGCAAGCCCGCGGGCGGCGCCCCGGCCGCCACCTTCTCGACCGGGGCCGCGCCGCGCACGAGCAGTTTCAGCGTCTCGCCCTCGCTCGTGGCCTCGACGCTCAGCACCACGTTCTGCCCGGGTTCGAGCAGGCTGCGCGCGGCGTCGAGCGTGTCGGCAAAGACCGTCGCCTCGTAAAGCCCGCCCGGTTCGGACAGCTGCACGAAGGCAAAGCGGTTGCCGCGGGCCGATTTCCGCTCCTGCCGGGCCGAGACCGAGCCCGCGATGCGCGCGACGCACGGGCCCGCCGCGGCGCGGCGCGTGACCTCCTCGAGCGTCGCGACACCCGCCCGGCGCAGCGCGCCCGCGTAATCATCGAGCGGATGGCCCGAAAGGTAGAAGCCCACCGCCGCATGTTCGGCCGCGAGCCGCTCGGGCGGGCTCAGGTCCGGCACCTCGGGCAGGCGCGGGGCGGGCAGGTCTGCCCCGGTCGCGCCAAAGAGCGACGCCTGCCCCGAGGCGGCCGCATCATGCACCGCCGCCGAATGGGCCACCAGCGCATCGAGCGCCGCTAGCACGCGCGCACGGTTGGGCTCCAGCACATCGAAGGCCCCCGCCCGCGCCAGCGTCTCGAGCGCGCGCTTTCCGACCCGGCGCAGATCGACCCGGCGCGCAAACTCGGCGAGCGAGGCGAAGGGCCGCCCCGAGCGCGCGGCGGTGACAAGGCGCATCGCCTCGACGCCCACGTTCTTGAGCGCGCCGAGACCGTAGAGGATCGCGCCGTCGGCCACCGCGAACTCGGCCTGCGAGCCGTTGACGCAGGGCGGGCGCATCGGGATGCCGAGGCGCTGCACCTCGCGCCGATAGATCGCGAGCTTGTCGGTCAGGTGGATGTCGCAGTTCATCACCGCGGCCATGAACTCGACCGGGTGGTTGGCCTTGAGCCAGGCGGTCTGATAACTGACGAGCGCATAGGCCGCCGCGTGCGACTTGTTGAAGCCGTAGTTGGCGAATTTCTCGAGCAGGTCGAAAACCTCGCCCGCCTTCTTCTCGTCCACCCCGTTCGCCACCGCGCCGGCGATGAACTTGGGCCGTTCGCGGGCCATCTCTTCGGGGTTCTTCTTGCCCATCGCGCGGCGCAAGAGGTCCGCCCCCCCGAGCGAATAGCCCGCCATGACCTGCGCGATCTGCATCACCTGTTCCTGATAGACGATGATGCCTTGCGTCTCGGCGAGGATGTGGTCGATCGAAGTATGAATGGATTCAAGTGGTCGCGCGCCGTTCTTGACGTCGCAATAGAGGGGGATGTTCTCCATCGGTCCGGGGCGGTAGAGCGCCACCAGCGCCACGATGTCCTCGATGCAGGTCGGTCGCATGCGCCGCAGCGCATCCATCATGCCCGAGCTTTCGACCTGGAACACCGCCACCGTGCGCGCGGCTGCATAAAGCTCATAGGTCCGCGCATCATCGAGCGGGATCGCGGCGATGTCGACGGCGATCCCGCGCGCGGCCAGCATCCCGACCGCGCCGCGGATCACCGTCAGCGTCTTGAGGCCGAGGAAGTCGAACTTCACGAGGCCCGCCGCCTCGGCCCATTTCATGTTGAACTGGGTGGCCGGCATCTCGGATCGCGGATCGCGATAGACGGGCACCAGCCGATCGAGCGGCCGGTCCGCGATGACAACGCCCGCCGCATGGGTCGAGGCGTTGCGCAAGAGCCCCTCGATCCGCCCCGCATAGTCGAGCAGCCGCGCCACCACCTCCTCGCGCGCGGCCTCGCGCAGGCGCGGCTCATCCGCGAGCGCCTTGGTGATCGAGACGGGCTTGACGCCTTCGAGCGGGATCATCTTGGCGATGCGGTCCACCTGTCCATAGGGCATCTGCAAGACCCGCCCCACGTCGCGCACCGCCGCCTTCGAGAGCAGCGCGCCGAAGGTGATGATCTGCCCCACCCGGTCGGCGCCATAGCGCCCCTGGACATAGCGGATCACCTCCTCGCGCCGGTCCATGCAGAAGTCGATGTCGAAATCGGGCATCGACACCCGCTCGGGGTTGAGGAAGCGCTCGAAGAGCAGGCCATAGCGCAGCGGGTCTAGGTCGGTGATCGTCAGCGCCCATGCCACCACGCTGCCCGCCCCCGAGCCGCGCCCCGGCCCGACCGGGATGCCCTGCGCCTTCGCCCACTGGATGAAGTCGGCCACGATCAGGAAATAGCCCGGAAACCCCATCTGGATGATGACGCCGAGCTCGAATTCGAGCCGCTCGCGATAGACCTCGGCCGGCGCCGCCCCCGCCCCCGCCGCCAGGCGCGCCCCGAGTCCCGCCCGCGCCGCCGCCCGCAGCGCCTCGACCTCGTCCTCGGCAAAACGCGGCAGGATGGGCGCGCGCTTCTTGGGGCGGAAGCTGCAGCGGCGCGCGATCTCGACCGTGTTCTCCACCGCCTCGGGCAGATCGGCGAAAAGCGCCGCCATCTCGGCCGCCGACTTGAAGTGATGGTGCGGCGTCAGCCGCCGGCGCGGCGCGCCCTGGTCCACATAGGCCCCCTCGGCGATGCACATGAGCGCATCATGCGCCTCGTGCATCGAGGGGTCGGGAAAATGGCAGTCGTTCGTCGCGACAAGCGGCAGATCGAGCGCATGGGCCAGCTCGACCAGTCCCCGCTCGATCATCCGCGCCGCGGGCGGGATGCGCCCGTCCGCCCCCGGGTGGCGCTGCAGCTCGACATAGAGCCGGTCGCCAAAGGCCGCGCCCAGCGCGCGCAGATGCGCCTCGGCCTCGGCGATCCGGCCGGCCGCGACATGCCGCCCCGCCGGCCCCTCCGGCCCGCCCGTCAGGCAGATGAGGCCCGCGGCATGCTCGGCCAGCTCGGCCATCGTCACCCGCGCCACGCCCCCGTCGCCCCGCAGATAGAGGCAGGAGTTGAGCGCGAGCAGATTGCCATACCCGGCCTCGGTCTGCGCGATCAGCACGACGGGCGCCACCCCTCCCTCGCGCCCGCCGCCGGCCTCGAGGTCGATCTGGCAGCCGATCAGCGGCTGCACCCCCGCCGCCGCCGCCGCGACCGAAAACTCGAGCGCCCCGAACATCGCATTGGTGTCCGTGATCGCGACCGCCGGCATCCCCCCCTTGCGGGCGAGCGCCACCAGATCATCGACCGGCAGCGCGCCTTGCAGCAGCGAATATTCGCTGTGGCAGCGCAGATGGATGAATCGGGCGGCCCTGTCCATGGCCCCACAATAGGCCTATGCCTGCGTCATGATAAGCCCCGCGAGGACCCCATGCTTGCCGACCTCCCCCCCTTTCCCGACCCCGATCCCGAGCGCGACCTCGTGCTCGATGCCCATCTCGAGGCGCGCCCCGAGGCCCTCTGGCGCGCCTGGACCGAGGCCGAACTTCTCCGCCGCTGGTTCTGCCCCCCGCCCTGGCGCGTCAGCGCCGCGGTGATCGAACCCTGGCCTGGCGGGCGGTTCGAAACCGTCATGGAAGGGCCCGCCGGCGAACGCCACGAAGGCCCGGGCTGCGTGCTGCACGCCGACCCCGCCCGCCGCCTCGTGCTGACGGACGCGCTCGGCGCGGGCTTCCGGCCGACGGGGTCGGGCTTCACCACGATCGCGCTCTCCTTCACCCCGGAGGGCCGCGGCACGCGCTACCGGGCGCGCGTCCTCCACGCCGATGTCGAGGCCCGCGCGCGGCACGAGGCGATGGGCTTCCACGAGGGCTGGGGGATCGCGACGCGCCAGCTCGAGGCGACGGCCCGCACCCTGCCGCCCCCCGATTCCCCCTTGCCAAGCCCGACCCCGCCCGCCTAGCCTTCCCCCGCATCAGGCGCGGGCTCTACGCCGCATCGAGGACGCGCCCCGCGCGGGGCCCCCACCCGGGGCGCCGCGCGGCCCGAGGTACCGCGGCAGGGCCCCGCCCATGCACCTTGCCTTTCTCCTCAACGGCGAAAGGGTCGATCTCCCCGACGCCCCGCCCACCCGCACGACGCTCGACTGGCTGCGCGAGGATCGCGGCCTCACCGGCACAAAGGAGGGCTGCAACGAAGGCGACTGCGGCGCCTGCACGGTCCTGCTGACCGACACCGCCGGCCACACCCGCCCTCTCAACGCCTGCATCCTCCTCCTGCCCCAGCTCCACGGCAAGGCGCTGCGCACGATCGAAGGGCTCGCCGCCCCCGACGGCACGCTCCACCCCGCCCAGCAGGCGATGATCGATCACCACGGCGCGCAATGCGGCTTCTGCACACCGGGCTTCACCGTGGCCATGGCCGCGGCCCACGCCCGGGGCGAAACCGATCTCGACACGGCACTTGCGGGCAATCTCTGCCGCTGCACGGGCTATGCCCCGATCGCGCGCGCCGCCCGCGCCGCGGCCGCCGCCCCCGTCCCGGACTGGATCGCCGTCGACGCCCGCGCCCTCGCTGATCCCTCCCTCATCTTGGCCGAAATACCCCGGGGGTGGGGGGGGCGGGGCCCCCCCCCGCCCCCCCCCCCCCCCCCCCCCCAACCCCCGCCACCCCGCCGCCGACCCCCCGGCCGGGGGCAGCGCCCCCGGCCCTGGCGCCGCCGCAGAGGGCTTCCGCCCCCGCGATGCCGACGACCTCGCGGCCTGGTATGCCGCGCACCCCGCCGCCACCCTCGTCGCGGGCGCGACCGACCTCGGGCTTCATCTCACCAAGGGCCTGCGCGATCTCGGGCGCCTCGCCTTCATCGCGGGCACGCCCGGTCTGTCCGAGATCACCCCGACGCCCGCGGGCCTGCGCATCGGCGCGGCCGTCACCATCGAGGATCTGCGCGAGGCCCTCGCGGCCCGCCATCCCGGCCTTGCCGAGCTCTTGCGCCGCTACGGCTCGGCGCAGGTGCGCGCGGCGGCGACGATCGGGGGCAACATCGCCAACGGCTCGCCCATCGGCGACGGCCCGCCCGCGCTCATCGCGCTCGGCGCGCGCCTCGCCTTGCGCCACGGGGATATGCGGCGCGAGATCGCGCTCGAGGATTTCTTCCTTGCCTACGGCCGGCAGGACCGCGCCCCGGGCGAGTTCGTCGAGGCGGTGACGATCCCGCCCGTCTCCGGCACGCTCCATTGCCACAAGGTCTCGAAGCGGTTCGATCAGGACATCTCGGCGCTCTGCGGCGCCTTCCTCATCGCGCTCGAGGGCGGGCGGGTGGCGGCGGCGCGGGTGGCCTTCGGCGGCATGGCGGGCACGCCCAGCCGCGCGCCGCGGGTCGAGGCCGCCCTCATCGGCGCGCCCTGGACCGAGGCCGGCATCGCGCCCGCGCTCGACGCGATCGCCGAGGATTTCGCTCCGATCTCGGACCTGCGCGGCTCGGCCGCCTACCGGCTCGAGGCCGCGCGCGGCCTCCTGCGCCGGTGCCTTGGGGGTGATCCGCGCCCGCCCGTCCTGCGCCCCATCGAGGGGGGCGTGGCATGAGCGTGGCCGACCCCCTCCCGCACGACAGCGCGCGGCTCCATGTCACCGGCGCGGCGCGCTATGTCGATGACATCCCGCTCCCTGCCGGCGCGCTGCATCTGGCCTTCGGGCTATCCGATGTCGCGCATGGCGTGATCGAGGTGCTCGACCTCGACCCGGTGCGGGCCTCGCCCGGGGTGGTGTGCGTGCTCGCGGCGGGCGATCTGGCGCGGCCCGCCGACGTCTCGCCCTCGGCCCATGACGAGCCGCTTCTGGCCGAGGGCCACGTCCATTACGCGGGCCAGCCCGTCTTCGTCGTCGCCGCGACCTCGCACCGCGCGGCGCGGGTCGCGGCGCGGCGGGCGGTCATGCGCATCGCCCCCCTGCCCGCGATCCTCACGGTCGAGGACGCGCTCGCCGCCGGCAGCAGCTTCGAGGCGGGCCCCGTCGTCTGGGACAAGGGGGACGCGGCCGCCGCCATCGCCGCGGCCGAGGTGGTGGTCGAGGGCACGCTCAGCCTCGGCGGGCAGGAGCATTTCTATCTCGAGGGGCAGGCGGCGCTCGCGCTGCCCGGCGAGGGCGGCGAGATGCACGTCATCGCCTCGACCCAGCACCCGACCGAGGTGCAGCACAAGGTGGCCCACGCGCTCGGCGTGCCGCAGGCCCTCGTGCGGGTGGAATGCCGGCGCATGGGCGGGGGGTTCGGCGGCAAGGAAAGCCAGGGCAACGCCCTTGCCGTCGCGGCGGCCGTGGTCGCGCAGGCGACCGGGCGGCCCTGCAAGATGCGCTATGACCGCGACGACGATTTCCGCATCACCGGCAAGCGGCACGATTTCCGCATCGACTATCGCGCGGGCTTCGACCGCGACGGGCGCATCCTTGGCGTCGACTTCCGCCACCTCGTGCGCTGCGGCTGGTCGCTCGACCTCAGCTTGCCGGTCGCCGACCGCGCCATGCTGCACAGCGACAACGCCTATCGCATCCCCGCGATGCGGATCGAGAGCCACCGCCTACGCACCAACACCCAGAGCGCCACGGCCTTTCGCGGCTTCGGCGGGCCGCAGGGCGTCGCGGGGATCGAGCGGGTGATGGACCACGCGGCGCATGCGCTCGGGCTCGACCCCGTCGCGGTGCGCCGGCGGAACTATTACGCCGAGATGCCCGCCCCCCGGCCCGACCGCACGCCCTATGGCCAGGAGGTGCGCGACTTCATCCTCGGCGGCATGACGGCCGATCTGCTCGGCCGCGCGGGCTATGAGCGGCGCCTGGCCGAGATCGCGCGCTGGAACGCGACAGCCGGCGCGCTGCGGCGGGGGCTGGGGTTCACGCCGGTGAAGTTCGGGATCTCGTTCACGCTCTCGCACCTCAACCAGGCGGGCGCGCTCGTCCATGTCTACACGGACGGCTCGGTGCACCTCAACCACGGCGGCACCGAGATGGGCCAGGGCCTGTTCCAGAAGGTCGCGCAGGTCGCGGCCGGCGAATTCGGCCTGCCCGTGGGCGCGGTGCGCATCACCGCGACCGACACGGCCAAGGTACCGAACACCTCGGCCACCGCCGCCTCGTCGGGGACCGACCTCAACGCCATGGCGGTGCAGGCGGCCTGCGCCGAGATCCGCGCCCGCATGGCCGGGCACCTCGCGAGCCTTCACCAGATCGCGCCCTCCGAGGTCGTCTTTGCCGGGGGCGAGGTGCGGGCGGGGGGGGCGCGCTATGGCTTTGCCGAGGCCGCGACGCTCTGCTGGCAGGGGCGCGTCAGCCTCTCGGCCACGGGCTTCTACCGCACCCCCGACATCGCCTGGGACCGCGCCCGGGGCGAGGGGCGGCCCTTCTACTACTTCGCGCATGGCGCGGCGCTGAGCGAGGTGGTCGTCGACCGGCTGACCGGCGAATACCGCATCCTGCGCGCCGACATCCTCCATGACGCGGGCGCAAGCCTCAACCCCGCGATCGACATCGGGCAGGTCGAGGGGGGCTATGTGCAGGGGGCGGGCTGGCTCACGACCGAGGAGCTGGTGTGGGACGACGCCGGGCGGCTGCGCACGCATGCGCCCTCGACCTACAAGATCCCGGCCATGTCCGACCGGCCCGAGGTCTTCAACGTGGCGCTGCACCGGGCCGAGAACCCGGCGGCGACCATCCACCGCTCGAAGGCCGTGGGCGAGCCGCCGCTGATGCTCGGGATCTCGGTCCTGATGGCGCTGTCGGATGCGGTCGCGGCCTTTGGCGACGGGCGGATCTATCCCGCCCTCGACGCCCCCGCGACGCCCGAGCGCGTGCTGGCCGCGATCCGACGCGTCGAAGGCGCCGCATGAGCGGGGGCCTCGAGCTTGACGCGCTGCAGACCGCGGTCGCGCGCCACGGGCGGGTCGCGCGCGTCGTGGTGGCCGAGACGCGCGGCTCCGCCCCGCGCGAGGCGGGGGCCGCGATGCTGGTGACGCCCGAGGGGCAGGAGGGCACGATCGGGGGCGGCGCGCTCGAATTCGAGGCGGCGGGGCGGGCGCGGGCGCGTCTGGCCTCGGGCGGCTCCGAGGTCGTGCGCCTGCCGCTCGGCCCCGCGCTCGGCCAGTGCTGCGGCGGCGCGGTGGTGCTCGTGACCGAGGTCTGGGATGGCGCGCGCCTTGCCGCCTGCGCCCCGGTCGCGGGGCTGATCGCGCGCCCCGTGGCGGCCGGGGCGGGCGAGATGCCGCTGGCCGTCGCGCGACGCCTCGCGCGGGCGCGGGCCGAGGGGGTGCGGGGCGGGGTCGCGCTGGTTCAGGGCTGGCTGATCGAACCCGTGGCCGAGGCGCGCCATGACCTCTGGCTGTGGGGGGCGGGGCATGTGGGGCGCGCGATCGTGGGCGCGATGGCGCCCCTGCCCGACTGGCGCATCACCTGGGTCGATACCGACCCGGCGCGCTTTCCGCCCCTGATCCCCGATGGCGTCGTGCGGCGCGTGGCGCCCGACCCCTGCGCCATCGTCCCCGAGGCGCCCCCGGGCGCGCGCCACGTGATCGTGACCTTCTCGCACGCGCTCGACCTCGGGCTCTGCCACGCGCTCCTGAGCCATGACTTCGGCTTCGCGGGCCTCATCGGGTCGGCGACGAAATGGGCGCGCTTCCGGTCCCGCCTCGCCGCACTCGGGCACGGGGCCGAGGCGATCGCGCGCATCACCTGCCCGATCGGCGACCCGGCACTCGGCAAGCATCCGCAGGCGATTGCAATCGGCGTCGCGGCAGAGTTGATTGCAGATCGGCAGGTGGTGGCGGGGCGGGCGCGGGCATGACGGCACTTCTCGAGATCGAGGGGCTGAGCAAGAGCTATCCGGGCGTGCGCGCCAACGAGGATGTCCGCTTTGCCATCGAGCCCGGAGAGATCCACGCGCTTCTGGGCGAGAACGGCGCGGGCAAGTCGACCCTCGTCAAGATGATCTATGGCCTCGTGCGGCCCGACCGGGGCACGATGCGGCTGGCGGGCGCCCCCTACGCCCCCCCTGCCCCGCGCGCGGCGCGGGCGGCCGGGGTGGCGATGGTGTTCCAGCACTTCAGCCTCTTCGAGGCGCTGAGCGTGGCCGAGAACGTGGCGCTGGGGATGGAGAACCCGCCGCCGATGGCGCGCCTTGCCGCGCGCATCCGCGAGGTGAGCGAGGCCTACGGCCTGCCGCTCGACCCGCTGCGGCGGGTGGGCGACCTCTCGGCCGGCGAACGCCAGCGGGTCGAGATCGTGCGCTGCCTCTTGCAGGATCCGCGCCTGCTGATCATGGACGAACCGACGAGCGTGCTGACCCCGCAGGAGGTCGAGGTCCTGTTCGGCACGCTGCGGCGGCTCGCGTCCGAGGGCACCGCGATCCTCTACATCAGCCACAAGCTCGAGGAGATCCGCGCGCTTTGCGACCGCGCGACCATCCTGCGCCGCGGCAAGGTCGTGGCAAGCTGCACCCCGCGCGAGCGGACCGCGCGCGAGATGGCCGAACTGATGATCGGCACCGTGCTGGCAAAACCCGCGCGCGCCGCAGCCGCGCCGGGGCCCGAGGTGCTGCGGGTCGCGGATCTGGACCTGCCCGCTCCCGACGCCTTCGGCACCGCGCTGCGCGGGATCTCCTTTGCCGTCCGGGCGGGCGAGATCCTCGGGATCGGGGGGGTCGCGGGCAACGGGCAGGACGAGCTTCTGTCGGCGCTCTCGGGCGAGCGGACGGGGGCGGCCGCGACGGTCGTGCTCGACGGGCGGGCGGTCGGGCATCTGGGGCCGAACGCGCGCCGGGCGGCGGGGCTTCTGGCCGCGCCCGAGGAACGCCTCGGCCACGCCGCCGTCCCCGACATGACGCTGACCGAAAACGCCACGATGACGGGTGCGCTGCGGCGCAACCTCGTGCGGCGGGGGATGATCGACTGGGCCGCGGCGCGCGCCTTCGCGGCCGAGATCGTCGCGGGCTTCGACGTGCGCACGCCCGGCGTCGGGGTGGCGGCGCGCGCGCTCTCGGGCGGGAACCTCCAGAAATTCGTGATCGGGCGCGAGATCCTGCAAGAGCCGCGCGCCATCGTCGTCAACCAGCCGACATGGGGTGTCGATGCCGCGGCGGCGGCCGCGATCCGGCAGGCGCTGATCGACCTCGCGGCGCGCGGGGCGGCGGTGGTCGCGATCAGCCAGGACCTCGATGAGCTGATCGAGATCGCGGACCGCTTCGCCGCGCTGAACGAGGGGCGGCTCTCGGCCCCGGTCCCGACCGAGGGGCTGACCGTGGCCGAGATCGGCCTCATGCTCGGGGGGGCGCACGGGATGCACGCGGCCGACCCCGCCGCGCACCGGCTCGTGCAGGCGGGGGGCGCGCGATGATCCGGCTGGAACGGCGGCCGACGCCCTCGCGGCTCTGGACGGTGCTGACCCCGCTTCTGGCCGTCGCCGCGACGATGATCGCGGGCGGGATCCTGTTCGCGCTGCTGGGCAAGAACCCGGTCGAATCGATCCGCACCATCTTCTGGGATCCGCTCTTTGGCCAATACGCGAGCTATTCGCGCCCGCAGCTGCTGGTCAAGGCCGCGCCCCTGATCCTGATCGCGACGGGGCTCAGCCTCGGCTTCCGGGCGGGGATCTGGAACATCGGGGCCGAGGGGCAATACATCATGGGCGCGATCTGCGGCGCGGCGGTGGGCCTCGCGCTCTATCCGCTCGAAAGCCCGATCGTCTTTCCGCTGATGGTGCTCGCGGGCGCGCTCGGCGGCTGGGTCTGGGCGATGATCCCCGCGATCCTCAAGATCCGCTTCGGCACCTCGGAGATCCTCGTCTCGCTCATGCTCGTCTATGTGGCGGGGCACATCCTGTCGGCGATGTCCTTCGGGGCGCTGCGCAACCCCGAGGGGATGGGTTTCCCCGGCTCGCGCAACTTTCAGAAATACCCCTCGGGCCACAACGCCGAGCTGATCGCGAACACGGGCCTGCACTGGGGAACGCTCGCGGCCTTTGCGGCGGTGGTGGCCGCCTATGTGCTCATGCAGCGCCACATCCTCGGGCTGCACATCCGCGTCTCGGGCGAGAGCCCGCGCGCGGCGCGCTTTGCGGGCGTGAACCCCGCGGTGCTGACGGCCTTCTGCCTCGGCGTGTCGGGCGCGCTCGCGGGGCTCGCGGGGCTTTTCGAGGTGTCGGGGCCGTCGGGCCAGATCAGCCCCGATTTCGCCTCGAACTACGGCTTCACCGCGATCATCGTGGCCTTCCTCGGGCGCCTCAACCCGGTTGGGGTGCTGCTCGCGGGGCTGCTGATGGCGCTGACCTACATCGGGGGGGAACTCGCGCAGATGATGCTCTCGCTGCCCGCGGCCGCGATCCAGGCGTTTCAGGGGATGCTCCTGTTCTTCCTGCTCGCCTTCGACCTCATGACCCATTTCCGCCTGCGCTGGGGCACGCCGGAGGCCGCGCGATGATCGGCTCGATCGATCCGGTCCTCCTCGTCGCGGCGCTGATGGTCGCCTCGACCCCCATCCTTCTCGCCGCGACGGGCGAGATGATCGCCGAGCGGGCGGGGGTGCTGAACCTCGGGGTCGAGGGGATGATGATCGTGGGGGCGATCTGCGGCTTCATCGCGGCGGTGCTGACGGGCTCGGCGGTCGCGGGCTTTGCCGCGGCGGCGGTGGCGGGGGCGGCGATGGCGGCGCTGTTTGCGCTGCTCACGCTGGGGCTGCAGGCCAATCAGGTGGCGACGGGGCTCGCGCTCACGCTGTTCGGGCTCGGGCTGTCGGCGCTGATGGGCCAGGGCTACACCGGCGTGCGCCCGCCCGAGACGCCCAAGCTCGACCTCGGGCCGCTGTCGGACCTGCCGGTGGTGGGGGGGATGCTGCTCTCGCACGACTGGATGGTCTACGCGGCGCTCCTCCTCGTGGCGCTGACGTGGCTTTTCCTCACCCGCACGCGGGCGGGCCTCATCCTGCGCGCGGTGGGGGAGAATCACGACGCGGCCCATGCGCTGGGCTACAAGGTCACGCGCATCCGGGTTGCCGCGCTGATGTTCGGGGGGGCCTGCGCGGGGCTCGGGGGGGCCTATCTCAGCCTCGTGCGGGTGCCGGCCTGGACCGAGGGGATGACGGCGGGCGCGGGGTGGATCGCGCTCGCGATCGTGGTCTTCGCCTCGTGGCGGCCCTGGCGGGTGCTGCTCGGCGCCTATCTTTTCGGCGGGGTCACGGTTTTGCAACTCAATCTGCAGGCGGCTGGCGTCGCGATACCCGTGCAATACTTGTCGATGGCGCCCTATGTGGTAACGATCCTCGTGCTGGTGGCGATCTCGGCCGACCGCAGCCGCGCCGCGCTCGACGCGCCCGCGATGCTCGGCCGCAACTTCCACGCCGCGCGCTGAGGGCAAAGGATCCGCGGGGCACGACGCCCCGTCCAACAAGGAGATCGAGGAACATGAAACGCAGACACCTTCTGGCCACCGCCGCGCTGGGGCTTGGCCTCGCGACCGGCGGCGCGGCCTTCGCGCAGGGGATGGACAAGGCGAAGGCGTGCTTCGTCTATGTCGGCCCGATCGGCGACCTGGGCTGGAGCTATCAGCACCACCAGGGCGCGCTCGCGGTCAAGGAAGCCTATGGCGACCGCGTCGAGATCGCCTGGCAGGAAAGCGTCCCCGAGGGCGCGGACGCCGAGCGGGTGCTGACGCAGATGGCGCTGTCGGGCTGCAACATCATCTTCACCACCTCGTTTGGCTACATGGACGCGACCAACAACGTCGCCGCCAAATTCCCCGACGTGAAGTTCGAGCACGCCACCGGCTACAAGCGCGAGCATCCGAACGTCGCGATCTACAACGCCCGCTTCTATGAGGGGCGCGCCGTGCAGGGCCACATCGCGGGCCGCATGACGAAGTCGAACAAGATCGGCTATATCGGGTCCTTCCCGATCCCCGAGGTCATCATGGGGATCAACAGCTATTACCTGCACGCCAAGAAGGCCAACCCGAACGTCGAGCTTTCGGTCGTCTGGGCCTTCACCTGGTTCGACCCGGCCAAGGAAGCCGACGCCGCCAAGGCGCTGATCGACCAGGGCGTCGATGTCATCGCCGCGCACACCGATTCGACCGCGCCGCTCGCCGAGGCCGCCAAGGCCGGCGGGGCCGTGATCGGCTTCGGCCAGGCCTCCGACATGCTCGATTACGCGCCGAGCCCGCGCGTGTCGTCGATCATCGACAACTGGAACCCCTACTACATCAAGCGCGTGGGCCAGGTGCTTGACGGCACTTGGGAAACGGTCGATTCCTGGGCCGGCATCCCCGAGGGTGAGGTCGAGATCGGCGTCATCACCGACGCGGTGCCCGCCGATGTCAAGGCCGAGGCCGAGGCGATGCGCGATGCGATCGCGGCGCGCGCCTACCACCCCTTCACCGGCCCCATCAACAAGCAGGACGGCTCGCCCTGGCTGGCCGAGGGTCAGGTTGCGCCCGATGGCGACCTGCTCGGGATGATGTTCTATGTCGAGGGGATCAAGGGCGACATCCCGCAGTGATGCGCAGGCACGCATGAAAAGGGCCCCGCCGGCGCGCTGCCGGCGGGGCCCTCGCATTTCCGGACCGGCGCGCGATCAGTCGCGCGCGCGCTCCACATAGGCGTTGTCCTCGGTCGAGATGATGACGCGGGTGCCTGCCCCGATGTGCGGCGGCACCATGATGCGCAGCCCGTTCGTGCAGACCGCCGGCTTGTAGGAGGACGACGCCGTCTGCCCCTTCATCACGGGCTCGGTCTCGGCGATCTCGACCGTCACCTTCTGGGGGAACTCGATGGCGATCGCGACCCCTTCGAAGGTCTTGAGGTAGACGCGCATCCCTTCGGTCAGATAGACCTTCCCCTCGCCCACGACATCGGGAGAGACGGCCAGCTGGTCGTAGGTCTCGGGCTCCATGAAGTGAAAGCCCTCGCCATCCTCGTAGAGGAAATCGTATTCGCGCTCATCGACCGTCGCGCGTTCGACCTGCTCGGTGGTGCGCCAGCGCTCCGACACCTTCACCCCGTCCGAGATGCGGCGCATGTCCACCTGCGTCACGGGCGTGCCCTTGCCGGGGTGGAAGTTCTGGGCGGTCAGCACGACATAGAGCTTGCCGTCCATCTCGACGACATTGCCCTTGCGCAGGGATGAGGCGATGACTTTCACGCGTCGGTTCCTTGTTGCGGTGGCGCCCGACCTCTAGAAGGCGGGCAACGGCGGGTCGTTAGCGCATCTTCGCCGGAATCGCCAGAAGAAAGCCGCATCATGCCCGAGCGTTCCGACGCAACCCCGTGGTGGTCGCCCCGCCGCCACGCCGACCGCCGCCCCGCCCTGATCGCCCGCAACCGCATCGCGGCGGCGCTGCGCGGCTGGTTCGCGGAGCATGACATCACCGAGGTCGATCCGGCGGGCCTTGTCGTCTCGCCGGGGAACGAGGCGCATCTGCACGCCTTCGCGACCGAGGCGATCGGGACCGACGGGGCGGCGCGGCGGCTCTATCTGCACACCTCGCCCGAATTCGCGATGAAGAAGCTGCTCGCGGCGGGCGAGCGGCGCATCTTCGCGCTGACCCATGTCTGGCGCAACCGCGAGGCGGGCGGGACCCATGCGACCGAGTTCACGATGCTCGAATGGTATCGGACGGGCGAGGGGTATGAACGCCTTATGGCCGACACGCTGGCGATCGCGCAAGTCGCCTGCCGCGCGGCGGGGAGCGACGCGCTCCGCCGCGGCGAGGCCAGCTGCGACCCCTTCGCCCCGCCCGAACGCATCAGCCTGGCCGAGGCCTTCGCGCGCCACGCCGGCATCGACCTCGGCGCCAGCCTCGGGCCGGGCGGGCAGACCGACCGCGCGCGCCTTGCAGCCGCAGCGACGGCGGCGGGGATACGCGTTGCGGCAGACGATACCTGGTCCGACATCTTCTCGCGCGTGGTGGTCGAGCGGATCGAGCCGCATCTGGGCCAAGGCCGGCTCAGCTTTCTCGACCGCTATCCGCTGGCCGAGGCCGCCCTTGCCCGCCCTGCCCCGGACGATCCGCGCTATGCCGAGCGGTTCGAGGTCTATGCCTGCGGGGTCGAGCTGGCGAACGGTTTCGGCGAACTCACCGACGCGGCCGAGCAGCGCGCGCGCTTCGAGGCCGAGATGGACGAGAAGGCCCGCGTCTATGGCGAGCGCTATCCGATCGACGAGGATTTCCTCGCGGCGCTTGGCGCCATGCCCGATGCGGCGGGCATCGCGCTCGGCTTCGACCGGCTGGTGATGCTCGCGACCGCCGCGCCCCGGATCGAGGATATCCTCTGGACCCCGCCTGGCCGCTGACGCTACCGATGGGCTGGCCAGCCGCCGGCCCCGGCTAGATCGCGCGCGGCAGGCCAAAGGGGGGCGGCTCGGCGCCATCGTCGCCCTCGGCCGAGGGCTTGCGCTCGGCCCGGCCGAGCAGGCCGCGCAATTCGTCAAGCTCGATGAAGGTATCGGCCTGGCGGCGGAGGTCGTCCGAGATCATCGGCGGGTTCGTCCGCATCGTCGAGACGACCGAGACGCGCCGCCCGCGCCGCTGGAGTGTCTCGACCAGGATCCGGAAGTCGCCATCGCCGGAAAAGAGCACGATGTGATCGACATGGGGCGCGATCTCCATCGCGTCGATCGTGAGTTCGATGTCCATGTTGCCCTTGACCTTGCGGCGGCCCTGGCTGTCGACGTATTCGCGCGCGGGCTTCGTGACCATCGTGAAGCCGTTGTATTGCAGCCAGTCCACCAGCGGGCGGAGCGGCGAATATTCCTCGGATTCGAGCAGCGCGGTGTAGTAGAACGCCCGCAGCAGCTTGCCCCGGCGCATGAACTCCTGCCGCAGGAGCTTGTAGTCGATGTCGAAGCCGAGCGCGCGGCAGGCGGCGTGAACGTTGGCCCCGTCGATGAACAGGGCAAGCCTGTCGTCCTTGTAGAACATGGCTTAAGACCTTCAATGCGCGGAAGTGAAATGCCCGATCGGCCGCCGGCCGTAATTGTCGACATTATAGGTAGGACAAAAATCCATCGCGCGCAACGCGCAAAAAAGAAGGGCCGCGAACGCGGCCCCCCGACGCCCACCCGAGGTGGCTGTCAGCCCTGGCGGGCCTTGTAGCGCTTCTGCGTCTTGTTGATGACGTAGATCCGGCCCTTGCGGCGCACGATCTGGCAGTCGCGGTGCCGCTCCTTGAGCGACCGGAGCGAATTTCGGACCTTCATTTCGTCTCTCCTGCTCGGACGCGGGGCGTCCCGTGATCGAACCTGCAGCAACCCGCGCCGCTGCGAACGCCAAGCCGGATACAGGCCGCCCGGAATAGCGTCAACCGAAAAACGCCGCCTCAGGCCTCGAGGTCGATCCACGCCGGCACATGGTCCGAGGGGCGCTCGGCGGCGCGCTCGGCGGCGTCCACCCCGGCATCGACCAGCCGATCCGCCGCCTGCGGCGAGAGGAGCAGATGATCGATCCGGATGCCGTCATTGCGGGCAAAGGCGCCGGCCTGATAATCCCAGAAGGTATAGATCCCCGGCCCCGGGTGGCGCAGGCGCAGCGCGTCGCCATAGCCCAGATGCAGGATGCGGCGAAGCGCCGCGCGCGACGGGGCGAGCGCGAGCGCATCCGCCGCCCATGCCGCCGGGCGCGCGGCGTCAAGGTCAGCGGGGATCACGTTGTAATCCCCCGCGAGGACGACCGGCACCTCTTCGGCCAGCAGGTGCGCCGCGCGCGCCTGCATCCGCGCCATCCAGCCGAGCTTGTAGTCGTATTTCGGGCCCGGAGCGGGATTGCCGTTCGGCGCATAGAGGCAGACGAGGCGCAGAACGCGCGCGCCCTCGATCGTCGCCTCGATCCAGCGCGCCTGCTCGTCCGCCTCATCGCCGGGCAGGCCGCGCACCACATCCGACATCGGCAACCGCGACAGGATCGCGACGCCGTTGAATCCCTTCTGGCCGAATGTCTCGACCCGATAGCCGAGATCCTCGATCGGCCCCCGCGGCACGCCCGCATCCTCGGATTTCAGTTCCTGCAGGCAGACGACATCGGGGCGGGCACGCGCCAGCCAGTCGGTCAGCCGCTCGATCCGCGCCTTGATGCCGTTGACGTTGTAGGTCGCGATCCGCATGAAATGTCCCGCCCCGCTGCTCGCACTTCATACCCCCCCTGCGGCGGCGTGCAAACCGCTTTCGCCCGTTGCATCCGACGGTGAAACGCGCTTGATGATGCCCGGCACGTCGCGGGTCGCGTGCAGGAGAGGGGTCGATGCCGCCCACGTCGCAGGCGAACCGCACCATCGCGGCGGCAGGGGCGATCCTCGTCTATGCCGCGGCCGTGACATTCGCCGACAATTTCGTGCGCGTCATCGCCGAGCAGTCGAGCCTGTGGCAGTTCCATGCGATGCGCAGCGTGCTCGCGCTCGCCATGCTTGGCGTCGTCGCGCAAATCCTGGGCCTGCGCCTTCGGCCGCGCAACCCGGCCACATTCGCCGCCCGCAGTGTCGTGCATGGCGCGGCGTTGCTGATCTATTTCGGCTGCCTCGGGTTCATGAGCGTCGCCGAGGCGGTGGCGGGGCTTTTTACCGCGCCGATCTTCGTGCTGCTCATCTCGCGCTTCGTGTATCGGCGGCGGCTTGGGGCGCTGCGCATCGGGGCGGCGCTGATCGGTTTCGGGGGGGTGATGATCGTGCTTTTCCCCGACGGGTTCGTCGCACCCAATCCGGCCGCCCCGATCGCGGTGCTGGCGGGCGCGCTCTATGCCATGGGCAACATCGCGACGCGCGAGTGGTGCGCGGATGAAAGCGCCGCGACGCTGCTCGCGGGCTTTTTCGGCGCGCTCGGCATCGCGGGTGTCGCGGGCCTCGGGGTGCTGACGCTGTGGCCCGCGGCCGCCGTGCCGGGCGGTGCGGCGGGCTTCATCCTGCGCGGCTGGCAGGCACCCTCGGCCGAGGTCCTGCTCTGGACGACGGTCCAGGCGAGCGCCTCGCTCCTCGGCGTGGGGCTGATGGTGCGGGCCTATCAGATGGCCGAGGCGAGCAGGGTCGCGGTCTTCGAATACATGCTGCTGCCGGCTGCGGCGATCTGGACCTATCTGATCTGGGGCAGCGCCATCACGCCCCTGGCGGCCTTCGGCATGGCCGTCATCATCGCGGCCGGCGCGCTGATGGCGCTCGGCCGCGACCCGGCGGACCGCTAGTCCAGAAGCTGCGCGATCCGGCGCAGCGCCGCGCGGTAGCCCTCGGTCCCGAGCCCCGCGATCACCCCCTCGGCGCGGGTCGAGACGTAGGAATGATGGCGGAACGCCTCGCGCCGGTGGATGTTCGAGATGTGGACCTCGATCACCGGCCCCTCGAAGGCGTTCAGCGCATCGAGGATCGCGACCGAGGTGTGGCTGTAGGCGCCGGGGTTGATGACGATCGCCGCCGCCTCGGCGCGGGCCTGCTGGATCCGATCGACGAGCGCGCCCTCGTGGTTCGACTGGAACGGCACGACCAGAAGGCCAAGCTCGCGCCCGAGCGCGACCGCCCCCGCCTCGATGTCGGCGAGGGTCTCGCGCCCGTAGACCTCGGGCTGGCGCTGCCCGAGGAGGTTGAGGTTCGGGCCGTTCAACAGATAGACGGTCGCGGTCATCTTCTCACCTCGGGGGCACGGCTTGCGCCGGGCGGGGCGCTTTGCTAGGCGAAGGCGGGCGGGTGATTAGCTCAGTCGGTAGAGCGTCTCGTTTACACCGAGAATGTCGGCGGTTCGAGTCCGTCATCACCCACCATCCCCTCAACTCGGGTCGTCGACGAAATGCTGGCGCTGCGTGCCGAGGCCCGCGATGCCAAGCTCCACAACATCACCCGCGCGCAGGAAGCGCGGCGGCTTCATCCCGAGCCCGACGCCCGGCGGTGTCCCGGTCGAGATCACGTCGCCCGGCTCGAGGGTGAAGAACTCCGACAGATAGCTGACCAGATTCGCGACGCCATAGACCATCGTCCGGGTCGAGCCGCTCTGCATCGTCTGCCCGTTGACCTTGAGCCACATGGGCAGTTCCTGCGGATCGGCGACCTCGTCGCGGGTGACGAGCCAGGGCCCGATCGGCCCGAAGCGGTCGCAGCTCTTGCCCTTGGTCCACTGGCCCGAGCGTTCCATCTGATAGGCGCGCTCCGAGACGTCGTTGCAGACGGCATAGCCCGCGACGCACGAGAGCGCCTCGGCCTGCGAGACGTATTTCGCGCGCCGGCCGATCACCACCGCCAACTCGACCTCCCAGTCGGTCTTGACCGACCCGCGCGGGATCCAGACATCGTCGTCGGGGCCGCAGACCGCGCTTGTCGCCTTCATGAAGAAGATCGGCTCGGGCGGGACGGTCGCGCCCGTCTCGGCCGCGTGGTCAGAGAAGTTCAGCCCGATGCAGATGAACTTGCCGATGCCCGCGACGCAGGGCCCGATGCGCGTTCCCGCGGGAACGGCCGGCAGAGAGGCCGGCGCGAGGGCGGCGAGCCGGGCAAGGCCCGCATCCGACAGCACCTCGCCCGCGATGTCGGGCACGATGCCGCTCAGGTCCCGAATGGTGCCCGAAGCGTCGAGCATGCCGGGCCGCTCGTGCCCCGGGGGGCCGTGACGCAAAAGTTTCATGGCTGCTTCCTCCTTGCAGTCTGCGGCCTTGTTAGCGGGGGACGGGCGCTGCTTCAACCGGGGCAAGGCGCGGAATAAGGCCGTTCTTCGCCCCTGCCCCGCGACGGGCGAACGGATGCCCGCCCCCTGCCCGCCCGGGCCGGACAGAATTCCGGCCTGCGCGCGGGACGGCGTGCCAGCGTTCCGGCTGGAAACGCCCACCGCAGGCGAACGGGGTTTGCCCGACGCGCGCGCCCGGCGTAAGAAAGGGGTCAATCTTCACACGCGCGGAGGTCGCCATGTCCCAGTCCTACGGTTTCGACACGCTCCAGATCCACGCCGGCGCCCGGCCCGACCCCGCGACGGGGGCGCGGCAGGTGCCGATCTACCAGACGACGGCCTATGTCTTTCGCAATGCCGACCACGCCGCCGCCCTCTTCAACCTGCAGGAGGTCGGCTACATCTATTCGCGCCTGACGAACCCGACCGTGGCCGCGCTGGCCGAGCGGGTCGCGACGCTCGAGGGCGGGGCCGGGGCGGTCTGCTGCTCGTCGGGGCATGCGGCGCAGATCATGGCGCTCTTTCCGCTCATGGCGCCGGGCTGCAACGTGGTGGCCTCGACCCGGCTCTATGGCGGCACCGTCACCCAGCTGACCCAGACGATCCGCCGCTTCGGCTGGTCGGCTAAGTTCGTCGATTTCGACGATCTCGCGGCCCTCGATGCCGCGATCGACGGCAACACCCGCGCGGTCTTCTGCGAGTCGATCGCGAACCCGGGCGGCTACATCACCGACCTGCCCGCGGTCGCGGCGGTGGCGGACCGGCACGGGGTGCCGCTTGTCGTCGACAACACCTCGGCCACGCCGTGGCTCTGCCGCCCGATCGAGCATGGCGCGACGATCGTCGTCCACTCGACGACGAAATACCTGACCGGCAACGGCACCGTCACGGGCGGCGTGATCGTCGATTCGGGCAAGTTCAACTGGTCGGCGTCCGACAAGTTTCCCTCGCTCTCGGCGCCCGAGCCCGCCTATCACGGCCTGAAGTTCCACGAGACCTTCGGCGCGCTCGCCTTCACCTTCCACGGCATCGCGATCGGGCTGCGCGACCTTGGCATGACGATGAACCCGCAGGCGGCGCATTACACGCTCCTCGGGATCGAGACGCTCTCGCTGCGGATGCAGCGCCATGTCGAGAACGCCGAGAAGGTCGCGCGCTGGCTCGAGGCCGACCCGCGGGTGGAGTATGTAACCTATGCGGGGCTGCCGTCCTCGCCCTGGAACCATCGCGTGGCGAAGATCTGCCCGCGGGGGGCGGGCGCGCTCTTCACCTTCGCGGTCAAGGGCGGGTATGAAGCCTGCGTCAAGCTCGTCGACAGCCTGAACCTCTTCAGCCATGTCGCGAACCTCGGCGACACGCGCTCGCTCATCATCCATTCGGCCTCGACGACGCACCGCCAGCTCTCGCCCGAACAGCAGAAGGCGGCGGGCGCGGCGCCGAACGTCGTGCGCGTCTCGATCGGGATCGAGGATCCGGCCGACATCATCGCCGACCTCGATCAGGCGCTCGCCAAGGCGACGGCCTGACCCTCAGGGCGGGCCGAGCGCAAAGACGATCCGGACCGTCGCGCCGATGGTGATCTGCCCCGGCGCGACGGGCATGGCGGCGGCTTCGGCAAAGCGAAGAACGGGATAATCCCTGCCCGCCGCGCCGCCACCCTCGGCGATCTCGAGGACGGGGCCGAGCGCGAGGCCCGCCGCCGCCGCGATCACCTCGGCGCGGCGGCGCGCGTCGGCCACCGCAGCGGCCCGCGCGCGATCCTCGAGCGGCGGTCGGTCGGCAAGATCGAAGGCGATGCCGCCGATCTCGGCCGCGCCCCCGGCAACCGCAAGATCAAGAAGCGCGCCGAGGCCCTCGAGGCGTCGCACCCGCACCGCGAACGTCGTGCCCGCCTCGTAGCCCTCGAGCCGCGGCGCGGCCCCCTCGGCATAGACCATCACCGGATCGAGGCGGATCGCGGCGGTCTGCACATCCTCGGCCGCGACACCCGCGGCCCCGAGGCGGTCGAGCACGGCGCGCGCGCGCCCCGCCGCCGCCGCAAGCGCCCCCTCGGCGGTCGCCTCGCGCGCGAGGATGCCGAGCGTGACGCGCGCCATGTCGGGCGCGACCTCGACCCGCCCCTCGCCGGTGACGGTCAGCCTTGGCGGCTCATCGGCCGCAAGCGGGACGGCAAGGGCGAGGAGAAGCGGCAGGATCAGGACGCGGCGCATGGGCGACCTCGGGATGAAATGCGGCCCCACCCTGCCCGACCGGCGCCCGCCGGGCAACCCCTTCAGCCGATCGTGCCGCGCAGGCCCCCGGTCTGGCCGCGGTCGCGCAACAGGTGGTCGGCCAGCACGCAGGCCATCATCGCCTCGCCCACCGGCACGGCGCGGATGCCCACGCAGGGGTCGTGGCGGCCCTTTGTCACGATCTCGACCTCTTCGCCCGCGGCCGTGATCGTGCGGCGCGGCGTCAGGATCGAGGACGTCGGCTTGACGGCAAAGCGCACCACCACCGGCTGGCCGGTCGAGATGCCGCCAAGGATCCCGCCCGCGTGGTTCGAGAGGAACGCGGGGCCATCCGGACCCATGCGGATCTCGTCGGCGTTCGCGGTGCCCGTCAGGGTCGCCGCCGCCATGCCCGCCCCGATCTCGACCCCCTTGACGGCGTTGATCGACATCATCGCCGCCGCGAGGTCGGCGTCGAGCTTGCCATAGACCGGCGCGCCGAGGCCGGGCGGCACGCCCGTCGCCACCACCTCGATCACCGCGCCGACCGACTCGCCCGACTTGCGCAGTTGATCGAGCATCCCCGCCCAGCGCGCGGCGGCGGCGGCATCGGCGCACCAGAAGGGGTTGCGGTCGATTTCAGCCGCGTCATGGGCGGCGGGGTCGGCGGCATCCGCCCCCATCTGCACCATCGCGCCCCGGATCACGAGCCCGGGCGCGAGTGCCGCGAGCACGACCCGCGCCACCCCGCCCGCCGCGACCCGCGCTGCCGTCTCGCGCGCCGAGGACCGCCCGCCGCCCCGCGGATCGCGCAGCCCGTATTTGAGGTGATAGGCGATGTCGGCATGGCCGGGGCGGAAGCGGTCGGCGATGGCGCCGTAATCCTTGGAACGCTGGTCGGTGTTCTCGATCATAAGGCTGATCGGCGTCCCCGTCGTGCGCCCCTCGTGCACGCCCGAGAGGATCCGCACCAGATCCTCCTCGCGCCGCTGGGTGGTGAAGCGGTTCTGCCCGGGCTTGCGCCGGTCGAGCCAGGGCTGGATGTCCTCGGCCCCGAGCGCGAGCCCCGGCGGGCAGCCGTCGACGACGCAGCCGAGCGCCGGCCCGTGGCTCTCGCCCCAGGTGGTGACGCGGAAGAGATGGCCGAAGCTGTTGTCGCTCATCCCGCCCCGCTACCCCGCCCCGCGCGCGGGATCAATGGGGGAGGTGGGGGGTCAGAACGGATAGGCGAAACGCCCGTCGATCCAGACGCCCTGCTGAAGGATGCGTCCGTCGGGATAATACATGGAGCCTCGCCCGTGCAGCCTGTCGTCGCGCCACTCCCCGACAAATTTCAGGCCCGGCGAGGTCAAAGTGCCCTGACCGTGCCGCTTGTCGTCGCGCCACTCTCCGACATACCTTGCCCCACTCGGCCAGGTGTAGGTGCCCTGTCCGCTCGGCTTGTCGTTGCGCCACTCCCCGACATAGATCGCGCCGTCATCAAAGGCGAAGCTGCCCGTGCACCCGGTCCAGACGACCGAAATCTCCGGGCACGGCGGCAGGGCCGCTGCGGGCGTGGCGAGGAGGGCGAGGGTCGCGGCGAGAATGGCTGCGCGCGGCATTGCCGGGTCCGGTGCTGAAATGCGCGCTCAGCATGGCGGCGGGGCGCGGTTTCGTCAAGCGCCGCCCGTGCGGACCGCGGAATGGAGACCTCTGGGACCGGGGGCCGGCAAGTGCCGCGATAACCTGACCGTTCATGCCCCCCGAAGGCGCCGCGGGAGGAGAGTGGGGTGCCAAGACATCACTTCCTGCTGAAAATCGGCAATAATCCTCAATCGTCGGAGGATTGGTGGCACGCAACAGTCGGTCCCATTCACGGCGCCACGCGGGGGTGTCCGCAAGGCGGCCGTTCCCACGTCCCATGCCGCCGACAGGCCGGAACGGTATCGTCGCCGGGCCTCCGGCAGGGTAACCCGATCAAACCAGCCCGGGCCCAGCCCCCGAAGGGGCTCATCTCGCGTTCTTGTTCGTGCCGCGTTGAGGCAGGCGAGGCGCTGGCGACCCCGGCAGGATTCGAACCTGCGACCATTCGCTTAGAAGGCGAGTGCTCTATCCGGCTGAGCTACGGGGCCGATGGCGACGCTTGTGGGCCAGCGCCGCGCCCGTCGCAAGCCCCATCCGCGGGCGCAAGGTCGCGCGCCATGTAGACGCTGTTGGGATCCTCGCGATAGTCGGCGAAGGGCCCGCAGACCGCAAAGCCCGCGCGCGCATAGAGGCCGCGCGCGGCGGCGAAACCGGGCTGGCTGCCCGTCTCGAGCATGAGGCGCCCGAGGCCCAGCGCGCCGGCCTCGGCCACCAGATGGTCGAGCATCAGGCGCGACAGCCCCCTGCCCCGCCATTCGGCGAGGATGTGCATCGATTTCACCTCGCCCGCCGCCGCATCGAGCCGCTTCAGCGCCCCCATGCCGATGGGCGTGCCCGCCGCGCGCATCACGAAAAAGGCGATGCCGGGAGCGGCGAGCGCGCCCGCGTCGAGCATGTGGATGCTCTCGGGCGGGGTCTCGGCGTGCATGTCGGCGGTGTGGCGGGCCATCAGATGCCCGAGATCGGGGCCGAGCGGGCTTTCGCGCGCGATCCGGATCGCGCCTGTCAGTGCGTCCATGCCACGCGCCGCCCGGTCGCGAAATTGTCGCCATAGCCCTGCGGGCGGATGTTTGGCTTGCGCGACTGCGGCTCGATCACGTCGGCCTCGATGCCATGGGCGCGGGCATACTCCTCGGCGGCCTCGCGGCTCTCGAAGCGCAGCCGCACCTGGGTCTGGGTATCGTCAGAGGATGTCCAGCCCATCAGCGGGTCGATGCCGCGCGCCGATGCGGGGGCGAACTCGAGCACCCAGGCGTGGGTGCGGGCGTTGCCCGACTGGGTGGCGCTGCGGGCAGGGCGATAGATGCGGGCGCGCATGGGGCCTCCGGTTCTGATCTGGCGAGCCAGATATGCGGCCTCGGGGCGCGGCGCGCAAGTCCGCCCTCAGCCGAGCGTGCCGATCGGCCCCTCGGGGCTGCCCGCGACGAACTGGCGCAGCACCGGGTCGGGGTCGGTTTCGAGCGCGCCCACATCGCCGCGCCAGCGGATGCGCCCCTCGTGCAAGAGCGCGACGCGGTCGGCGATGCGGCGGACCGAGGCCATGTCATGCGTGATGGTGATGGCGCAGACGCCCAAGTCCCGCACGATGTCGCGGATGAGCGTGTCGATCACCCCCGCCATCACCGGATCGAGGCCCGTCGTCGGCTCATCGAAAAAGAGCACCTCGGGCCCCGCCGCGATGGCGCGCGCGAGCCCCACGCGCTTCTGCATTCCCCCCGACAGCTCGGCCGGATAGAGGTCGGCCACCCGCCCGGGCAGGCCCACGCGCTGCAGGCAGTCGATGGCGCGCGCGCGTGCCTCGGCCACGCCCACCGCCCCGCGCCCGTTCAGGAGCCGGAACGCGACGTTGCGCCAGACCGGCATGCTGTCAAAGAGGGCGGCCCCCTGAAAGAGCATGCCGAAGCGGGCGAGGAAATCCGCGCGGGTCGCGGGCGACAGCACCGCGCCCTTCCAGCGCACCTCGCCCGCGTCGGGCGCGATCAGGCCGAGGATGCACTTGAGCAGCACCGACTTGCCGCTGCCCGAGGGGCCGATCACCACGAGGTTCTCGCCCGCCGCCGCCTGCAGGTCGATCCCGCGCAGCACCGCCGCGGCCCCGAACGACTTGCGCAGGTCCGAAACCCCGATCATGCCGAAAAGAACGCCTCGGTCAGGACATAGTTCGCCGCAAGGATCATGACCGATGCCCCCACCACCGCGGCCTTCGTCGCCTGCCCCACGCCCTGCGCCCCGCGGCCCGAGCGCATGCCCGCATAGGTGCCGGCAATCGCGACGATGAAGCCGAAGACCGCCCCCTTCACAAGGCCCGAGACGACATCGCCCGTCTCGAGGAACTCCACCGTCACGCGCAGATAGCCGGTCGGATCGAAGCCCAGCCGCTCCACCCCCACGATCCAGCCGCCCATGATGCCGATGACATCGCCGACCGCGACAAGGACGGGCACCGTCAGCGTCGCCGCCAGCACGCGCGGCAGCGCGAGATAGCGCAGCGGATCGGCCGAGAGCGTCACCAGCGCGTCGATCTGCTCGGTCACCTTCATCGTGCCGATCTCGGCCGCGATCGAGCTTGCGACCCGCGCCGCGACCATGAGGCCCCCGAGCACGGGCCCGAGCTCGCGCACCATGCCGATGGCGACGATCGAGGGCACCACCGCCTCGGCCGAGAACCGCGCGCCGCCGGCATAGATCTGGAGCGCGAGGGCGCCCCCCGTGAACAGCGCCGTCAGCGCGACGACCGGCAGGCTCAGCCAGCCGATGGCGACGATCTGGCGGGCGAATTCGGCCCCGTGAAAGGGCGGCATGCCAAGGCGCGCCGTGACGCGGAGCGCGAAGAGCGCGACCCGACCGATCGCGCGCACAAGGCCGATCGCCGCCCGCCCGAGCGCCGCAAGCGCGCCGGGCGCGTTCATCCGCCGCCCAGATGGCGCCGCGCATAGCGCGCGCCAAGGCTCGTGAGGATCTCGTAGCCGATCGTGCCCGCCTGTTCGGCCAGCGCGTCGATCCCCTGCCGCGGGCCGAGGACGGAGAGCGCCGCGGGCACCTCGGGCAGGTCGGTGACATCGACGGTGATGAGGTCCATCGACACCCGCCCGACCACGGGGCATGGCTGATCCCCTGCCCAGAGGGCAAATCCCGCCCCCTCGGCCCGCGGGCGGCCGAGCGCGCGCGGCAAGCCGTCGGCATATCCCGCCGAGACGGTCGCGATCACGCTCTCGCGCGGGGCGATCCAGCTCGCGCCATAGCCTACGGACGCGCCGGCCGGGATCACCCGCGCCTGCACCACCGGCAGATCGAGCGCGACGACCGGCCGCGCCTGCGCGAAGGGCGCGCCGCCATAGATGCCGATGCCGGGCCGCGTTAGTTCGAAATGATAGGGATGGCCAAGCAGGATGCCCCCTGTCGCCGCAAGCGAGCGCGCGATCCCCGTCCCGACGGTGAGGGTGTGAAAGAGCGAAAGCTGCTGCGCGTTCATGCTGTGGGCGGCTTCGTCCGCGCAGGCCAGATGGCTCATCAGCAGGCGTGGCCGCTCGGGCAGGATCGTGCCCGCGACCGCGCGCCAGTGGTCGGGCGGCAACCCGAGGCGGGCCATCCCGGTATCGATCTGAACCGCGAAGGGGTGGCCCGGCAGCGCGGCGAAATGGCGGGTCATCTGCTCGATGCTGTTCAGCGCCGGGACGAGGCGGGCCTCGGCGATGGCGGCCGTCGCGCCCTCCATGTGGCCCGAGAGGACGAAGATGTCGGGAACCGCGCCGAGCACCGCGCGCAGCGCCACCCCCTCCTGCGCCTGCGCCACGAAGAACTGCCGCGCGCCGGCGCGGACGAGCGCGCGCGCGACCTCCGCCGCGCCGAGGCCGTAGCCATCGGCCTTCACGACCGCGCCGGTGCGCGCGCCATGGGCGGCCCGGCCCGCGAGCGCGCGCCAGTTCGCCGCCAGCGCGTCGAGGTCGATGCTGAGGTCCGCCTGCGCCATTCCCTCGGGGTGCCACCGCCGCATCAGGGGGTCAAGCGGTTTTGCTGCCTGTTTTCTTGACCTCGGCCGGGCTTTGCGCTAGCGCGCTTGCAGCACCGGGAAACGCCCGGGGCGACCGGATGATGGGGCGCACGGCAACTGACGCGTCCCGCAGTGGCGGCCCGATGCCGCCCGAGACAGGACACGCATGACCAAATTCTCCGACCTGAAGCTGGACCCCAAGGTCCTGCAGGCCGTCGCCGAAGCCGGCTACGAAACCCCGACCCCGATTCAGGCGCAGGCGATCCCGCCCGCGCTGGAAGGCCGCGACGTTCTGGGCATCGCCCAGACCGGCACCGGCAAGACGGCAAGCTTCACGCTGCCGCTCATCACCCGCCTCATCAAGGGGCGGGCCCGGGCGCGGATGCCGCGCTCGCTCGTGCTCGCGCCGACGCGCGAGCTTGCGGCGCAGGTGGCCGAGAATTTCGATGTCTACGCCAAGCACACGCGGCTGACCAAGGCGCTCCTGATCGGGGGCGTGAGCTTCAAGGATCAGGACGCCGCCATCGACCGGGGCGTCGATGTGCTGATCGCGACGCCCGGGCGGCTCTTGGACCATTTCGAGCGCGGCAAGCTCTTGCTGACCGGGGTCGAGGTGATGGTCGTCGACGAGGCCGACCGGATGCTCGACATGGGCTTCATCCCCGACATCGAGCGGATCTTCTCGCTGACCCCCTTCACGCGCCAGACCTTCTTCTATTCCGCGACGATGGCGCCCGAGATCGAGCGGATCACCAACGCCTTCCTCTCGAACCCCGCGCGGGTCGAGGTGGCGCGCCAGGCAACGACCTCGGAGACGATCGAGCAGGGGCTGGTGACCTTCACCCCCTCGCGCCGCGACCGGGCATTCGCCGAAAAGCGCGCGATGCTGCGCGCCCTCATCACCGCCGAGGGCGAGGCCTGCACCAACGCCATCATCTTCTGCAACCGCAAGATGGATGTCGACGTGGTGGCCAAGTCGCTGAAGGCGCATGGCTTCAACGCGAGCCCGATCCACGGCGATCTCGACCAGTCGGTGCGCACGCGCACCCTCGACGGCTTCCGCGAGGGGTCGATCCGGCTGCTCGTCGCCTCGGACGTCGCGGCGCGCGGCCTCGACATCCCGGCCGTGAGCCATGTCTTCAACTTCGACGTGCCGAGCCATTCGGAGGATTACGTCCACCGCATCGGCCGCACCGGCCGCGCCGGCCGTCTGGGCAAGGCGCTGACGATCGCGACGCCCTCGGACGAGAAATACGTCGCGGGCATCGAAAGCCTCATCAAGAAGCCCATTCCCCCGATCCCCGCGCCCGAGATCACCTTCGACGACCGGCCCGAGCGGGGCGAGCACGCCCCCGCGCGCAGCCTGCTCACCCGCGTCGCGCGCGAGGATGACCGGCGTGGCGGCGGCAAGCGGGGCGAGGAGCGCCGCCGCGACGCGCGCGAACGCCCGGTGAAGCCGCACGGGCAGGAAGCCTCGATGACCCCGCTCGAGGTCGCGCAAGTCGTGGTCGCGCCGCAACCCGAACCGACGGTGGAGAAGGCCCCCGCCCGGCGGGATGACCGGCGGGATGATCGGCGGGGGGATGACCGGCGCGAGGAGCGGCGCGACGAACGCCGCAGCCAGCCGCGCGGCGAACCGAGGCCCGAGCGCCAGCGCGAGGATCGGCCCGATCCGCGCCGGGACCGGCGCGAGCGTCCGTCTGGCGGCGATGTCGTCGGCATGGGCGATCACATGCCCGACTTCCTGCTGCGCAGCTTTGCCCGTCCCGCCCGCCCCGCCGAGGATGACGGCGGCGACGCCGAGGGCTGATCGCGCGATGGGCGCGCGCCTGACCGATCTGGTCGCGTCCCTGCCCGCGACCGTGCCCTTCGTCGGGCCCGAGACGCAGGAACGCCGGCGCGGCGCGCCCTTCGCGGCCCGCATCGGCGCGAATGAAAGCATCTTCGGCCCCTCGCCCGCCGCAATCGCCGCCATGCAGGCGGCGGCGCCCGAGGCGTGGATGTATGGCGACCCCGAGGTGCATGCGCTGCGCGCGGCCATCGCCGCCCATCACGGGGCGAAGCCCGAGAACATCGTCGCGGGCGAGGGCATCGACGGGCTGCTGGGCTATCTCGTGCGCCTGACGGTCGCCGAGGGCGACCGGGTGGTCACGTCGGATGGCGCCTATCCGACCTTCAACTTCCATGTCGCGGGCTTTGGCGGCGTGCTCGAGCGGGTGCCCTATGCGGGCGACCACGAGGACCCCGACGCGCTGATCGCGCGCGCTGCGGCGACGGGGGCGAAGCTGCTCTATCTGGCCAACCCCGACAATCCGATGGGCTCGCACCATCCGGGGGCGCGGATCGAGGCGATGCTCGCGCGCCTGCCCGAGGGGACGCTGCTGATCCTCGACGAGGCCTATGTCGATCTCGCGCCCGAGGGGACGGCCGCGCGGATCGACCCCGACGACCCGCGCGTGATCCGGATGCGGACCTTTTCCAAGGCGCACGGCCTTGCGGGTCTGCGGGTGGGCTATGCCATCGGGGCGCCCGGGCTGATCGCGGCCTTCGACCGGGTGCGCAACCACTTCGGCCTCGGGCGCATCGCACAGGCCGGGGCGCTCGCGGCGCTGGGCGATCAGGGATGGATCGGGTCGGTCCGGGCCGAGGTCGCCGCCTCGCGCGCCCGCATCGGCGAGATCGCGGCGCAGCACGGGCTGCGCGCCCTGCCCTCTGCCACGAACTTCGTCACCATCGACTGCGGCGCCGACGGCGTCTTTGCCCGCCGCGTGCTGGCCGGGCTGGTCGCGCGCGGGGTTTTCGTGCGCATGCCCTTCGTCGCCCCGCACGACCGCTGCATCCGCGTCAGTTGCGGGCGCGAGGCCGAGCATCGCGCCTTTGCCGGGGCCCTGCCCGGCGCGCTGGCAGACGCGCTGGCCGAGGCGCGCGGCTGAAGGCTTCAGACCGCGCTCGAATGCCCCGCCTTCGAGAGGTCGTAGGCGTCGAACACCCGCGCGATCATCCGCGCGAGCGGCCGTCCGCGCCGGGTGATGGACAGTCCGCGCGCGTCATGCGTCACCATGGGGCCGAATTGCGCCGCCGCCTCGGACAGGAGCGCATCAACCGTCGCCGCCGCACCCGGAAAGGCGCGCACCATGGCGGCGCGGTCGATGGCGAAATCGCACAGGAGCATCTCGATCATCCGCGCGCGCAAGAGGTCCTCGCCCGCAAAGGCATGGCCCCGCGCCGTGGCAAGCCGCCCCTCGCGGATCGCGCGGGCGTAATCCGATGTGGCGGCCGCGTTCTGCGCGAAGCCTTGCGGAAAGCGCGAAATGGCCGAGGCACCGAGCCCGATCAGCACCGGCGCGGCGTCATCGGTATAGCCCTGGAAGTTGCGCCGCAGCCGCCCCTCGGCCAGCGCGCGCGAGAGACCGTCGGCGGGGCGCGCGAAATGGTCGATCCCGACGGGCACGAAGCCGTCCCATTCGAAAAGTTCGCGCGCGACCTCGAAGAGATCGAGCCGCTCCTCCGCGCCCGGGATCGCATCCGAGGGGATGAGTTGCTGTCGGCGCGACATCCACGGCACATGGGCGTAGCCATAAAGTGCGACCCGCTCGGGCGAGAGCGAGAGGAGCTTTTGCACCGAGGCCGCAATGCGCTCGGGCGTCTGGTGCGGCAGGCCATAGACGATGTCGGCATTGAGGCTCGCGATCCCGCGCGCGCGCAGGCCCGCCACGGCCTCGGCGGTGATCTCGAAGCTCTGGTCGCGGCCGATCGCCTTCTGGATCACCTCGTCGAAATCCTGCACCCCGATCGAGGCGCGGTTCATCCCCGCCTCGGCCAGCGCATCGAGGCGCGGCGCGTCGATTTCATTGGGGTCGATCTCGACCGAGAACTCGCCGCCCCTGGCCATCGGCGCGATGGCGGCGATGGCGCGCGAGAGGGCGCGGATCTCGGCCGGGGGCAGCATGGTGGGCGTCCCCCCGCCCCAATGCAGCCGCGAGAGGGTGACGCCCTCGGGCAGGAGGCGCCCGAGCATCGCGATCTCGGCCGCGAGCGTCTCGGCATAGGCGATGACGGGCCGCTCGGTCGGGCTGCCCTGGGTGCGGCAGGCGCAGAACCAGCACAGCCGCCGGCAGAACGGCACATGCAGATAGAGCGAGATGCGCGACCTTGGCGGGATCGCCCGGATCCAGCGCGTAAAATCATCCGGGCCGACCGCGGCGCCGAATTGCGGCGCGGTCGGATAGCTCGTGTAGCGCGGTACGCGCGCGTCAAATAGCCCCAGTGCGGCGAGTTGCGGATCAGCTGTCATGTGGCTAGTTTGGTTTACAGGGCAGCTGTAAGCATTGACTTGGATCAAAAGGCCGAACGTGCGGTTGCAGGCATTTCACCAGAATGGCCGTCAGGCCTGCGGCGATTGCCCGATCCGCCACAGGGCCGTTTGCGCCCGGTGCGAGGAGGATGAACTCGTCCTTCTCGACCAGGCGAAATACTATCGCAGCTTCGAGGCCGGCCAGACCATCGTGCTGTCGGGCGAGCGGATGGATTTCGTGGCCTCGGTCGTCTCGGGCATCGCGACGCTCACGCAGACGATGGAGGACGGGCGGCGCCAGATGGTTGGGCTGCTGCTGCCGTCGGATTTCGTGGGCCGGCCGGGGCGCGAGCGCGCCGCCTTTGACGTGACGGCAACAACCGACGTCGTCATGTGCTGCTTTCGCAAGGCGAAGTTCGAGACGATCATGCAGGAATTGCCCCAGGTCGGGCGGCGCCTGCTCGAGATGACGCTCGACGAACTCGATGCAGCGCGCGAATGGATGCTGCTCCTGGGCCGCAAGACCGCGCGCGAAAAGATCGCGAGCCTGCTCGTGATCCTTGCCCGGCGCGATGCGGCGCTGAAGGCGCAGGGGCCCCGCGCCCGCGCGAGTTTCGATCTGCCGCTGACGCGCGAGGCGATGGCCGATTACCTCGGCCTCACGCTCGAGACCGTAAGCCGCCAGATCTCGGCGCTGAAGCGCGACGGGGTGATCGTGCTCGGCGGGACGCGGCGGGTTGAAGTGCCCGACATGCGCCGCCTCATCGACGAGGCGGGCGACGACAGCGACGGCGGCATGCCGTTCTGAAGCGTCCGGATCGGGGGGGTGGTGGGCGACCCTGGAATCGAACCAGGCATGGGTCTCCCCGGCGGAGTTACAGTCCGCTGCCGCACCTTGCAGCACGTCGCCCGACGCCCGCGCGGGATAGCCAACCGCCCCCCGGGCGTCAAGCGCGATTCCGGCCCGCCTCAGTGATCGTGCATCGCGTGGGCGTCGAGCCACGCACGCATCCAGGCGATCTCGGCCGACTGGCTGTCGATGATCGCCTGCGCCAGCGCGCGCACCTCGGGATCGCGGCCGTATTGCAGCAGGATCCGCGCCATCTCGACCGCGCCCTCGTGGTGGGGGATCATCCCGCGGATGAAGTCGATGTCGGCCTCGCCGGTCATGGGGATGTCCATTGCGGCGTGCATCCGGGCATTGGCCTCGGCGAAGGCGCGCGCGGACGGGGTGTCGGCGCTGGCGGCGGGGGCGCCGTGGCCCGCGTGCATGTCGTGCCCGCCGGCCTGCTGGGCCGGGGCCTGCCCCGCCACGGCTATCATTGCGAGAACTGCGAAACCTGCGGTGCGTATTGCCTTCATGGTCGCCTCCTGAACTGGATCCACCCTGCCACAGCCGCGCGCCCCCCGGTGTTCACGTCTGCGCGAGGGTTGTCATCGCGAAGGCGGCGCGCATCAGGGTCTTGGTGTAATCGCTTGTCGGTTCGTTGAAAATCCGCTCCACCGGGCCGCGTTCGACGATGTCGCCCGCGCGCATGACCATGACCTCGTGCGCCATCGCGCGCACGACGCGCAGATCGTGGCTGATGAAGAGATAGGCCAGGCCATGGCGGCGCTGCATCTCGCGCAGCAACTCGACGATCTGGACCTGCACCGTCGCATCGAGGGCCGAGGTCGGCTCATCGAGGACGACCATCCGCGGCCGCAGCACCATCGCGCGCGCGATCGCGATGCGCTGGCGCTGCCCGCCCGAGAACTCGTGCGGATAGCGCCCCGCCGCCGCGGGATCGAGCCCGACCTCGGCCATGATGCGCGCGACCGCCTCGGCCGCACCGGCCCTGCCCGCGCGGCCGTGCACGCCGAGCCCCTCGGCGATGATCTCGCCCGCCGTCATGCGCGGCGAAAGGCTGCCGAAGGGATCCTGAAAGACGATCTGCATGTCCGACCGCAGCGCGCGCAACTCCGGCCCGCCCAGCCCGGTGATGTCGCGCCCCATGAAGACGACCCGCCCCTCGGCCTGCTGAAGACGCAGGAGCGCGAGCGCGAGTGTCGTCTTGCCCGATCCGCTCTCGCCCACGATGCCAAGCGTCTCGCCCGCGCGGAGCCGCAGCGCGGTGGGGTTGACCGCCTTGATGTGGCCGACCGTGCGCCGCAAGAGGCCGCGCCGGATCGGGAACCAGACCCGCAGCCCCTCGGCCGAGACGACCTCGGGCGCATCGGGCGCGACGGGTTCGGGGCGCCCCGACGGCTCGGCCGCGACGAGCGCGCGGGTATAGGCCTCGGCCGGGGCCTCGAAGATCCGCGCGGTCGGGCCCGTCTCGACGATGGCGCCGTCCTTCATGACGCAGACGCGGTCGGCGATGCGCCGCACGATGCCGAGATCGTGGGTGATAAACAGAAGGCTCAGCCCCTCGCGCGCCTTGAGGTCCGCGAGAAGATCGAGGATCTGCGCCTGGATCGTGACATCGAGCGCGGTCGTCGGCTCATCGGCCACGAGCAGCGCGGGGTTGTTGGCGAGCGCCATCGCGATCATCACCCGCTGGCGCTGCCCGCCCGAGAGCTCGTGCGGATAGGCGCCAAGGCGCGATTCCGCCTCGCGGATGCCCACCCGCGTCAGCAGGTCGATCGTGCGCGCCCGCGCCGCCGCCGGCCCCATGCCCTGATGCAGCGCGAGCGTCTCGCCGATCTGGCGCGAGATGGTGTGGAGGGGGTTGAGGCTGGTCATCGGTTCCTGAAAGACGAAGCCGATCTCGCGGCCGCGGATCGCGCGCAGCGCCGCCGCGCCGGCCCCCACCACCTCGCGCCCCCGCAGCCGGACCGAGCCCGCGACCTCGGCGCTGTCGGGCAGAAGCCCCGCCGAGGCGAGCGCCGTCACCGACTTGCCCGAGCCGCTCTCGCCCACGATCGCGAGCGTCTCGCCTGCGCCGACCTCGAAATCGACGCCGCGCACGGCCTCGATGATGCGCCCGTCCTGGCGGAAGCGGATCCGCAGCCCCGAGACCGAGAGGATGGGGGCCTGCACCGTCATCTGAAGGTCTTGCGCGGATCGAAGGCGTCGCGCACGCCCTCGAAGATGAACACGAGCAGCGAAAGCATGATCGCGAAGGTGAAGAAGGCCGTGAAGCCGAGCCACGGCGCCTGCAGGTTCTGCTTGGCCTGCAACGACAGCTCACCCAGCGACGGCGCCGAGGACGGCAGGCCGAAGCCGAGGAAATCGAGCGCGGCCAGGCTGCCGATCACGCCCGTGATGATGAAAGGGAGCAGCGTCAGCGTCGCGACCATCGCGTTGGGCAGGACATGGCGGAACATGATGGTCCCGTCCGAGACGCCGAGCGCGCGCGCCGCGCGGACATATTCGAAATTGCGCGCGCGCAGGAATTCCGCCCGCACCACGCCCACCAGCGCCGTCCACCCGAACAGCACCATCAGGAACACGAGCAGCCAGAAGTTCATCCGCCAGATCGCCGCCACGATGATGATGATGTAGAGCGACGGCGTCGCCCCCCAGAGCTCGATCACCCGCTGAAAGATGAGGTCGGTGCGCCCCCCGAAATACCCCTGCACCGCCCCCGCCGCGATGCCGATGACGGATGTCAGCGCCGTCACGATCAGTGCGAAGGCGACAGAGAGGCGAAAGCCGTAGATGACGCGCGCGAGCACGTCGCGCGCCGTGTCGTCGGTCCCGAGCCAGTGGCGCGCGTCGGGCGCCGAGGGCGCGGCCGTGCCGAGATCGTTCACCGTGCGATAGCTGTAGGGGATGAGGGGCCAGATGATGAAGCCCTCGGCCACCTCCGCCCCGCCGATGCTGCCTTTCTCCTCGAGTTCCGCCATCGTCGCGGCCGGGGCATCGAGGCAGACCTCGAGCCCGCCGGTGCGGATCAGGCATTGCACCTCGGCGTCGCGATAGGCGGCCTCGGTCGCGAAGTCGCCGCCGAAGGCCGTCTCGGGATAGGCCTTGAAGACGGGAAAGTGCAGATCGCCGCGATAGCCCACGACCAGCGGACGGTCGTTCGCGATGAGTTCGGCGCAGAGCGAGAGGCCGAAAAGGACCGCGAAGATCCGCAGCGACCACAAGGCGCGGCGGTTGGCGCAGAAGTTCTGCCAGCGCCGGCGGTTGAGGGGCGTGAGCCGCATTCAGCCCTGCCGCCGCTCGAAGTCGATCCGCGGATCGACCCAGACATAGGCCAGATCGGACAGGATCGCGACGACAAGACCGATCAGCCCGAAGATGTAGAGCGTGCCGAACACCACCGGATAATCGCGCGAGACCGCCGCCTCGAACAGGAGCCGCCCGAGCCCGTCGAGCGAGAAGATCGTCTCGATGATGAGGCTGCCGCCGAAGAAGACGCCGACGAAGACCGAGGGAAACCCCGCGATGACGATGAGCATCGCGTTGCGAAAGACATGGCCGTAGAAGACGCGCCCCTCGCTCAGCCCCTTGGCGCGCGCGGTCATGACGTACTGCTTGCGGATCTCGTCGAGAAAGCTGTTCTTGGTCAGCAGCGTCAGCGTCGCGAAGGCCGAGATGGTCGAGGCCAGCACCGGCAGCGTGATGTGCCAGAAATAGTCCGCGACCTTGGCCAGGGGCGAAAGCGCGTCGAAATTGTCCGACGTCAGGCCCCGCAGCGGAAAGATCTGCCAGTAGGAGCCGCCCGCGAACAGCACGAGCAGCAGGATCGCGAACAGGAAGCCCGGGATCGCATAGCCCACGATGATGATGCCCGAGGTCCAGGTATCGAAGGGCGTGCCGTCGCGCACCGCCTTGCGGATCCCGAGCGGGATCGAGACGAGATAGGCCGCGAGCGTCGACCACAGCCCGAGCGTGATCGAGACGGGGAGTTTCTCGATCACCAGATCGACGACCGAGATCGAGCGGAAGTAGCTCTCGCCGAAGTCGAAGCGGGCATAGTTCCACAGCATGGTCAGGAAGCGTTCGAGCGGCGGCTTGTCGAACCCGAACTGGCGTTCGAGATCGGCGATGAATTCGGGCGGCAGGCCGCGCGCCCCGACATAGTCGCGCTCGCCGCCCTCGCCCGCGCCGGCGTCGCCCCCGCCGCCCACCGTCGCGAAGACATCGCCCGAGCCTTCGAGCCGCGCCATGATCTGCTCGATCGGCCCCCCGGGCACGAATTGCACGAGGGCGAAGTTGATCACCAGAATCCCGATCAGCGTCGGGATGACCAGAAGCAGCCGGCGCAGGACATAGGCGGCCATTGCCCTACCGGATCGCGCCTGCGGCCCTCAGCGCCTCGGCCTTGGCGGGGTTGAACCACCAGATCGAGCTTTCGCCGAGCGAGGACGGCGGCGGGTTGTCGGCATAGGGCCGGTCGTACATGTCGAGATAGGCGATCGTGTGGGTGCCCTTGTACCATTGCGGCACCCATATATGCATCGCCCGCAGCGCCCGGTCGAGCGCGCGCACCGCGGTGTTGAGGTCCTCGCGCGACGTCGCGCCCTCGATCTTGGCGATCAGCGCGTCGACGGCGGGGTTCTTCAGGCCGGCGATGTTGTTCGACCCGTCGGTGTCGGCGGCCTCGGAGCCGAAGATGCCGCGCAGCTCGATCCCGGGCGTCAGGCTCATGGAATAGCGCTGCACGACGATGTCGAAATCGAAGACCTTCTCGCGTTCCTGCGCCTGTGCGCTGTCGACCTTGGTCGAGACGGCCTCGACACCGAGCCGCACGAGGTTCTCGACATAGGGGTTGATGATGCGGTCGAAGCTCGGGTTGTCGTTCATGATCTCGATCTTGAGACGCTCGCCCGCGGCATTGACGCGGATCCCGTCCGCCCCGACCGTCCAGCCGGCGGCATCGAGCAGCGCGCCCGCGGCGCGCAGGCTTGAGCGGTCGGCTACCGTCTCGGCCGAGAGGACCGCGGGCACGAAGGCGGGTTCGGTGAAGACCTCGGGCGGCAGATCGGCCCGCAGCGGTTCGAGCAGGGCAAGCTCTTCGGGGGTGGGCATCCCCTCGGCCTGCATGTTCGAATTTTCCCAGAAACTGTCGGTGCGGTCGTAGAGGCCATAAAAGAGTTGCGCGTTCGACCATTCGAAGTTGAACGCCATCCCGAGCGCCTGCCGCACGCGCGGATCGGCGAAGATCGGCCGGCGCAGGTTGAACCAGAAGCCCTGCGTGCCCGAGGGCCGGCCGTCGGGCAGGGTCTCGCGCTTCACATGGCCCGCCGCGACAGCCGGGAAATCGTAGCCCGTCGCCCAGGTGAGCGACGAGAACTCCGCGCGGAACGCATAGGCCCCGCCCTTGAACGCCTCGAAGGCGGCCGTGTAGTCGGCGAAATACTCGAAACTCAGCCGTTCGAAGTTGTTCGTGCCGATGTTGACGTTGAGGTTCGCGCCCCAATAGTCGGGCCGCAGGACATAGCTCACCGACTGGCCCGGCTTCACCTCGCCCAGCAGGTAGGGCCCCGAGCCCACCGGCGGCTCGAGCGTCGATTCGGCGAAGTCGCGGGTCTCGTAATAGGCGCGCGAAAAGACCGGCAGCCCCGCCGCCGTCAGCAGCGCCTCACGCAGCGCGCCGGCAGGGTCGAAGGTGTATTTCACCGTCAGATCGTCGATCGCCTCGACCGAGAGGATATCCTTCAGCACCACCTTGTAGGCGGGCTGGCCCTTTTCGAGCAGCACGTTGAAGGAAAAGACGACGTCCTGCGCGGTGACGGGCGTGCCGTCCGAGAAACGCGCCTCGGGGCGCAGGTGAAAGATCGCCCATTCGCGGCCGGGCGGATACTCGACGCTGTGGGCGAGCAGCCCGTACATCGAATCGGGCTCATCGAGGGTGCCCGTCATGAGCGATTCGAAGAAGATCGAGGATCCGATGGCGGCGTTGCCCTTCAGGATATAGGGCGAGAGGCTGTCGAAGGTGCCGAAGGCCCAGGTCGAGAAGGTGCCGCCCTTGGGCGCGTCGGGATTGACATAGTCGAAATGCGCGAACCCCTCGGGGTATTTCAGATCGCCGAAGGTGGAGACGCCATGCGCGCGGATCGCCGTATCTGCCATCGCCGCGCCGGGCACCCCTAGCCACAGCAAAGCGGCCACGACCGGCACCAACGCACCCCGAACACCGATCATTCCCATGATGCACCCCCTAGCCTGCTGCGCCGGACATAGGGCGCCAGATGCCGGATGCTAGGGCGTCACGGGGGCGCGCCGCAAGTGGCCTGCGGCGCCCGCCCCCCTCAGTTCGAGAGCGAGGCGAGATAGGCGATCAGGTTCGCGCGGTCCTGCGGCTTCTTCATGCCGGCATAGGCCATCGAGGTGCCGGTCAGATAGCCCTTCGGATTGGTGATGAAGCCGTCGAGGTTGGCAGGCTCCCACACGCCTTCGGCCGCGGCGAGGGCGCCGGAATACTTGAAGCCCTCGACCGATCCCTTGTCGCGACCGACCACGCCGAGCAGATAGGGCCCGGTGCCGTTCTTGCCCGCCTCGAGCGCGTGGCAGGCCGAGCACTGGCGCCAGAGCTTCTCGCCCGCCGCCGCATCGGCCGACGCGAACAGCTCCTCGAAACTTGGCCCCTCGGCTGCTTCCTCGGCAACCTCTTCGGCACCCGTGTCGATGGAATAGGCCTGCTCGCCCTCGCCGCCGTGGGCATCGTGATACAGAGTTTCGGATGCCCAGCCGATCAGCATGAAAGTGAGCAGCGCGCCGCACACGGCGCCCATGGCCTTGGTCAGAGTAAAGGTGTCGAACATCTCCGGTCCTATCCGTCGGTCTTCCAGCGGGCTTCTATCCGCTTCCCTTGCGACATTTCAAGGTGTAGATGCGCCGCGGTCGCCCCACGGGGGCCAGCAACGAGGGGCCAGACATGCCCAGACGGATCGCCTTTCAGGGGGAACCCGGCGCCTACTCGCACGAGGCATGCCGCCAGGCCCGCCCCGGCTGGGAGGCGCTGCCCTGCGCGACCTTCGAGGATGCGATCGAGGCGGTGCGCCGCGGCGAGGCCGATCTGGCCGCGCTGCCGGTGGAAAACTCGACCTATGGCCGCGTTGCCGACATGCACGCGCTGCTGCCCGGCAGCGGCCTGCACATCATCGACGAGGCCTTCGTGCGGGTCCACATCAACCTGCTCGGCCTGCCGGGCGCGCGACTGGGGCAGATCACTGCGGCGATGAGCCACACCGTGCTGCTCGGCCAGTGCAGGACGTTCCTGCGCGAGAACGCCATCCGACCCGTCACCGGCGCCGACACCGCCGGATCGGCGCGCCGCGTCGCCGAGGACCGCGACCCGACCATCGCGGCCCTCGCCTCGGAACTCGCCGCCGAGATCTACGGGCTCGAGGTGCTCGCGCGCCACATCGAGGACCAGTCGAACAACACCACACGCTTCATCATCATGTCGCGCGAGGCCGATCTTGCCCGCCGGGGGCCGGGGCCGATGATGACCTCGTTCCTCTTCAGCGTGCGCAACATTCCGGCGGCCCTCTACAAGGCGCTCGGCGGCTTCGCGACGAACGGCGTCAACATGACCAAGCTCGAAAGCTACATGGTGGGCGGATCCTTCACCGCGACGGCGTTCCTCGCCGATGTCGAAGGCCACCCCGAGGATCCGGCCCTCGCACGCGCGCTAGAGGAACTGCGCTATTTCTCGGCCTCGTTCACGCTGCTCGGCGTCTATCCGGCCGATCCCGCGCGGGGCTGAGGTCCCTCAGCCGATCCGGCCCGCCACCCAGCCCTCCAGCAGCATCCGCGCGATCGAGCCGGGCCGCGGCGGCGCGACCTCGGCGTGGCGGCCGGCCAGCATCCCGACCGCCTCGGCCCGGCCCATCCAGCGCGCCGCCTCGAGTTCGACCGGATCGAGCACGATCCGCGTCCCGAGCGCGCGCCCCGCGCAGCCGATCATCAGCGAGGCGGGAAAGGGCCAGGGCTGGCTCGCGAGGTATTCGACCGCGCCGACGGGAATGCCCGTTTCCTCGGCGACCTCGCGCCGGACGGCGGCCTCGATCGTCTCGCCGGGTTCGACGAAGCCGGCGAGCAGCGAATGCATCCGATCCGGCCAGCCGTATGAGCGCCCGAGCAGCACCTGCTCGCCCGAGGTGACGAGCATGATGACAACCGGATCGGTGCGCGGAAAGTGATGCGCCCCGCAGGCCGGGCACAACCGCTGCCAGCCGGCCTCGGCCAGATCGCTCGGACTGCCGCAGCGGGCGCAGAACGCGTGGCTTGCGTGCCACAGCGCGAGGGCGCGCGCCATCGCGGCCAGTTCCGCCTCGGCCGGGCAAAGCCGGGCAGCCGCCCGGCGCAGATCGCCAAAGACGTGCCCGGGCGGAAGGCCCACCCCCTCCGCCACGGCAGCCGGCACGTCGCAGGCAAAGACCGCGCGTCCCCGATCCCTGCCGAGCCAGATCAGCGGCCTTTCACCGATCAGCGGATGGTCGGGCGCGACGAGGCCCAGCCGATCCTGCTCGGGCTCGACCAGCAGCGGTTGCCCGTCACGGAGCGGCAGGACGCGTGTCGCGGGCTCGGCGAGCGCCGCCGCGCGCGCCCCGCCATCGCCGCGCAGGCCTGCCTCGCGCATGATCCCGCCACCGCCGAAGCCCAGCGCCGCCGCCTCTGCCATGATTGCCACGGCCCGCCCCCCAAACCTTTGCCGCGCTCAGATGCCACGGGATGAGCGCCTTGCAAAGCGGGGCGGCGCGCAATACACGCGCAAGTTGAAAATTGTCGAGCGCGCGTTGCGCGGCCTTCCGATTGTCACGCTGGTGAATGTTGCCCGAGGTTTCCTTGCCGATCGCGCAACCATCGATGCCCACCGCCGCATCCGGCGCGTCGCCGACGGGCACACGTCTGCTTCGGTTGCTGGCAACGACCGATCTGCACATGCAGATCCTCGCGCACGACTACGTCACCGACCGCCCCACGCCGCACCTCGGCCTCGTCCGCGCGGCGGCGGCCATCGCGCGGTTGCGCGCCGGGCCGGACGCTTGCCTGCTGTTCGACAACGGAGATTTCCTGCAAGGCAACGCGCTTGGTGATCTTGCGCTTGCCGAGACCGAGGCAGACGGCCGCATCCATCCGATGATCGCGGCCTTCAACCTCGCGGGCTGCGATGCGGTCACGATCGGCAACCACGACATGGACCACGGGCTCGGCGCGCTTGGCGCGGCGCTCGGGCACGCGCGCTTTGCGGCCGTTTCGGCGAACCTGCGCCCAAGCGATGGCGCGCCCGCGATCTGCCGGCCCTGGACCATCCTGTCGCGCCAGCTCGGGGGCGGGGCGCTGCGCATCGGCGTCACCGGTGCCCTGCCGCCGCAATCGATGCGCTGGAACCACCACCACCTCGCCGGGCGGGTCGAGATCGGCGCGATCCGCCCGGCGATCGAGGATGCGGTCGGGCGGATGCGTGCAGCGGGTGCCGATCTGATCGTGGTGCTCTGCCATTCGGGCATCGGCCCCGTCGATGGCGCGACGGATGAGCGCATCTCGGCCGAGATCGCGCGCATGCCCGGGGTCAACGCGGTCTTTGCCGGCCACACCCACGAGGTCGCGGCCGATGACGGCGCGCCGGGCGCCCCCATCGTGCAGGCGGGCGCGCGCGGCAGCCACCTCGGCTGCATCGACCTGAACCTCGAACCGGCGGGCGCGGCCGGCTGGCGTGTCCTCGGGGCGACGGCGCGCGCGATCGCGCTTGGCGACGGGCTGGCGGGCGCGGCCCCCGATCCGCAGGCGGGCGCCGCGGCCGCGCCCCGGATCGGGCAGAGCCGCCGTATCCGCGCGCTCGTCGCCGCCCAGCATGCCCGGGTCCGGCAGGCGGGCAGCGCCCGACTGGGCTGGTGCGAGGGGCGGCTGCACAGCCATGCCGCCGCACTCGCGCCGCCGCCGACGGTACGCCTGATCGCGCGGCTTCAGGTCGAGGCCGTGGCGGCGGCGCTGCGGGGTGGGCCATGCGCGGACCTGCCGATCCTTGCGGCCGCCGCCCCGCTGCGCGCGGGCGACGGCTCGCCGGGGAACCCGGTGACGGACATCCCCCCCGGCCCGTTCCTGCGCCGCCACCTCGATGACATCTGCCCCTATGCCGACACGATCGCGGCACGCGTCATCACCGGTGCAGAGCTTCGCGCCTGGCTCGTGCAGGCGGCCGGCATCTTCGCGCAGGCAGCACCCGACGAGACCGACGCCGACGGCCACCCGCCCACCCTGCTCCGCGCGGACAGACCGCTGCAGGGCTTCGACACGATCCTCGGGCTGGACTATGCGATCGCGCTCGATGGCGTGCCGCGTATCCGTGACCTGCGCCACGCCGGCCGGCCCGTCGCGGCCGATGACCGTTTCGTGCTCGCGGCGAGCAGCTATCGGCTGCATGGCGGCGGCGGCTATCCGCTGCCGCCCCATGGCAGCATCCTGATGCAGGGGCCGGGGACGCTGCGCGGCGCGCTCGAGCGCCACCTCGCCGAGCGCGGTTCGATCGCGATCGACCCCGATCCGCCCCGGATCTGGCGCCTCGAGGCAGCCGCGGGAACGCGCCGGACCCTCATTCTCCCGACCGCGGCGCGGCGGATCCTGCCGCCCGGGGCCGATCCGGTGCGCGCGGGTGGGCGGTTGCGGGTGACGGTCACCTTCTAGCGGTCGGGCTGCGACGCCGCGACGGGCGGCAGCGTCGGCCGCCCGCCGCCACCCCGCCGGGCATCGGCGCGGCAGCGGTCCGAGCAGTGGCGCACCTCGTCCCAGACCTTCGCCCAGCGGCGGCGCCAGACCATCGGGCGGCCGCAGGTGGCGCAGTCCTTGACGGGCAGGTCGGACTTGCGGCGCATGGGATTTGCCCTGTGCTGAACGGGGCGGGATCTAGCGCGGCGCTGGCGGCGGCAAGGGGGCGCAGGGACGCTGGGGCCGGGCAGGCCGGGGGGCTGTCTGCCCCCCGGGCCCCCCGAGGGTATTTGCGCCAAGATGAGGATCAGGGAAGGGGCCGGCCTTGGTGAAGGTAAAGCGCCTCCTCGATCGGGTGGCCGTCGATGTCGGCGGGGTGGAGGGCGTGGAGGCGGGCGCCCGCGGCCTCGTAGAAGGCGCGGGCGCGGGTGTTGGCGGCGATGACGGCGATCGAGAAGGGCGTGCCGTCGGCGACCGCGGCGAGAAGGGCCCGGCCGAGGCCGCGGCGCTGGGCCGTGGCGCGGAGGTAGAGGGCGTAGAGTTCGGCGGGGTGGGAGGCGGCGAGGGCGGGATCGCGCTGCGGGCCCATGGCGGCAAAGCCCGTGGCGGGCAGGAGCGCCACGCGGACCCCGGGGCGGGCGAGGACGCGCTGCCAGAGCGGGAGGAGCACCTCGGGCGTGCGGGCGGCGACGAGGGGGGCGGGGAGCATGCCGGGGTAGGTTTCTGCCCAGCCGGCCGCATGGATGCGGGCGAGGTCGGGGGCATCGTCGGGGGTGGCGGGGCGGGGCAACATGGGCGGGGGATCATGCGCGGGGATCATGGGCGGGTGCTGCAAATCGGGCGGGCGGAACGGCGCGAGCGTCGCGCATCGCGGCGCCGCGCGCAAGGGATGTGCGGGCGGGCGGGCTTGCGGGTGCGGCGCGAGGGGGTAGGCTTGGGCCCCCGGAGGTGACGCCCATGACCGATTCCCGATCCGATGCCGAAACCGACCGCGATGCCGCCGGCGCGGCGGCGGTGGTGCGGCTCGCAGATTACGCGCCGCCCGCCTTTCTGGTCGAGGGGGTGCGGCTCGAGTTCCGCCTTGCGCCGGAGCGGGCGCGCGTGGTCTCGCGCATCCGCTTCCTGCCCAATCCGGCGCGGCCGGGGCGGCATGATCTGCGGCTCGACGGGGAGGGGCTGCGGCTCATTCGCGCCGCGATCGACGGGCGCGCGGTTCGGCCCGAGGTCGGGCCCGCGGGGCTGATCGTGCCGGCCGGGGCGCTGCCCGGGGGGGCGTTCGAGTGGGAGGCCGAGGTCGAGATCGACCCCGCAGGCAATACCGCGCTAGAGGGGCTCTACATCTCGAACGGGCTCTATTGCACGCAATGCGAGGCGGAGGGGTTCCGGCGCATCACCTACTATCCCGACCGGCCGGACGTGATGGCGCCCTTCCGGGTGCGGATCGAGGCCGATCTGCCGGTGCTGCTCTCGAACGGGAACCTCGTCGGATCGGGGCCGGGCTGGGCGGAATGGGACGACCCCTGGCCGAAGCCTGCCTATCTCTTCGCGCTCGTCGCGGGGGATCTGCGGGCGCATGAGGGGCGCTTCGTGACGCGCTCGGGGCGGGAGGTCGCGCTCGCGGTCTGGGTCCGGCCGGGCGACGAGGGGCGCTGCGGCTGGGCGATGGACGCGCTCTGCCGCGCGATGCGCTGGGACGAGGAGGTCTATGGGCGCGAATACGACCTCGGGGCCTTCAACATCGTGGCGGTCGACGACTTCAACATGGGGGCGATGGAGAACAAGGGCCTCAACATCTTCAACGCGCGTTATGTGCTCGCCTCGCCCGAGACGGCGACGGACGACGATTTCGCCAATATCGAGCGGATCGTGGCGCATGAGTATTTCCACAACTGGACGGGCAACCGCATCACCTGCCGCGACTGGTTCCAGCTCTGCCTCAAGGAGGGGCTGACGGTCTTTCGCGACCAGCAGTTCATGGGCGACATGCGCTCGCATGCGGTCAAGCGGATCGAGGATGTGCTCGTGCTGCGGGCGCGCCAGTTCCGCGAGGATGCGGGGCCGCTCGCCCATCCGGTGCGGCCCGAGAGCTTCGTCGAGATCAACAACTTCTATACCGCGACGGTCTACGAGAAGGGGGCCGAGCTCATCGGGATGCTGCGGCGGATCGTGGGGGCGGAGGGCTATGCGCGCGCGCTCGATCTCTATTTCGCGCGCCATGACGGGCAGGCCTGCACGGTCGAGGACTGGATCGCGGTCTTCGAGGATGCGACGGGGCGCGATCTGGGGCAGTTCGCGCTGTGGTACGCGCAGGCCGGCACGCCGCGGTTGCGGGTGCGCGAGGGCTGGGACGGATCGACCTTCAGCCTGCGGATCGCGCAGGAGGTGCCGCCGACCCCGGGCCAGCCCGAGAAGCGGCCGATGCACATTCCCGTGGCGGTGGGCCTTCTTGGCCCCAATGGCGACGAGGTGGTGCCGACGCGGGTGCTGGAGCTGACCGAGGCCGAGCAGGTCTTCGAGTTTCCGGGTCTTGCGGCGCGGCCCGTGGCCTCGGTGCTGCGGGGCTTTTCGGCGCCGGTCGTGCTCGACCATCCGGTGTCGGATGGCACGCGCGCCTTCCTGCTCGCCCATGACACCGACCCGGTCAACCGCTGGGAGGCGGGGCGGGCGCTCGCGCGGACGATCCTCGGGCGGATGGTGACCGAAGCGGCGGCGCCGGGGCCCGACTGGCTCGCGGCCGTCGCCGCCGTGCTGCGCGACGAGGCGCTCGACCCCGCGTTCCGCGCGCTCTGCCTGCGGCTCCCGGCCGAGGACGACATCGCGCAGATGCTGCACGCGGGCGGCACCGTGCCCGACCCCGACGCGATCCGCGCGGCGCGCGAGCGGATGGCGCAGGCGCTCGCGCGCCATCTGGGCGATGCGCTCGGGGAGATGGTCGATGCGCTCGCTCCCCGCGGGCCGTTCAGCCCGGATGCGCGCGCGGCCGGCGGGCGGGCGCTGCGGCTCGCCTGCCTCGGGCTTCTGTCGCGGCTCGACCATGGTGCGCGGGCGCGGCAGGTCTTCGAGGGGGCGCAGACGATGACCGAGGAGGTCGGCGCGCTCGGCTGCCTGATCGAGGCGGGCGCGGGCGACGAGGCGCTCGCGACCTTCGCGCGGCGCTGGGGGCACGACCGGCTGGTGATGGACAAGTGGTTCTCGCTCCAGATCCTGCACGCGCCCCCGGCGCGCGCGGTCGAGGTTGCAGCAGGGCTTGCCGCCCGGCCCGACTTCGACTGGAAGAACCCCAACCGCTTCCGTGCGGTGATCGGGGCGCTCGCGGGCAATCACGCGGGCTTTCACCGCGCCGACGGGGCGGGATACGGCTTTGTCGCCGACTGGCTCATCCGGCTTGATCCCCTGAACCCGCAGACGGCGGCGCGCATGTCGACCGCGTTCGAGACCTGGCGGCGCTATGATGCCGGGCGGCAGACGCTGATGCGCGCGGCGCTTGCGCGGATCGCTGCCGCGCCCGGCCTCAGCCGCGATCTGGCCGAGATGACGGCGCGGATGCTTGGCTGAGGCTCAGCCCCGGCAATAGGGCTCGGCGCTCAGATGGGCGGCGATCGTGCGCTGGATGTCGCGCTTCTGCATCGGGCCCCAGTCGCGCATGACGGCCGCGACCTCGGGCGCCGAGGCCCGCCGCGCGGCGATGCGGACCGCGCAGCCGAGGTTCTCGGCCCCGTCGAGGAGCTTGCCCGCATCGCAGCCCGCCCCGCGCGCGGTCGCGGGCGCGATCTGCATGAGGCCGTGATAGCGCCGCCCGGGCCCCATCGCGCGGGGGTTCCAGCTGCTCTCGTATTTCGCGACCGCCGCGATCAGCCCGGTCCAGAACGCCGCGCGCGCGGCCTCGTCCGCCTCGGGATAGAGCGGGCAATAGCGCGCGACATCGCGCGGCTCGGCCGCGAGCAGCGCGGCACCTTCGGTTTTCAGGGCGCTCTTCGTCGCCTGCCGCCACGCGGGCGCCTCGGGCAGATGATCCCACGAGAGGGCGGGGGCCGGCGCCTGTTTCGGCGCGCTGCACCCCCCGAGCAGGGCAAGCGTCACGGCCAGCGGAATGAGGATGCGCATATCGTCCTGTCCGTCGCGGGAGTGGCGTCCCTCATGCCGTGTCGGCCGGCCGACGGCAAGGGGGCCAGCGCGGCCCTTGCCCGCGGCGGCGGCCTCGCCTAAACCCGGACGGTCCGCGAGAGGTCCAAGATGCTCGATACCCTGCCCGCCGCCCCCGCGCCCAAGGTCATCGCCGGCGCCCGCCACGATTGGGAGATCGTGATCGGGATGGAGGTGCACGCGCAGATCGCCTCGAGCGCCAAGCTCTTTTCCGGCGCCTCGACAGCCGTCGGCGCCGAGCCCAACGCCCATGTGAGCTTCGTCGACGCCGCCATGCCCGGGATGCTGCCCGTCCCCAACGCCTTCTGCATCGAGCAGGCGGTGCGCACGGGGCTGGGCCTTCGCGCCAGGATCAACCGCTTCAGCGCCTTCGACCGCAAGAACTACTTCTACCCGGACCTGCCGCAGGGCTATCAGATCAGCCAGCTCTATCATCCGATCGTGGGCGAGGGCGAGGTCTGGGTCGAGATGGGGCCGGGCATCGCGCGGCGCGTGCGGATCGAGCGCATCCACATCGAGCAGGACGCGGGCAAGTCGATCCACGACATGGACCCCGAGATGTCCTTCGTCGATCTCAACCGCACCGGCGTCGCGCTGATGGAGATCGTGAGCCGCCCCGACATCCGCGGCCCCGAAGAGGCCGCGGCCTATGTCGGCAAGCTGCGCCAGATCATGCGCTATCTCGGCACCTGCGACGGCAACATGCAGTCGGGCAACCTGCGCGCGGATGTGAACGTCAGTGTCTGCCGCCCGGGGCAATACGAGAAATTCCGCGAGACGGGCGATTTCCGCCATCTCGGCACGCGCTGCGAGATCAAGAACATGAACTCGATGCGCTTCATCCAGGCCGCGATCGAGCACGAGGCGCGCCGGCAGATCGCGCTGATCGAGGACGGGCGCAGCGTCGATCAGGAGACGCGCCTCTATGATCCCGACAAGGGCGAGACGCGGCCCATGCGCTCCAAGGAAGAGGCGCATGACTACCGCTATTTCCCCGATCCCGACCTGCTGCCGCTCGAGCTCGAGGACGGCTTCGTCGAGGCGATCGCGGCCGCGATGCCCGAACTGCCCGACGCCAAGAAGGCGCGCTTCATGCGCGACTTCGGCCTGACGGACTATGACGCGAGCGTGCTGACGGCAGAACTCGAGGCCGCGCGCTATTTCGAGGCGGTGGCCGAGGGGCGCGACGGCAAGGCGGCTGCGAACTGGGTCATCAACGAGCTCTTCGGGCGCCTCAACAAGGAAGGGCGCGGCATCGGCGAAAGCCCCGTTTCGGCGGGCCAGTTGGGCGCGATCCTCGATCTCATTGCGGCGGGCGACATCTCGGGCAAGATCGCCAAGGACCTCTTCGAGATCGTCTGGACCGAAGGGGGCGAGCCTGCCGCCATCGTCGAGGCGCGCGGGATGCGGCAGGTGACGGATACGGGCGCGATCGAGGCCGCGGTCGATCAGGTCATCGCCGAGAACCCCGCCCAGGTCGAGAAGGCGCGCGCCAACCCCAAGCTTGCCGGCTGGTTCGTGGGGCAGGTGATGAAGGCCACGGGCGGCAAGGCCAATCCGGCGGCGGTGAACGCGCTCGTCGCGCAGAAGCTCGGGCTCTGAGCGGCCGATGGAGGCCGCGGGCTGGCCGCTGACGCGCGACCTCGTGCTGGTCGGCGGCGGCCATGCCGCGGCGCTGGTGCTGCGCCGCTGGGGGATGGACCCGCTCGCGGGGGTGCGCCTCACGCTCATCAATCCCGATCCGGTCGCACCCTACACGGGCATGCTGCCGGGCCTTGTCGCGGGGCACTACGGGCGCGCGGACCTCATGATCGACCTCATGCGGCTTGGCCGGCACGCGGGCGCGCGCGTGATCCTCGGGGCCGCGAGCGGGATCGACCGCGCGGCGCGTCTGATCCGTGTTCCGGGGCGCCCCGATGTCGCCTATGACGTGGCGCTGATCGACATCGGCATCGGGTCGGCGCCCGCGGACCTCGCGGGCTTTGCCGCGCACGGGATCGCGGCCAAGCCGCTCGGCCCCTTCGCCGCGCGGTGGGAGGGGTTCGTGGTCGAGGTCGCGGCCGGGCGCGCCCCCCCTTCGGTCGCGGTGCTGGGCGGCGGGATCGGGGGGGTGGAGCTTGCGCTTGCGATGGCGTGGCGGCTGCGCGCCCATGGCCCGCGCATCGCGCTGATCGACGCAGGCAGGGTGCTGAAGGGCGTGGCAGAGCCGACACGGCGGCGCCTGATGCGCCATCTGGCCGAGGCGCGGGTCGAGGTGCTGGCCGGCATCGCCCCCGCGCGGGTCGAGGCCGGGGGCGTGGTGCTGGCGGACGGGCGGGCGGTCGAGGCCGCGCTGGTCGTCGGCGTGGCGGGGGCGCGGCCGCAGGGCTGGCTGGGGCAGACGGGCCTCGATCTGCACGAGGGGTTCATCCGCGTCGCGCCGACCCTTGCCGCGACGAACGACCCCGCGATCTTCGCCGCAGGCGATTGCGCGCATCTCGACCACGCGCCGCGGCCCAAGGCGGGCGTCTTTGCCGTCCGCGCGGCGCCCATCCTGCACCACAACCTGCGCGCGGCCCTCTCGGGCGGCAAGCTGCGCGCGTTCAACCCGCAGCTCGATTACCTCAAGCTCGTCTCGACCGGGCCGCGCCATGCGGTCGCGGACAGGCCGGGGTTTCGCCTGGGCGGCGCGTGGCTCTGGTGGTGGAAAGACCGGATCGACCGGCGCTTCATGGCGCGCTTTGCCGATCTGCCGGCAATGCCCGCCCCCGCCCTGCCCCGGCACCATGCCGCGGGGCTTGAGCGCGAGGTGCTCGATACCCCGCCGCTCTGCGGGGGGTGCGGCGCCAAGGTGGGGCCGGGCGCGCTGCGCGAGGGGCTGGCGGGGCTGCCGCGCCCCGGCCGGCCGGACGTGCTCGCGGGGGCGGGGGGCGATGCGGCGGTGCTGGCGCAGGGGACCGCGCTGCAACTGATCTCGACCGACCAGCTGCGCGCGCTGGTCGCCGATCCGGTGGCGATGGCGCGGATCGGGGCGTTGCACGCGCTCAACGACATCTGGGCGGGCGGGGGGCGGCCGCAGGTGGCGCTGGCGCAGATCGTGCTGCCGCGCCTGTCGGAGCGGCTGCAGGCCCGCACCATCGCCGAGATCACGGCCGAAGCGGCGGCGGTGATGGCCGAGGCGGGCGCGGTGCTGGCGGGGGGGCACACGCTGCAGGGGCCCGAGTTCCAGCTGGGCTTCACCGTCACGGGGCTGGCACCCGGGCTGCTGGGCAAGTCGGGCGCGCGGCCGGGCGACCGGCTGATCCTGACACGCGCGATCGGGTCGGGGGCGGTGATGGCCGCGCTGATGGCCGACAGGCCACCGCCCGCCGCTCCCGACGCGCCGCTGCTGGGCGAGGCCGCGGCCGAGGCGCTGCGGCGCATGGCGCGCCCCGGGGCGCAGGCGGCCGCGATCCTTGCCCCGCTCGCCCATGCGATGACGGATGTGACGGGCTTCGGCCTCGCGGGGCATCTGGGCGAAATGCTTGCGACAGATGGGCTTGGCGCGCTTCTTTCAACCGGCGCGATCCCCCTTTTGCCGCTCGCGGCAGAGATCGTCGCAGCCGGGACCGAGGCGCATCTTGCCGCCGCGAACCGTGCCGGGGCGCCGCCGGTGCATGGGGCGGGGCCGGTTGCCGCGCTCCTCAACGATCCGCAGACGGCGGGCGGTTTCCTCGCGGCGCTGCCGCCCGAGGTGGCGCCGGGGGCGCTGGCGGCCCTCCATGCCGCGGGCGAGGTCGATGCCGCCGACATCGGGATGGTGACGCCGGGGCCGGCGCGGATCATGCTGGGCTGATCAGGCGGGGGTTTCCCACAGGCTCAGCACATCGCCGCCCAGCATCTCGTGCCCGATCAGCGCAAGGCGCGGCGCATCGGCCAGCCGCGCAAGCCCCATCGGCCCGACGGCGGGGCGGCCGTCCGCGCCGATCGCGCATCCGGCGGTGAACAAGGCGAGCCGATCGACGAGCCCCGCCCCGAGAAGCGCCGCCGCAAACTGCCCGCCCCCTTCGCACAGCACCCGACCGATGCCGCGCGCGCCCAGCGCGGCCAGCATCGCGCGCGGATCGAGGCCGCCCTGCCCCTCGGCCACCTCGATCAGCTCCGCCCCCTGCCCCGCCCAGGCCACGCGCGCCTCGGCCGGTGCCGATGGCCCGTGGATGAGCCAGAGCGGCGCCACCTGCCCCGACCAGAGCACGCCGCCCCGCGGCAGATCGAGCCCGCGCGCCGCGACGATCCGCACGGGCCGCGCCGCGACGCCCGGCAGGCGGACCGTCAGCGCGGGATCGTCGGCGCGCGCCGTCCCGCCGCCGACAAGGATCGCATCCGACGCGGCGCGCATGAGCTGCACCCGCATCCGCGCCGCCTCCGAGGTGATCCAGCGGCTTTCGCCCGAGGCGGTCGCGATCCGCCCGTCAAGCGTCGTGGCGAGCTTGAGCGTCAGCATCGGCCGCCCGTGGCGGACACGGGTGAGAAAACCGCGCTGATCGGCCGCCGCCTCGGCCGCGAGCACCCCGGTCGCGACCTCGACCCCGGCGGCGCGCAAGAGCGCGTGCCCGCGCCCCGAGACGCGCGGATCGGGATCCTCGATCGCCGTCACGACGCGCGCGATGCCCGCCGCGATCAGCGCCTCGGCGCAAGGCGGGGTGTGCCCGTGATGGGCGCAAGGCTCGAGCGTGACATAGGCGACCGCCCCCCGTGCCGCCGCGCCGGCCATCCGCAGCGCCTCGGTCTCGGCGTGCGGGCGCCCGCCCGGTGCCGTGGCGCCGCGCCCGACGATCCGCCCGCCCGCGACGATGACGCAGCCCACCGCCGGATTGGGCCAGACGCGCCCGAGCCCGCGCCGGCCGAGCGTCAGCGCGAGGCGCATGAAGCGGGCATCGGCCTCGGCGGTCAATCGTCGTCCCGGACGGGGGGGCGCAACTCGGCCACGAAGCGGTCGAAATCATCCGCCGCCTGAAAGTTGCGATAGACCGAGGCGAAGCGGACATAGGCGACGGTATCGATCCGCGCGAGCGCCTCCATCACGATCTCGCCGATCACCTTCGAGGGGATGTCGGTCTCGCCCATGCTCTCGAGCCGGCGCACGATGCCCGAGACCATCTGGTCGATCCGCTCGGGCTCCACGGGCCGCTTCTGCAGCGCGATGCGCACCGAACGCTCGAGCTTCGCGCGGTCGAAATCCTCGCGCCGGCCGTTCGACTTGATGACGACGAGGTCGCGCAGCTGCACGCGCTCATAGGTGGTGAAGCGCCCGCCGCAGGCGGGGCAGAAGCGGCGGCGCCGGATCGAGACGTGATCCTCGGCCGGGCGGCTGTCCTTCACCTGGGTGTCGGTGTTGCCGCAGAAGGGGCAGCGCATGGGGTTTCCTTGGGTCTGATTGACGCTCGACCCCGAGGAGTATAGGCATCGGACTAGAGGCTGGGTAGAGGGAATTCCGGACCACAAGATGACGCAGCCCTCCGCCCCACCGGCCCCGCCACCGACGCGCGTCTTCGACGGCCACAACGACGTGCTGCTGCACCTCTGGCAGGCGGGCGACAGCCGGGGCACGCGGTTCTTCGAGGGGCGCGCGGGCCACATCGACCTCGCGCGTTGCCGGCAGGGGGGCATGGCGGGGGGCTTCTTTGCCGTGTGGGTCCCCGGAGAGCCCGAGCACGACCCGCGCCCCGACGATCCGGCGCCGAACCACCTTGCGCTCGGTCCCGACCGGGCGCGGCGCATCACCTTCGAGATGGCCGCGATCCTGCTCAGGATGGCGGCCGACCGGCCCGACGCGCTGCGGATCTGCCGCACCGCGACCGAGATCGCGGCGGCCGAGGCGGCGGGCGCAGTCGCGGCCGTCCTGCACCTCGAGGGTTGCGACGGGATCGGGCCCGAACTGGACGAGATCGAGGTGCTCCATGCGGCGGGGCTGCGCTCGCTCGGGCCGGTCTGGTCGCGCGACACGATCTTCGGCCATGGGGTGCCCTTCCGGCACGGGCAATCGCCCGACACCGGCCCGGGCCTGACCGAGGCGGGCAAGCGGCTGGTGGATCTGTGCGGGGCGCGCGGCATCATCCTCGATCTGTCGCACATGAACGAGGCGGGTTTCTGGGATGTCGCGCGGCGCAGCACGCGCCCGCTGGTCGCGACCCATTCGAACGTGCACGCGCTCTGCCCCGCGACGCGCAACCTGACGGCGCGGCAGCTTCGCGCGATCGCCGAGTCGGGCGGGGTGGTCGGGCTGAATTACGCCGTGCAGTTCCTGCGTCCCGACGGTCGGCGCGACCCCGACACGCCGCCCGAGGTTCTGGTGCGCCATCTGGCCGCGCTGGTCGAGGCGCTGGGCGAGGGCGGGGTCGCGCTCGGCTCGGATTTCGACGGCGCGGTGATCCCCGCGGCGATCGGGGGGGTGCAGGGGCTTCATGTGCTGATCGCGGCGATGCGCCGGGCCGGTTTCGGCGAGGCGCTGATCGCGCGGATCTGCCGCCAGAACTGGATCGACCTGATCGGACGCGTCTGCGGCTGACCCTCAGAACAGGGTCGCAAAATATCCCGCCGCCGTCGCGGCCTCGGCCGGCGCGACCGGCGCGGGGGCAAAGCCCACCCAATCGGCATATTCCGCCGCGCCCCATTGCGGCGCCCCGCCGGGATCGAAGGCAAAGAGCGCAAGGGTGCGGTGCGGCGGATCGGGCAGCGAAGGGCCGGGCACCGTTGGCACCCAGCCCGACGGCCCGCCCGGTTCGAACACCGGCGGCGCATCCGCGACGAAGAACGGCAGGTGCAGCCCCTCGACAACATCGCGGTCGGTCAGCAGGGACGGGTCGATCGGCTGGCCCCGCGCGGTGTGCACATCGAGCCACGCCTGCCCGATCCGCACCCGCGCGCCCGTCGCGGTGGGCGCGATCTCGACCCCGCCCAGGCCGTAGACGAGCGGAAAGCCGGACAGGTCGAGCCGGTCGATGCCCGGCTCGAAATCGAGGACCGAACCCAGAAATCCGCCCGCATCGGCATTGCCGGGCCCGAAGACGAACAGATCACCACCCGCGCCGCCCTCGATGTGGCGCGCGTCACTGCGCGCGATCAGGATGTCGTTGCCGGCGCTCCCGCGCAACGTCTCGGCCATGACCGCGCCCCCGACATGCCCCAGCGGCGCGAGATCGACCTCGAGCGTCAGCACCTCGCCCCCTCCGTGGCGCGCCGCGTGGATCCTGAGCGCGCCGCCCGCCTCCGACAGGCTGAGGTCGGCGAGCGTGCCGAAATCCGCCCCGGGCGAGGCAGCCGTTGTCGCAAGATGATAAAGCCGCGCATCGGGCCCCAGCGCGAACAGGCTCAGGCCCGCCTCGGCGCCGCTGGCCAGCACGAAAGCGGTGCCCCCGACCTCGAGCGCGCGCACCGCCGTGACGCCGCCTAGCCGCAACTCGCGCGTGTCCATGATCTGGTCGCGCACCCGCATCGACCCGCCTGTGTCGATCTCGAACACCGACAGCGTCGCGCTCTGCTGCCCCGCGACAATGGCAAGAATTCCCTCGGGGCGCGAGACGAGCGCGACATCCGACAGGTTGGCAAGGCTCACCCCCTCGAGCGCGCCAAGTTGGCCCGCTGGCGCGAACGACCCGTCCGGGCCGATGTCATAGACGATCAGCCGCTCGGACCCACCAACGCCAGCCGCCAGCCTGATGCCACCGCCCGGCCCGGCCTCGGCCGCGAGGGCTGTGATGCCGCGCGTTCCGTTCGCGAGCTGCCAGTCGGCGTGGGTCGTCTCGGCAAGAACCGGCAGCACGCGCTGCACCCCCGCCAGCGGATCGACGATCGCGACATCGCCGCCCTGCGTCGCGACGGCGAGCCGCCCGTCGGGCAGCGCCGCAAGCGGTCCCGCCACCCGCAGAACGCCAAGGTCGAGCAGGCGCGGCACACCGCCGCCTCCGGACGATGACCCGAGGATGAGGAGGTGATCGGCGCCGCGCCGGGCGAGCACGAGATCCTCGCCCAGTACCGTGAGCGACGGCGGACCATGGGGCCCCCCCATCACCCCGATCGAAATCACCTCCGGCCCCGTTCCGCCGGCGCCGGGGCGGCTGATCGCGCGGCCATCGGCCGATGCCGCGACGATCTCGCCCGACCCGGTCAGGCAGAGCTGGCCGACCCCACCTGATATCGCAGCGAAACCCGACTCGATCGCTCTTGCCGTTCCGAAACCGATCATCGCGGCCCCCATCACCCGAACGCGGCCGAGTTTGGCGGGCGATGACGAAGCGGTTCCTTATGCCCACGGGCAAAATCGCGATCATTCGCGGCGTCTTTTCCGCGCCTTCGCATCAAATTGCCAAAGCCGATGCGGATCGCGTTTGCATGTGCAGAAAAGCGCGGTAAATTGCCGCAGGTCTCTGGCGCGTGCCGCGTCGCGGGATCGTTAATCAGCCCGGAGGCCCCATGCGCGATTTCCGCAAGATACTGATTGCCAACCGCGGCGAGATCGCGATCCGCGTGATGCGGGCGGCGAACGAGCTTGGCAAGCGCACGGTGGCGGTCTTCGCCGAAGAGGACAAGCTCGGCCTGCACCGCTTCAAGGCCGACGAGGCATACCGGATCGGCGAGGGGCTCTCGCCCGTGGGCGCCTATCTCTCGATCCCCGAAATCATCCGGGTCGCGCGCGAATCGGGGGCGGATGCGATCCACCCGGGTTATGGGC
>CAYYJB010000005.1:0-59069 GCA_964472135.1 uncultured Gemmobacter sp.
CCTCGGGCGCCACCCCCCCCTCGCCCCGCACCACCGCCTGAACGAGGGCGTCGAGGATCCCGAACGCCTCGTTCGCCGTCACATGCTTCTGCGCCTGCGCCGCCTGCAGGAGCGGCAGCCCCAGTCGTGCTGTCTCAGTCATCGATCGCAATCCCCGTAAACGGACCGGGCCCGAACCGGTCGGACATCTGGGCAACCTCGAACCGCCACCGCCCCGCCGCCCCGTCCGCCGCGCGCGTCGCGGCAGGATAGGACCAGGCGGGGGTGGCGACCGTCTCCTGGCGCAGGATCGCGCCATCCTTCACGACGCGCAGCCGATAGGCCTCGGCGGCCTCACCGAGCGGCACCTCCTCGGCCGCCCAGCCGTCGCCGTCGATGCGCGTGCGCCGGATCCAGCCGAAGTGCAGCGCCTCGCCCGCGCGGCTCAGCCGCAGATGGGCCGGCGCGTAGGGCCGAAGCCCGACGCCGGCAAAGCTCTCGATCCGCCGGATCGTGCTGCGGTCGTCGATCCCGCGCGCCGCGACCCCGATGCGATAGTTCCGCGCCAACCCCCGCTCGGCCGAGGCGAAGGCGATCTGGCGCGCCGCGCCATCGAGCAGCACGACCGTGCTGCCCGCGGGCCAGACGGGCGGCATCACCCCGTCCGTCCCCGCCTGACCGCGCAGCCGCATCGAGATGTCCCAAACCCCCGCCGCGACGGGAACCGCGTCGCGAAACTGCACGACCTCCCACAGGCCCGCGCCGCCATCCCCGATCGCCAGCGCGTTCGCCCCCGCCAGCACCGCGGCCTCGGCCGCCGAGGCGAGCGTCCCGCGCCCGAGCCGCACCCGCAGCGCCGGGCCCCGGTCCCAGATGCCGGGCCGCGCCGCGGCCAGATCGCTCAGCGTCACCCCGACCGTCGCCGGCGCCGACCACAGCCCGTTCAGCCGATAGCCCTGATCGCTCTCGCTCTCCCACAGCGCGACATCGCCCTGCCAGGGCAGGGCGGTGACGGCCAGATGCGGCGCGACCGGATCCTCGCGCCCGGTCAGGATCGGCAGGTCCATGAACACGGCATGGACCGGCAGCGCGGCCGCCGCGGGGCTCGTGCGGGCGCGCAGGTCGGGCGTGCGGGGCGCGCGATAGAGGCCGGGCTCGATCCGCACCGCCTCGATCAGCTGCGCCGCCCCCCGCTCCACCCGGTCGATCCGATAGCGCGCCGCCTCGGACCCGAGTGCCACCACATCCCCCGGCCCGAGATCGCGCCGCGACGGCGGCAGCGCCAGCCGCGCCCCCTCGCGCGCGACCCGCGCCTCGGCCAGCCAGCGCGCCGAAATCCCGAGCGCCTCGCCCCGCGTCAGCACCATCGGCAGGTCGGTCTGCGCCACCGTGTCCGAGGCATCGTCGGCAAAGACCGTCTCCTCGATCCCCGTCTCGAAATCCCCCTCGGCCTCGACAAAGCCGATCCGGACCCGCCCCGCCGTCTCGGCCTCGGGGCTCAGCACGCGCTCCCACGGGCCCGCGAAATCGGGGTGCGCGGCCATGTCGTCCTCGGCCAGGCGGGCATCGAGCCGCCCGTCGCGCATCGCGAAGCGGATCAGGCCGTCGCGCTCGCGCGCCTCGAACCCATGCGCGAGCATCAGCGACTGGAGCGCCGCGCGCGCCGTGCCCACCTCGCCGCGCTGGAACCCGCGCACGACGCCATGAAGGCCCGAGACATCGATCTCCCGCACGCCCGCCTCGGCGCAGATCTCGGCCACCACCGCCGCCAGCGGCTGGTTCGTCATCCGCCCCGAGATCCAGTGCCCCAGCGCGTAGTTCTCGCCGTCGCCCCACAGATCCCCGTTGGCCGGAAACTGCGGAAAGGGCCGCGCGTCCCAGGCCCAGACGAAGGCGCGCGATGTCTCGACCATCGACCCGCCATAGACGCCCGAGACGGGGTTGCGCGCCGGATCGTCCCAGTATTCGGCCAGCGCGCGCAGATACTGCATCTGGATCGTGTCGTCGCGCTGCCCGCCCGAAAACCACGGCAACTGCGATTCCGAGGATTTCGGATCGACGAACTTGTTGGGCTGGTTCGTCCCCTTGTCGACGGCGGGGCAGCCGATCTCGGTGAACCAGATGGGCTTTGATCGCGGCACCCAGCCCGTCGGCGCCTCGGCGCGGATGCCGCCCCGCCGCTCATGGTGGCGGTTCTCCCACCAGCTGCGGATGTCCTTCCACCGCCAGACCCACGGCTCGCCATGGGCGCCATCGGTGATGGGTAGGCGCGTCTGCTCCGCGCGCAGGGCCTCGTCGGGGTAGTACCAGTCGAACCCCTCGCCGCCCTCGATCCCGGACCTGAGATAGCCCAGATCGTGAATCGACCGCACGCCCGCGCGCGCATCGGCATGATCCTCGCCGTCGCGCCAGTCCGACAGCGGCATGTAGTTGTCGATGCCGACGAAATCGACATCCGGATCCGACCAGAGCGGGTCGAGGTGGAAGTACCGGTTCCCCTCGGCATCGACATGCCCGAAATACTCCGACCAGTCTGCCGCATAGGAAATCTTCACCCCCGGCCCGAGGATCGCGCGCACCTCGGCCACCAGCCGCCGGAGTTCCGCGACCGCCGGAAAGCTGTCGCCCGCGCCCCGGATCGCGGTCAGCCCGCGCAACTCCGACCCGACGCAGAACGCATCGACCCCCCCGGCCAGCGCGCACAGATGCGCGTAATGCAGGATGAAGCGGCGATAGCGCCATTCGGCCGGCCCCGCGTGGCGGATCTCGCCCCCGATCACCGCGATGTCGCCGGGCCCGGTCGCGCCGAAGAATGCCGCGACCTCGGCCTCGGCCGCCGCGCTGCGGTCCGTCGTCCCCGCCCGCCCCGGCGCGATCGCGGTCGTGATCCGCCCCCGCCAGGGCAGCACCGGCTGGTCGGCCGCCCCCGTATACGGGTCCGCGCGCCCGTTCCCCCCAAGCTGCTCCATCAGCACGAAGGGATAGAACATCACCGCCTGCCCGGCCGCCCGCAGCGCCCGGATCGCCTCGATCACGGACGCATCCGAAGGCGTCCCGCCATAGACGGGTCGCCCGCCCAGCCGCGCGATCACTTGCGCCTCGCGCCGCCCGATGCCCCCCGCACGCCAGGGCGCGCCCACCGCGTCGGGTCCCGCGTTCTCGACCTTGGGGCGCACCTCGCAGACCCCCCCCCGCAGATCGTCCCCGAACCAGGAAACGACAAGCGACACCGCACCGCAGCGCGGCGCCTCCTCGGTCAGCTGCACGAGCGCGGTCGCGAAATCGCTGATCCCCGAGGCCGAGTTCACATTGACCGACCGCACCACCCCCGCGCCCAGATCCTGGTGCAGCGCCGTCGTCGCCAGCCCGTATTCCCCCGTCCCCGGGATCAGCGCGACCGCCCGCACCGCATGGGCCAGATCGCTCGCCACCACCGCCGGATCGCGGGCGGCGAACCGCACCACCTCGAAGGAAAAGACCGGCACCCTGTTGCCGAAGGGCGCAAGGTCGAGGTCCTCGATCACCACATAGGCAAGACCCCGATAGGCCGGCGCGTTCCCCGTCCCCTCGATCGCCTCGATCTTGGGGTCGGGCAGCTGGTCCTCGGTCCCGCGATAGACCCGCAGGCCAAGGGCGCCGCGCGACAGTTCCCGCCCGTCCGCCCAGATCCGCCCGACCCGCGCGATCTCGCCCTCGCAGAGCGCGATCGCCACGCTCACCGAATAGGAATAGGCGGTGACGTCGGGCCCGGACGGCCCCCCGCCCTTGCCGCCCCCGCCCGTCTGCGTCACCCGCTCGAGAAAGCGCGACGCCCAGATCACATGCCCGCCCAGCCGCACCCGTCCCCAGACGCGCGCAATTGCCGTGCCCTCGCCCGCGCCCGTGATCCGCAGCCGGTCGATCCGCCCCGTCTCGACCGCGCGCGACCCGACGCCGAGCAGCCGCTGGTCGATGGCCTGCCCGATCGTCGCCCCGATCGCCCGCCCGATCGTCGCCCCGGTCAGGCCAAGGACCGTGCCGCCGAAACTCGCCCCGACCGAGGCGCCGACGGCAGACAGAAGTATGGTTGCCATGCAGGCCCCCCGAAATGTTCAGTGCAGCCGAAATGTTCAGTCCATCGGAAAGGCAAAGCGCGCCGCGATCCGCCGCCGCCACGGCTCCGACAGCGGGCTCTCGACCACCGCATGCCCGCTGTAGGCATGGATGAAACTCGCCCCCGCCCCGGTCTCGGCCGCGATGCCCAGATGCTTGGCGATCCCCCCGGCCTTCATGCGAAAGACGAGGATGTCGCCCGCCTCGGCCACGCCCCCGCCCCGCGGCCGGAGCCAGCGCCCCCCGGCCGCAAGCAGCACCTCCTCGCCCGCGGGCTCGGCCCAGTCGCGCGTATAGGGCGGCACCGCCTCGGGTTCGGGCCCGATCGCCGCGCGCCAGACCCCGCGGATCAGCCCGAGGCAATCCGTCCCCACCCCCCGGACCGACGCCTGATGCACATAGGGCGTCCCGATCCAGCCCCGTGCCAGCGCCACGATCCGCGCGCCCGCCTCAGCCCCGGCTCGATCCGTCATGCGCCCCTCCCGCCGCCGGATAGGCCAGCAGCCAGTCATCCCCCGGCACATGCGGAAAGCCGCGATAATTCGCGAAATTGCCGAATTTCGCGCGGCAGGTCGCGGCCTGCTTGTCGCAGCCCGCCTCGATCCGCACCCGCGTCCCCGGCGCGACCTCGGCCCGCAACCCCGACCACAGCCCGAGCGCACGCCGCACGCCCCCCTCCGCCCGGTCGGCCTTCACCACCCCCGCAAGCCCCGCCGCCGCACCCTCGAGGACAAGGATCCGCCCCCCCTCGAACCAGCCCGCCGCAAAGACCCGCCCGGAATCGACCACGAAATCGCGCGCCTCGACGGCCGAGATCACCACCGCCTCGGCCGAAAACGCCGCCTGCGCCAGATCCGCCTTGCAGCGCCCGTCCCCCAGCACCGCCGAGCAGCGCCGCTGATAGACCCGCCCGATCGGCCGGTTCAGCCCCTCGGCGAGGCCCCGCACCTCGGCGCGAAAGGCCCCGCCCGCCTGCGTCACCTCGCCCATCGTCCCGGCAAAGACGCGCCGCGCCGCGCCGGACCCCGACCATTCCACCTCGAAGGCCTCGATCCGCGCGCCGTCGAACCGCCCCGCCAGGATGTCGGCCTCGGTGATGCCCGCATCGCTCAGCGCGCCCGCGACCTCGGTGTTGCCGACGGCAAGCCCCGTCTTTTCGTCGAGCGCCGAGGCCGTCCAGCCCGTCGCGGCCCGGCAGGGCACGCCCCCCACGACCAGATCGGCGTCATGGTCGGTGAACCCCAGCACCACCCCGTCGCGCCGCGCGAGCGTCCAGCAAAGGGCGACCCCGCTCACAGCCGCACCTCGATGACCGGCACGCTCGGCACCTCGCCCGCCTGGAAGTTCGCGACCGACGTCTGGATGCGGTCGGTGTCGAACCTGACCGGCACGTCGAACTCGAACCCCGCGCGCACCTCGGCCCCGACGGCCGGCGGCTGGGCAAAGGTCACGATCCCGCTCGCGGTGTCGACGCTCCAGTCGATCCCCTCGAGGACCGGTTGCCGCCCGATCGAGACCTGCACGCTCCCCGCCACGGGCTTCGCGACAGGCCGCCAATAAAGCTCCGCCCCCGAGGCATAAGCCTTGCGCAACCCGAAACTCCGGCGCGCGCCGTCGCCCGTCCCGAGCAACTGATCCTCGGGTCCAGGCGTCGCGGTCGCGGCGCAGGACTTGTAGTCGGTCCAGTCCTTCCAGCGAAACCCGTGCAACTGCCCGCCGCGCGCCTCGAAAAAGGCGATGAGGACGCCCACGTCATCGAGGCTGCGCAGCCCCATGCCGGCATCGTAGCGCCGGCGCGAATGCGCCCAGCTCGTCCGCCGCTCCTCGTGCCCGTTGATGAGCGCGACGATCTCCGTGCGCCGCTCCGGCCCGCCGACCGAGCCGAAGCTCAGCGATGCGGGAAACCGCACCTCGTGAAACGCCATCCCGTCCCCTCCGCCTTCAGCCGTTGCGCTGCCCGCGCGCCAGAAGCCGCCCGACCTCGGCCGCGATCTGGCTCTGGCTGCGCCGGAAGCCCGCGACATCGGGCGTGCTGATGTTGATCGTGACGGGCGCCACCCGCCCGCCGCCGCCGCCCGCCCGCACACCGAGCCGCCCGTCCGCCCCGCGCGCGAGCGGCAAGATCGCCTCGGGCCCCGCCTCGCCCATCAGCCCGCGCCCGCCCCGCAAGGGAAAGCTCACCGGCCCGCTCACCACGCCGCCCTCGGCAAAGGGCATGACCCGCCCCTCGGTGAAGGCTCCGCCGCGCGCGAATGGCAGCACCGCCCCCGCGACGGTGTTGATCCCCTCGGCCAGCGCCCCCCCGAGCGCCGCCTGCACCGGCCGCAGCGCCACGCCATAGACGCTCTCGGCCATGCTCCGCCCGAGGCCGCGCAGCACGTCCGACAGCCGCTCGCCCTCGAACACCAGGCCATCGAAGGCCCCCCGCAGCGCCCCGCCGAAGCGCGTGGTCAGCGTGCCGACCTCGCGGCCGGTGAACAGCAGCCCCTCGCCCATCCGCCGCGCCTCGCCGTCCAGAACCGCAGCAGCCGCCGCCGCCCCCCCGAGGCTCTCTTCGAGGGCCGCGATCTCCGCCCCCAGCCGTTCCACCTCAGCCATCCTCGTCCTCCTTCGTCACCCGGTCGGGAAAGGCCCGCATCAACGCCTCGATCCGCTCCCGCGTCAGCGGCGCCGCCGCCGGCCCTAGCCCGAGCATGATCCGCAATTCCGCGGGCGAGAGGCGCCAGAACACATCCGGCGCGAGGCCGAGCCCCGCCATCCCCGCCCGCATGAGGCCCCCCCAGTCGATCCGCCGCGCCTCAGCCATCGCCCTCACCCGGCACGGCGAAGGCCGCGACGATCAGCGCCGCCGCCGCCCGCGCGGCACCGGCCGGCCCGCCGGCAAAGCGCGCGCTCCGCAGCGCCGCCGCCTCGCCCCGCCAGCCCCCGCCGCGCAACCCCGCGACGATGACGGCCAGCACGTCGCGCGCCCGCCACCGCCCGGTCTCGAACCGCTCGACCATCTCGATCACGCTCTCGCCCGTCGCGGCCTCCATCTCGGCGATGGCCCCGAGCGTCAGCTTGCAGACATGCCGCACGCCGTCGATCTCGACCTCGACCTCGCCCGCCAGCGGATTGGCCATCAGAGCGCCGTGAACCCGAGCGCCCCGGCCGAGGCGAGGCCGACCTCATAGGTCGCCTCGCCGTCGTGCCGCCCGCCGTATTCGAGCGCGGTGATCTGGAACGGCCCCTCGACGATCCCGAACGCCGGGATCACCACCTGGAACCGCGCCACCTCGCCGTCGAAGAAGATCTGCCGCGCGCGCTCGTCGCTGCTCGCGTCGCGAAAGACGCCCGAGCCCGAGATCGAGGCCGACCGCACCCCCGCCCCGGACAAGAGCTCGCGCCACCCCCCCGGGCTCTCGAGGCTCGTCACCTCGACCGTCTCGGCGTTGAAGCTGATCCGCGTCGCCCGAAGGCCCGCCACCGTCTCGAACTGCCCCTCGCCCGAAACGTCGATCTTCAAGAGCACGTCCTTGCCGCGCTGAATCGCCATGCTGTCCATCCTTTCCGAAACTGGCGCGCCGGGCCCCGCCCGGCCGCCTCAGATCTCGACCCGCGCGCGAAACGACAGATCGATCCGCCGCATCGTGCCCTGCTCGCGCCGCCGCGCCTCGGCCCGCCGGAACCAGATCCCCACGAGCCGCCCGCGCCCGAGCGCCATCTCCGCACCCTCGAGCGCCTCCGACACCGCCGCCGCCGCCGCCTTGGCCGGGGCAAAGCCCGTCGTGCTCACGACGCTCACCGTCAGCCGGTGCTCCGCGCCCCGCCCGCTCGCGTCCGAGGCATCGAGCACGACCTCGGGCCCCAGCACGACATAAAGCTCGGGCGGCGCCCCCGGCGGCACCGCGTCAAAGATCGCCTCGCCGACCAGCGCGCCCAGCGCCGCATCGGCCCGAAGCCGGCCATAGATCGCGGCCTGCACCGCCGCCGCCGCCGCATAGCTCATCCCCGGCCCCCTTCCTCGGCGTGACAGACCAGATACCGCCCCTCCGGGTCGGCCTCGGCGACCGCAAGGATCGGATAGATCCGCGCCCCCTCGCGAAACCGCTGCCCCGCCACGGGCCGCGACGGCGCCCCGACCGGCGCCCCCCGCACCATGATCCGCAGCGAAACCCGCTCGCGCGCGATCAGGTCCACCCCGACCTCGCGCCCCGCGCCCGCGGCCACCTCGGCCCAGAGCGTCCCGCGCGCCTCCCAGCGCTCGGCATAGCCGCCCGCCCCGTCCGGCACCCGCGCCGCCGCCTCGAGGACCAGCCGACGGTTGAGCCGCCGCGCCCTCATCGCGCCCCCCCGCCCAGCACGCGCACGTTGCGCCACCGCTCGATCAGCGCCGCCACCCCGAAGGGTGCCGCACCCTGCTCGATCCCCGCCTCGTGGCGGAACTCGTGGAAATGCGCGCCAAGCATCAGCACCGCCTGCCGCAGATCGGGCGGCACCGCCTCCCAGGCGGCGCCGAAGCCCGCCTCGAAGTCGATTTCGGCCCGCCCGCCCGTCGGCACGGCCGGCAGCGCCGTCCCGGCCGGCACCAGCCGCGGCCGGTGCGGGTCGGGCACGAGGCGCAGCCGCGCCGCATCGACCGTCACCGCCCCCCCCGCCGCATCGAGGATCCGCACCGCCTCGATCCGCCCGACCGGCGCGACCGGCAGGGTCTGCCCGCCCGCGTCGCGCCAGCCCTCAAGCTCCAGCCGGAACCCGCGCGCGATCAGGGCCTTGCCCGTGCGCCCCTCGATCGCCGCGAGGGCCGCCCGCAGATATCCCGCGATCAGCCCGTCCTGCAGCCCCTCGTCGCCAAAGCCCGAGCCCAGCCGCAGATGCGCCTTCATCGCCTCGATAGGCAGCGCCGCGTCGGGGACCGGCGTCCGTTCGGTCAGTCTCATCGCCTCTCTCCGCAGGATGAAATTGAAGCGGGCGCGCGCTCCGACGCCGCTCGTCCGGAGGTGGAGCAGCTAGACGACGCCCCAGTTCCGGCGCGCGCCCGCCCTTGCGCCCGGTGCCAGGGGCACGGGCGCAAGACCGTCGCGATCAGCTCGTCGCGAACTTCAGCAGCTTGATCGCGGCAAAATCGCTCACGTCGCCGCCGACGCGCTTGGTCGCGTAGAAGAGCACATGCGGCTTGGCCGAGAACGGATCGCGCAGCACGCGCAGGTCCGGGCGCTCGGCGATGGTGTAGCCCGCGCGGAAATCGCCAAAGGCCACCGCATAGGCATTGGCGCCGATGTCGGGCATGTCCTCGGCGATCAGCACCGGATAGCCCATCAGGCGCGCGGGTTCCCCCGCCTGCAGCCCGTCCGACCACAGGAAGCGGCCGTCCGCGTCCTTCATCTTGCGCACCGCACCCGCGGTCTTCGAATTCATCACGAAGTTCGCATTCGCCCGATAGCTCGCATCGAGCGCATAGACGAGATCGACGATCGCATCGGCCGCGTTCGCCGTCGCGAAATCGCCCGCAGCCCCGGTCACGACATAGCCGAGCCGCCCCCACTGCCAGACCCCCTCGGCGACCTTGGCATGGTCGAGGAACCCGCGCGGCTTGTCGGCGCCATCGCCCGCGACAAAGGCCGCCGCCTCGGCGCGCGCGAACTTGTCCGCGATCCGCCCCGCAAGCCACCCCTCGATGTCGAAGGCGCTGTCGTCCAGAAGCCGCTGGCTCGCCTTGGGCATCGCCGACAGCTCATGAAGCGCGATCGAGATGCGCTCGATCTGCGGCCCGTCCGTCTCGGCCACCGCCCCCGTCTCGCTCGCCCAGCCCGAACCGACATCGCCATGGTCGACGAGCACATCGAACGACGTCGCCTCGACCTGCACGACATTGGCGATCGCGCGCAGCGAGGCCGTCGAGGTCAGCACCGACCGGATCGTGTCGGCCGTCTGCGGATCGACGAGATAGCCGCCCTCCGCCGCCACCTGGGTGTTGAGGCCCTTGCCCTCGAGGACAAGCCCCCGCAGCCCGTCGTCATCGCCGTTGCGCAGATAGGCGTCGAACGCCTTGCGATGCGGCACCTCGATATCGGCCGCCATCGACAGGGCGGGTCGGGCAAAGCCCGTGGTCTTGCGATCCAGCATGGTCAGTCGCTCTTCCTGTTGAAACAGACGGGATTTGATCTCGGACTGAAAGCCCGAGAACTCGTTCAGAAATTGCACCACGGCGGCATCCGCCCCCGCGGCCTCGTCCTCGGGCGCGGGGCATGCGCCCGCCGCCCGGACCCTCGTCTCGGTCATGGTTCACCTCGATGTGGATGGGTGGATGGGCCTCAGCGGCCCGCAAGCTCCCGGCGCGCCCCGGCAAGGGCCGCCGTCAGCATCCTCAGCAGGTCGGGCCGGACCCCGGCCTTCCCCTCGACCCGCGCCTCGGGCAGCATCGGAAAGGTCACGAGCGACACCTCCCACAGATCGATCTCGATCAGCGCCCGCCGCCCCGACGCATCGCGCGCCGCGCGGATGGTGCGAAACCCGATCGACAGCCCGTCAACCGCCCCCGCCCCGATCAGCGCCGCCGCCTCGCGCGCCCGCGCCACCTCGGGCAGCAGCCGCCCCGCGACGCGCAGCCCCCGCTCGTCCTCGACGACCTCGTCCCAGACCCCGATCGGCTGCGTCGCATCGTGCTGCCAGAGCATCTTGACGGCCCGCCCCTCGGCCCGCAGCCGCGCGAGCGAGCGGCCATAAGCCCCCGGCATCACCACATCCCCGCCCTGGTCGGGCAGGCCAAAGAGGCTCGCATAGCCCGCGATCCGCGCCCCCTCGTCCACGACCAGCCCCGCCTCGGGCCGGTGGAACTTGCGCTCGAGCGCATCCATCCCCTCAATCATCGCATCCCTACCTTTCCGCCGCCCGGATGAGCACCTCGACCCCCTGCGCCAGCAGAAAGGCGGCCACCCCGTAGACCCCGACCCAGATCCGCTTCTCCAGCCGCTCGAGCATCCGCTCGATCTGCCCGAAGCGGTATTCGAGCGCGCTCCACCGCTCTTCCGCGACGCGCTCGTTGGCCTCGATCCGCGCCTGCGCGGCATCGAAGCTGTCATAGAGAAACCGCGATCCCCCCGCCTCGCGCCGCCCGTTCATGGCCCCTCCGCGATCCGCGGCAGGCCGAGTGCCGCGCGCTTCTCGGCCTCGGTCAGAAAGTCCGCCGCCCCCACCCGCGCCCATTGCTGGTCGCGCTCAACCGCCAGAGCCGGCACCTGGTCGAGATCGGGGCGCAACTCCACCGCCTCGCCCGTGAACCCCGACAGCCAGTGCCCGACCGCCGCCGTCACCTTGGCCACGAGCGGCAGCACCGTCAGCCGATAGAAGGCCCGGTTGGCCTCCTGGTAATTGGCATAGGTCGCATCGCCCGGGATCCCGATCAGCATCGGCGGCACCCCGAAGGCGATCGCGATCTCGCGCGCCGCCGCCTCCTTCGTCTTCTGGAACTCCATGTCCGAGGGGCTGAACCCCATCGGCTTCCAGTCGAGCCCCCCCTCGAGCAGCATCGGCCGCCCGGCGTTGCGCGCCCCCTGGTGGTGCGCCTCCATCTCCTCGACGAGGCGGGCATACTGGTCCGAGGTCAGCGTCGCCCCCCCCTCGCCGCGATAGACGATCGCGCCCGAGGGCCGCGCGGCATTGTCGAGCAACGCCTTCGACCAGCGCGAGGCCGCATTGTGCACATCGATCGCCGTCGCCGCCGCCTGCATGGGCGAAAGCCCGTAATGATCGTCCTGCGGATGAAAGGCGCGGATGTGGCAGACCGGCGCCGCCCCCCCAGTCATGTCGAAACGATGCCGCCGCGTCCCGACGGTGTAGTCATAGGCGACGGGCCAGCCATCCGCCCCGGGCACGAGGCTCATGCGATCCGAGCGCAGCACATGCAACTCGGCCGGCACCCCGCCCCCCGCCACCCCCGCCACCGCCTCCAGATAGGCGTTCCCCGACAGGAGGATCTGCGCATAGACCGCCTCGAACAGTTCCGCCTTCCCCTGCGCCGGATTGGGCCGGCGGATCAGCGTCATCACCGGATGCGCCTCATAGCGCCGCTCGGCATCCTGCAAGATCAGCGGCAGCGCCGCCGCCGCCTCCGAGATGAGCTTCACCGCCCGGAACCCGACCGGATTGCCCAGAAACCCGCCCCGCGTCAGCGTGCCGGTGTCGCGCGCGCTCCACACCGCCCGGCCGGCGCCATGAAAGGCCACTACCGCCCCGGCCGCCGAGGCCTTGCCCTCGGGCGCCGCGCGCGCCCCCCGCCGCAGGAAATCGAACATCGCCTCGCTCCTCTCGTCCGGACATGCGTCTGCGGGGCCGGCCCAGCCGCCCCACCCGTCGCGTCCCTGTTCCCTCTGGCCTTGCCCCGCTCAGAGCACCCGCACCCGCGGCCGGCGCCATCCCGCCGCCGGGTCGATCATCAGATCATGCAGCGCCCAGACCAGCGCATCGACGCGGTCGGGGCTGCCGCGCCCCTCATAGCCCTGCACCGTCATGCGGCACATCTGATCCTCGAGCCGGTCGAGCCCCGGCAGATGCCGCACCCGCCCCTGCTCATAGAGCGCGGCCACCGGCTCGGCCCGGACCACCTTGCCCCGGCTCGCCCGCACCGCCCGATAGGGCACCAGCGGATCGATCTGGCGGATCACGCTCGCGACCAGATCGCCCCCCTGGTTGACCTCGGCCACCAGCCGGTCGGCGCCGTGGCGGTCCATCGCCGCCAGCGCGGCGCGCGCCCAGCCCTCGGGGCTCGCGCCCGAAACCGAGGCATCCTCGAGCACATGGGCCCGCCAGTCCTTCGGCTCGCCCGTCATCTCGACCCCCGCGACGACGATGCCGCAGGCGTCCGACCCGCCATGCCCCGTCACCGGCGGATCAACCGCGACCACGATCCGGTCGAGCGCGGGCGCCTCCCGCTCGCGCACGGCCTCAAGGCGGGCAAGCGTCCAGAGCGCCCCCTCCGCCTCCTCGAGCAGCTCGCCCTGCAATTCCTGCCGGCCAAGCCGCGTGCCGCCATAGCGCGCCTGCACCTCCTCGAAGAACGACGCCGCCAGATAGGCGCGGTTGGCCTCGGTCGGCGCATGCGTCACGACCGTCGAGGGGTTGCGCAGGATCGCCTTCAGCACGCCCACGTTGCGCGGGGTCGTCGTCACCACCTGGCGCGGATAGCTTCCGAGCCGCAGCGCGAACTGCAGCATGTCCCAGCTCTCCTCGGCGTTGGGCCATTTCGCGATCTCGTCGGCCCAGGCCGCATCGAACTGCGGCCCGCGCAGGCTGTCGGGGTCATGCGCCGAAAAGGTCTGCGCCACCGCCCCGTTCGGCCACACGAGCCGCCGCCGCCCCGCCTCCCAGACGGGCCGCCGGTCGGGCGGCGAGCAGGCGATGATCCCGCTCTCGCCAAAGACCATCACCTCGCGCACCTGATCGAGCGTCTCGCCCACCAGCGCGATCCGCCGCGACCGGCCGGGATCGGCGGGGCCCGCCCCCTCGACCTCGGCGCGCACCCATTCGGCCCCGGCCCGCGTCTTGCCCGCACCCCGCCCGCCCATGATGACCCAGGTCTTCCAGGCCCCCTCGGGCGGCAACTGATGCGGCAGCGCCCAGAACTCGAACAGCCACGGCAGCGCCAGCAGCGCCCCGTCGCTCAGCCCCCGCAGGAAGTCATCCACCACCTCCGGCGGCGCGGAGGCAAGCCAGCCTGCGCCCGATTTCATCGCGCGCCGCGCCGAAATCAAGCTCTCTGGCCCCGCCGCCGGGGCCGCTGTCGCCGGCGCTTCGGCCGGCAATCTCTCGGCGTAGTCTGTCAATGGCCGCCCTCTCGTTCAGAACCGATTGCAAGCTCTGCCTGTATTCCTTCGTCAGCCCCGCAAGGTCCTTGGCCAGATCGGGGCGGTGCTTGCCCGCCCTCAGATCCCTGAGCCCGTCGGCGAAGATCTCCGCCGCGAGCGTGTAGAGTTCCATCGCCTCCGCGAGGACATCCCGCGAAGGCCCGTTGCTGTCGACGGGTGTGTTGAGTGTCATGGATCGCTGACCTGCCTCTCATGCACTCCGCACGAGCGAAATGAAAAAGCGGCGCCGGGTTGCCCCGTGCCGCTCGCCCACCTCTTCTAGCTTGCCTGATCTGCTACCTCAGAGAGAACGCAAAGTCAAGTACTATCTTCAGGGTTGTGTCTGCGCCCCCTTCGCGCGCTCCGCCTCGATCTTGCGCCAGGCCGCCACGTTGCGGTTGTGCTCCTCGAGCGTCGCCGCGAACAGATGCCCCCCCGTGCCGTCGGCCACGAAGAAGATCGCATCCGTCGTCGCGGGGTTCAGCGCGGCCTCGAGGCTCGCGCGCCCCGGATTGGCGATCGGCCCGGGCGGCAAGCCGTTGATGACATAGGTGTTATATTCCACCTTGCCATGCAGCCGCGCCTCCGTCGCGCCCTCCTTGTCCGATTGGCGGATCTCGCGCCGCTGGCTCATGTCGCCCCGCGTGATGCCATAGATGATCGTGGGGTCCGTCTGCAGCGGCATGCCCGCCCGCATCCGGTTCACGAATACCCCCGCCACCATCGGCCGCTCGGCCGCAAGCCCCGTCTCCTTCTCCACGATCGACGCCATGATGAGGGCCTCCTCCGGCGTCGAATAGGGCAGCCCCTCGGCCCGATTCGCCCACAGCTCGGCGATGATTCGCGCCTGCCGGTCGGCCATCATCTGCAGAACCGCCGCCCGCTCGGTCCCCTCGGGCACCTCGTAGCTGTCGGGCGCGAGGCTCCCCTCGGGCGGCACGGCCGCCACCTCGCCCGCAAGGAAGTCCGCGGCCTTCAGCCCCTCGACCACCTGCCAGCTCGTCACCCCCTCGGCCAGCGTCACCCGCAGCCGCACCCCGTCCTCGGCCCGGATCGCGCCATAGCCCTCGGGCGCCGGCGCGCCGGCCTCGAAGCGCATCGCCTCCACATAGGCCCCCGCCACGGGGTCGAGGGTGCGCACCACCGTCTCGGCCGCGACCACCCCGATCCGCAGGTTGATCTCCGAGCCGCAGGTCGATTGCCCGCCCCGCGTGATGATCCCGAGGATCGCCTCCATCGAACTCCCGGGCGGCACGAGGTAGCTGCCAAAGCGCAGATCGCCCGACTTGCCCGTGTAATCGGCGCCGACGCGAAAGAGCCACGGATGGCTCACCGCCCCTGCCGCCTCGAGCCGCGCGCTCACCTCGCCGATCCGGTCGCCGCGATCGACCCGCAGGCAGATCGCCTGCGCCAGAGGCCCCGGCGCCTCGAAGGCCATGCGCGCCCAGCCGAGCCCGACCGCCAGCGCCACCAGCACGACGATGAAAAGCGTGAGCGCGTTCGAGGCGATCGCGCGCCACATCCCCTAGACCCGCCCGAGCACGAGGCTCGCGTTGGTGCCGCCGAAACCGAAGGAATTCGACAGCGCGATCCCGATGTCGCGCCGCACCGCCCGGTTCGGCGCCAGATCGAGCCGCGCCTCGACCGCCGGCTGATCGAGGTTGATCGTCGGCGGCGCCACCTGATCGCGGATCGCGAGCACGCAGAAGATCGCCTCGACCGCCCCCGCCGCGCCCAGAAGATGCCCGATCGAGGATTTCGTCGAACTCATCGTCGCGCGCCCGGCCGCATCGCCCAGAAGCCGCTCGACGGCCGCAAGCTCGATCACGTCGGCCATGGTCGAGGTGCCGTGCGCGTTGATGTAATCGACCCGCTCGGGCCCGATCCCCGCCCGCCGCAGCGCCGCCTGCATCGACCGATACCCCCCCTCGCCGTCCTCGGAGGGCGCGGTGATGTGATAGGCATCGCCCGACAGGCCATAGCCCAGCACCTCGGCATAGATCCGCGCGCCGCGCGCCTTGGCGTGCTCGAACTCCTCGAGCACCACGACCCCCGCCCCCTCGCCCATCACGAAGCCGTCGCGGTCGGCGTCATAGGGGCGCGAGGCCGCCTGCGGCTGGTCGGCGCGCTTGGTCGAGAGCGCCTTACACGCGTTGAAGCCCGCGATCCCGATCTCGCAGATCGCGGCCTCGGCCCCGCCCGCCACCATCACGTCGGCATCGCCCCACTGGATCAACCGCGCCGCGTCCCCGATCGCATGCGCCCCCGTCGAACAAGCCGTCACCACCGCATGGTTGGGCCCCTTGAAGCCGAAGCGGATCGACACCTGCCCCGAGATGAGGTTGATGAGCGCGCCGGGGATGAAGAAGGGGCTCACGCGCCGCGGGCCCTTCTCGGCAATGAGCAGCGCCGTCTCGGCGATCGTGCCGAGCCCCCCGATCCCCGATCCGATCAGCACGCCCGTGCGCTCGGCCTCCTCGGTCGTGCGCGGCTCCCAGCCCGAATCCCGCACCGCCTGCACCGCGGCGGCGATGCCATAGAGGATGAAGTCATCGACCTTGCGCCGGTCCTTGGGGTCCATCCAGTCGTCGGCGTTGAAGGTGCCGTCCGTGCCATCGCCGAGCGGCACCTCGCAGGCATAGCTCGTGGCGACGCGCGAGGCATCGAAGCGCGTGATCGGCCCCGCGCCCGACTGGCCGGCGATCAGCCGCGACCATGTCGCCTCGACCCCCGACGCAAGCGGCGTCACCAGCCCGAGCCCCGTCACCACCACCCGCCGCATCGCCGTCCCCCTTGCCGCGCGCATTCCCCGCTGTTGCAGATACACGCCCGACCGCGCGCCCGCAACATCGCCACCCGGAACGCGCAGGCCGGAACGCGCCACCCGGAACCCGAAGGCCCGAAATGCCGAAGGCACCCGCAAGGGGTGCCTTCGCCTGCCGCCATCTATGGGTGGGGCCGATGGAACGGGCCGCTCAGCCCTGCGCCTCGGTGATGAACTTGACCGCATCGCCAAAGGTCTGGATCGTCTCGGCGGCGTCGTCGGGGATCTCGATCCCGAACTCTTCCTCGAAGGCCATCACCAGTTCGACGGTGTCGAGGCTGTCGGCCCCGAGGTCGTCGATGAAAGATGCGCTTTCCGTGACCTTCTCGGCATCGACGCCCAGATGCTCGACGACGATCTTCTTCACCCGATCCGCGATGTCGCTCATGCTTTTTCCCTTCGCTGGAAGCGGGTGAACCCCGCATTGAAATTCCGTCTTCGGGGCCTCCCCCCGTTTCGTCGGCGCCTATAGCACGTTCGCCGCCGGCCGCAAACGCTTTCCCCGCCCCGCGAGGCTCAGAGCATCGCCATCCCGCCGTTCACATGCAGCGTCGCCCCGGTGACATAGCCCGCCTCGGCGCTCGCGAGGTAATGCACCGCGCCCGCGACCTCGGCGGCCTCGCCCATCCGCCCCATCGGGATGCGCCCGATCAGCGCGCCGCGCTGCGCCTCGTTCAGCGCGCCCGTCATCGCCGTGTCGATGAAGCCCGGCGCCACGCAGTTGACCGTGATGCCCCGGCTCGCGACCTCGGCCGCGAGCGATTTCGACATCCCGACCAGCCCCGCCTTGGCGGCGGCGTAATTCGCCTGCCCCGGATTGCCGATCGCGCCCACGACCGAGGTGATCGTGACGATTCGCCCCCAGCGCGCCTTCATCATCCCCCTGAGCGCCCCCCGGCAGAGCCGGAAGGTCGCGCCGAGGTTCACGTCGATGACCGCCTGCCAGTCGCCGTCGGACATCCGCATCGCGAGCCCGTCGCGCGTGATGCCCGCGTTGTTCACGAGGATGTCGACCGACCCCGCCGCCTCTGCCGCGCGCCCGATCAGCGCATCGGCCGCCGCCGGATCCGAGAGATCGCAGGGCACCACATGCGCCCGCCCGCCCAGTTCGGCCGCCAGCGCCAATAGCGGCCCCTCGCGCGTGCCCGACAGCACCACCGCCGCCCCGGCCGCGTGCAGCCGTCGCGCGATCGCGGCCCCGATGCCGCCCGAGGCGCCGGTCACCAGCGCCGCCTTGCCTGTCAGATCGAACATCCCGCCCCCCCGCGGTCGTTTCCGCGCCGCGCGCGGAATCGGGACGGCCCCTCGGGGCCGCCCCGGCGGGCCTCAGCCCTCGTCGGTCGCCGCGCCGCCGATGTCGCCCAGAAGCTCGGCCATCTCGGATTCGGCCGCAGCCTCGGCCTCGGCCGCGAGTTCCTGGATCGACTTGCCCCTGGCCTGAAGCTCGGCCTCCTCGGGCGAACGCGCGACGTTGATCGAGACCTTCGCGCTCACCTCCGGATGCAGCACGACCGTGACGCCATGCAGCCCCAGATCCTTGATCGGCTTGTCGAGCGCGACCTGCGCGCGCGACACCGCAAAGCCCGCCGCCTGCGCCGCCTCGGCCGCATCGCGCGCCGTGACCGAGCCATAGAGCGCGCCCGATTCCGACGCCTGGCGGATCAGCACGAAGATCTGCCCGTCGAGCGCCGCCGCCTCGGCCTGCGCCGCGGCCCGCGATTCGCTGTTGCGCACCTCGAGGTCGGCCTTGCGGCTCGCGAAGTTCGCGATGTTGGCCTCGGTGGCGCGCAGCGCCTTGCCCTGCGGCAAGAGGAAGTTGCGCGCATAGCCGTCGCGCACCTTCACGACCTCGCCCATGTGGCCGAGTTTCGCGACGCGCTGAAGAAGAATGACCTGCATCTCGCCCCCCTCACTTCACCGCATAGGGCAGCAGCGCAAGGAACCGCGCCCGCTTGATTGCCCGCGCGAGTTCGCGCTGTTTCTTGGCCGAGACGGCCGTGATGCGCGCCGGCACGATCTTGCCGCGCTCCGATATGTAGCGCTGCAGCAGGCGCACGTCCTTGTAGTCGATTTCCGGCGCGTTGGCGCCCGAGAACGGGCACACCTTGCGGCGGCGGAAGAACGGTTTGGTTGCCATGGTGTCGCTCTCCCTCAATCCCGGCCGCGGTCGCGGTCGCCACGATCGCCCCGGTCGCCCCGGTCACGGTCGCCCCGGTCGCCCCGATCCCGATCGCCGCGGTCGCCGCGGTCGCGGTCGCCCCGCTCGCGGTCGTCGCGCTTCTGCATCTGGATGCTCGGGCCCTCGCCATGGGCATCGACCCGGATCGAGAGGACGCGCATCACGTCGTCGTGGAGCCGCGCCAGACGCTCCATCTCCTGCACGGCGCCCGCGGGGGCGTCGGTGCGCAAAAAGGCGTAATGCCCCTTGCGGTTCTTGTTGATCTTGTAGGCCATGGTCTTGAGGCCCCAGTATTCCTGGCCCGCGACCGACCCGCCGTTGTCGGTGATGACGGCGGAAAAATGTTCGATCAGCCCTTCGGCCTGCGCATTCGTCAGGTCCTGGCGGGCGATCAGAACATGCTCATAGAGAGGCATGCGATCTCCGATCTGCAAGGCGCATTTCACCGGACGGGCTTCCTTCCGCCCCCGTCCACGAGGGATGCGCCGGTCAAGGAACCTGCGGAAGGACGCCGCCTTATACACGCCCCCCCGCCCGGCGCAAGCCGCGCATTCAGCGCGCGCGCAGCCGCGCCACCACCTCGGCGGCGTTGGCGTCAGGCGGAAAGATGGGATAGATCGCCTCTTCGATCACCCCGTCGCGGCAGATCAGCGTGAGGCGCCTCAGCAGCACCTCGCCCGCGACCTCAAGGCGCGGCAGGCCGAGCGCATCGGCCAGGCGCAGCCCCGCGTCCGAGAGGATCGCGAAGGGCAGATGGGTGCGCGCGGCCATCTCGGCCTGCCAGTCGGTCGGCTGGGTCGAGAGGCCAAAGAGGTGATCGACGCCAAGCCCCCGCAATTCCGCGAAATGGTCGCGAAAGGCGCAAGATTGCGGGGTGCAGCCGCGCGCGCCGGGGATGGCGTCCCAGCCATCGGGCAGCGCCTCGCCGGGGCGGCCCGTCTTGGGATAGGCGTAGATCACGACAAGACCGCGAAGCGCCGCGAGGTCGACCACCCGCCCGTCCGTCGCGGGCAGCGCCACCGCAGGCAGCCGCATGCCGGCCAGATGCGCCGCCGCCCCGTCATCGACCGGGGCGGGCAGGGTCGACCAGTCGACGGTGCCGAGCGCCGCCTGCGTCATCACCGGACCTGCCATCAGAGCCCCCTGTAGATCTGGGCGATGCGCGCGACCGCGGCCTCGGGCGTCATCTCTTCGGCCTCGCCCGTGCGGCGCGAGGTCAGCTCGACCTTCCCCGCCGCAAGGCCGCGCGGCCCGACCGTGATCCGCCACGGCAGCCCGATCAGGTCCATCGTCGCGAACTTGGCGCCCGCGCGCTCGTCGCGGTCGTCATAGAGAACCTCGAGCCCCCGCGCGGCAAGCCCCGCCTCGATCGCGGCGCAGGCCGCATCGGTCGCGCCGTCGCCCTGCTTGAGGTTGACGAGCCCGACCGGAAAGGGCGTCACCCCCTCGGGCCAGACGATGCCGCGCTCATCATGGCTCGCCTCGATGATGGCGCCGACGAGGCGGCTCACGCCGATGCCGTGGCTGCCCATGTGGACGGGCACCCGCTCGCCCTTGTCGTTGACGACGACGGCCCCCATCGGCTCGGAATACTTGGTCGAGAAATAGAAGATCTGCCCGACCTCGATCCCGCGCCCGACCTTGCGGTGCCCCTCGGGGACGGTGGCGAAGAGGGCGGCGTCATGCGTCTCTTCGGTGCGGGCGTAGAGCGTCGTGAACTCATCGCAGACGGCCGCGACGGCCGCGCGGTCGTCGTAATCGATCGCGCGGTTCCCGAGCCGCAGATCCTGCACACGGTCGTCGTAATAGACCTCCGACTCCCCCGTCGCGGCGAGGACGAGGAACTCGTGCGTGTTGTCGCCCCCGATCGGCCCCGAGGCCGCGCGCATCGGAATGGCCGTCAGCCCCATCCGCTCATAGGTGCGCAGATAGCTCACCATGTGGCGGTTGTAGGCGTGCAGCGACGCCTCCTTGTCGATGTCGAAGTTGTAGCCGTCCTTCATCAGGAACTCGCGCCCACGCATGACGCCGAAACGCGGCCGGATCTCGTCGCGGAACTTCCACTGGATGTGGTAAAGCGTGAGCGGCAGGTCGCGATAACTCCCGACATGGGCGCGGAAGATGTCGGTGATCATCTCCTCGTTCGTCGGACCATAGAGCAGGTCGCGCTTCTGGCGGTCGCGGATGCGCAGCATCTCCTCGCCGTAATCGTCGTAGCGGCCGGATTCGCGCCACAGATCGGCCGGTTGCAGCGTCGGCATCAGCATCGGGATGTGGCCCGCGCGCACCTGCTCCTGGTGGACGATCTCCTCGATCCGGCGCAGCACGCGATACCCGAGCGGCAGCCAGGAATAGATGCCGGCCGCCTGCTGGCGGATCATGCCCGCCCGCAGCATCAGGCGGTGGCTCACGATCTGCGCCTCGGCGGGGTTCTCGCGCAGGACGGGCAGGAAATAGCGGGACAGACGCATGGCACCTCGCGGGGCGGGGATTTCGGGTTGCCGGATGGTTACGCCATCGCCATCCTGCCGGCAAGCGGCCGAGGGGCGCGCGCATTCCGATCAGGTGTTTTCATGACCGACCACGATCCCGATTCCCGACGCGACAGGCCCAGGAACTTCCTCGAGGCCATGGGCCTGCGGACCGACAACGGCTGGCAGATCGCCAGGGTCCTCGGGCCTCCGCTGTCGGTAGTCTTCATCATCCTCGTTCTTCTCGCGATCGTGGCTGCAGCAGCCCTCCTCGGCCGCACGATCACCGGCGCGGGTGGCGATGGGGGGCTTGGCGCGGGGGCGCTGATCGTGGCCCTTCTCGGCGCGCCCTTCCTGATCTGGCGGACCGTGATCGCGCAAGGCAACCTCGAGGTCGCGCGCGAGGGGCAGATCACCGACCGCATCTCCAAGGCGGTCGAGCAGCTCGGGGCCGAGCGGACGGTGAGTGCGGACGGCGCCAAGGATGGGCGAACCGAAGCCAACATCGAGGTCCGCATCGGCGGGATCCTCGCGCTCGAGCGCATCGCGCAGGATTCGGTGCGCTTCCATCAGGGGCGCGACCATGTGCGGATCATGGAACTCCTCTGCGCCTACATCCGCAACAACGCCTACCCGAACGAAATATTTTTCAACAAAGTAAATCAATCAAGCAAGAAGCTTGCGGCAACTATTGATGCACTCTCGCTACCTTTTTGCGGCGAACCCCCATCTCGCAGTGAATAATTGGATCTGAATTCAAACCAAGTGTATACATGATGATCTCCGACGCGGAACTTGTTTAAGTAGTGCTCAGTCAGATTGATGTCCCCCGCGCACATGACCCGAAGCTCTCTGATATCGATTTTCGCGCCGTCTAAGTTTCTGGCAGAAGACACGTAATCATCAGAACACTGCCTGGCGAGAAATTCGGTGTCCGCGCCGTCGCTCTCACGAAGCCCTTCATCCTCACGAACCTTGAGCGCAATTATAGTCGCTGTCATGCCAAAATCATGCGCAACCCATCGGACAGCATTAGAAGGAAGGCCAGCATCTGCAAGTTCTTGCGCAGTCGCAAACTCGAAATCCCTGACACCAAAACTGGCAATGGTCTGAGTTGCAACCTGGTATAGCTTTGACTGATCGAAAGATGACTGCGCCACCCTCAGCGTTGGAGTTGGCGCCGGGCTCATAAACGAATAATAGGAAATTGCACACCTTGTCAGGCGCTCCAAGGCATGAAAGGTCCCGTCTAAATAGTACTGGCCACGCATCGAAACACCTTCCACAGTCAAAACCCGGCCGCGTCGAAAGGCGTCCAGAGCGGCATCGAGGTCATCAATAAAAACCGAAGCGTGTCCTTCACTCATTGCAAACGCGGTGCCATAATAAGGTCTGCGATTGTCTACAATGATCGAAACAGGGAATTGAGCACCTGGAACCAGTTTCAGGGCCGGGCTTGCCACGCCTATGGCAATCACGCCATTACGCTCAATACTAAAGATAAGCTGATCGCCGCTAACGTATGAGGCAGAAACGGCGCAATGAGTAAACGCTCTAGTCTCGTCATCAAAAAACGCCTCTCCCGACCAGTTGCCATAAGCGAAACTTGATCCAGGTATCGGCCCCGCTTCAGGCAAGCCGGGCCAGAAAGAGACTGAAAAAAACAAAGCACTTAGACTAAAGCATTTCGATACCATTACCTTACCCATAGTCGCCTTGCAAAAATCAGCATCAAGGGTTAGAATGCCCCTGCATTTCCCTGATGCCCCCGTGGGGACCTTAATCTGCACAGACGATGGTCCGAGACTCGTGATGAGTCAAGCTTTTTCCTCGCGGCCGGCGCATTGGGGGACCTCCGCGGGGCCGCTTCCGCCTGCCGCCCCTTGATTGGCGGGGGCTGTCCTGCCATGTCGGGGGAGGGGCGGGAGGCGTCCGCGAGGGGGTGGCATGGCGTTGCCGGTGCGCGATCAGGTGGTCTGGTGGGGTGTCGCCGCGGCGGTGTTCGCGGGCGCGCTCTGGGGGCTCGGGCAGGTGATCCTGCCCTTCGTCGTGGGCGGCGCCATCGCCTATTTCCTCGACCCCGTCGCCGACCGGCTGGAGCGGGCGGGCCTGAGCCGGGTGGCGGCGACCTCGACCATCATCTTCGGGGCGGGGACGGTCGTGGTGCTGGCGGGGCTCGTGCTGTTGCCGGTGGTGATCGGGCAGGCGGCGGCGCTGGCCGAGGCGATGCCGCAGATCCTCGCCCGCCTCGCGGCCTTCGTGCAGGAGCGCGTGCCCGACCTCGCCGATGCCGACGGGCCGCTGCGCCGCTCGCTAGAGGGGATCGGCGACACGCTGCGCGAGCGGTCGCTCGCGCTCCTCGATGTCGCGGTCAGCTCGGCGATGGGGGTGGTGGGCTTTTTCGTCTTCATCCTCGTGGTGCCGGTCGTGGCCTTCTACCTGCTGCTCGACTGGGACCGGATGGTCGGGGTGATCGACGCGCATCTGCCGCGCGACCATGCGCCGGCGATCCGCCAGCTCGCGCGCGAGATCGACGCGGTGCTCGCGGGCTTCGTGCGCGGGCAGCTGTCGGTCTGCCTGATCCTCGCGGTGTTCTATGCGCTCGCGCTGATGGCGGCGGGGCTGCAGTTCGGGCTGGTCGTGGGGGTGGTGACGGGGCTCATCTCGTTCATTCCCTATGTCGGCGCGATCATCGGCGGGGTGCTCTCGATCGGGCTCGCGCTGTTTCAGTTCTGGGACACGCCGCTGTGGATCCTCGTCATCCTCGCGATCTTCGCGGCCGGGCAGTTCATCGAGGGCAACATCCTCGTGCCGCGGCTCGTCGGCGGGTCGGTTGGGCTGCATCCGGTGTGGCTTTTGTTCTCGCTCTCGGTGTTCGGGGCGCTCTTCGGCTTTGTCGGGATGATGGTGGCGGTGCCGGTGGCGGCGGCGATCGGGGTGCTCGCGCGTTTCGGGCTGCGCGCCTATCGCGAGGGGCTGCTCTATCGCGGCAAGACGGGCGGGCCGGGCAAGAGCTTCGGCGTCGGGGAATGACGGCGCAGCTTGCCTTCGAGCTCGTGCATCGCGCGGCACGGGGGCGGGCGGATTTCTTCGCGGCGCCCTCGAATGCGGCGGCCCTCGCCGCGGTCGAGGGCTGGCGCGGCTGGCCCGGCGGGCGGCTCGTGCTCGCGGGCCCCGAGGGGTCGGGCAAATCGCATCTGGTGCAGATCTGGGCCGAGGCGGCGGGGGCGGCCGTGGTGCCGGCCGAACGCCTCGAAGGGGCGGCGCTGACGGCGCTGGCCGAGGGCGGGCGCGTCGCGATCGAGGATGCCCACCGCCTGGGCGGCAGCGCGGCGGCCGAACGCGCGGCGCTGCACCTCGCGAACCTCCTCGCCGAGGGGGCGGGGCATCTGATGCTGGCGGGAAGGGGCGCGCCGCGCGACTGGGGCATCGCGCTGCCCGATCTGGCGAGCCGCATCGCCGCCGCGCCGCAGGTCCGGCTGGAGCCGCCCGACGATGCCCTCCTCGCCGCCGTCCTCGTCAAGCTCCTCTCCGACCGCCAGATCGCGCCCGATCCCGACCTCGTGCCCTGGATCGTGGCGCGGATGCACCGCTCGCTCGCGGCGGCGGGGGCGGTGGTGGCGGCGCTCGATGCGCGCAGCCTCGCGCGCGGCCGTCCCGTGGGGCGCGCGCTCGCGGCCGAGGTCCTCGAGGAGCTTGCGGAAGGGATGGCGGACGCGCGATAGTCGGCGCTTGCAACCCGCAAGGCCAAGATGCCCGTCAACGCCGATTTCCTCGCCTCCGCCCCGCCGCAGCCCGTGGCCCTGCCCGAGGTGGCGGCCGGTCCGGGGCGGTTCTTCAACCGCGAGCTCTCGTGGCTCGATTTCAACTGGCGCGTCCTCGAAGAGGCCGCGAACCCCCGCGTGCCGCTGCTCGAGCGGCTGCGGTTCCTCTCGATCTCGGCCACGAACCTCGATGAATTCTATACCGTCCGCGTCGCTGGTCTGCGCGAACTGGCGCGCTCGGGCAAGGGGCAGCCCTCGGACGACGGCCTGATGCCGGCCGAGCAGCTCGTGCGGATCAATCAGGACGCGCGCGCGCTCATGCAGACCCAGCAGCGCACGCTGCGCACGCTGCGCCGCGCGATGGAGGCCGAGGGGATCGCGATCCTGGGGGCCGCCAAGCTGTCGCGGCGCGACCGGGCGTTCCTTCAGGCGCATTTCGTGGCGCAGGTGTTCCCGGTGCTCTCGCCGCTCGCGATCGACCCCGCGCATCCCTTCCCCTTCATCCCCAACGGCGGCTTCTGCCTTGGCCTCGACCTCGCGCGGACCGAGGGCGGGCGGACGCTGACGGCCCTTCTGCCCATTCCCCAGCAGGTCGCGCGCTTCGTGTCGCTGCCCGCGCCCGAGGGGCGGCTGCGGGTGCTGCCGCTCGAGGATCTGCTGCTCTTGCACATCGACCGGCTCTTTCCGGGCTATGAATTGCGCGGGCATTGCGCGTTTCGCGTGCTGCGCGACAGCGACCTCGAGGTCGAGGACGAGGCCGAGGATCTGGTGCGCGAGTTCGAGGTCGCGCTGAAGCGCCGCCGCCGGGGCGAGGTGATCCGCCTCAAGATCTCGGCGGGGGCGCCGCCCATGCTGCGCGACACGATCATGGCCGAGCTTGGCGTCACCGCCGACGAGGTCGTCGAGGTCGCGGGCCTTCTGGGCCTGACCGATCTGCGCGAACTCGTCACCGACAGCCGGCGCGACCTGCTCTGGCCGCCCTTCACCCCCCGCGTGCCCGAGCGCGTCCACGACCACGGCGGCGACATCTTCGCCGCCATCCGCCAGAAGGACATGCTGCTCCACCACCCCTATGAGAGCTTCGACATGGTGGTGCGGTTTCTCGAACAGGCCGCGCGCGATCCCGACGTGCTCGCGATCAAGCAGACGCTCTATCGCACCTCCTACGACAGCCCGGTCGTCGGCGCGCTCTGCGAGGCGGCCGAGGCCGGCAAGTCGGTGACGGCGCTGGTCGAGATCAAGGCCCGCTTCGACGAGGCCGCCAACATCCGCCAGTCGCGCCGGCTCGAACGCGCCGGGGCGCATGTCGTCTACGGCTTCCTGCACCTCAAGACCCACGCCAAGATCTCGACCGTCGTGCGGCGCGAGGGCGACGGGCTCGTGACCTATACCCATTTCGGCACCGGCAACTATCACCCCATCACGGCGCGCATCTATACCGACCTGTCGTTCTTCACCGCCGATGCCGCGCTCGGGCGCGACGCGACGAAGGTGTTCAACTACCTCTCGGGCTACGCGATCCCCGAGGGGCTCGAGAACCTCGCGATCTCGCCCCTGACGCTCAAGCCCCGTCTGCTCGAGCTGATCGCGGCCGAGGCCGAGATCGCGCGCCGGGGCGGGCGGGGCGAGATCTGGGCCAAGATGAACAGCCTCATCGACGCCGAGGTGATCGACGCGCTCTATGCCGCGAGCAGGGCGGGGGTGCACATTTCGCTGATCGTGCGCGGCATCTGCGGGCTCCGGCCGGGGGTGCGGGGTCTGTCGGAGACGATCCGGGTGAAATCGATCGTGGGGCGGTTCCTCGAACACAGCCGGATCGTGTGCTTCGGGGCGGGGCACGGGCTCCCCTCGGCCGGGGCGCGGGTCTTCATCTCCTCGGCCGACTGGATGGGGCGCAACTTTGCCGGCCGGGTGGAGACGCTGGTCGAGATCGGGAACGCCACCGTCAAGGCGCAGATCGTCGATCAGATCATGGCCGCGAACCTCGCCGACACGGCGCAAAGCTGGGTGCTCGACGCCGCCGGGCGCTATCGGCGCGACGAGGCGCACGACCCGGCGACGGCGTTTTCCTGCCACCGCTTCTTTCTCGACAACCCCTCGCTCTCGGGGCGGGGCAGCGCGGGGGCGGCGGATGTGCCGGTGCTCGCACCCGCCGCCGGTGCGGGCGCGGGGCTGGGCGGGGCGGGGCTGGGCGGGGATTGACCGCGCGCGCGCATCGCGCCACCCTCTCAGCCGCAGAATCGCTCCGAACCGGACGGCCGATGGACGACATGCCGCTTCATGCCGCCGATGAGTGGGGACCCTTCGGCGCACCCCTTTTCGATGATCCCTCGGCGCGCGCGCTCTCGCGCGTGGGCGTGATCGACGTCGGCTCGAACTCGGTGCGGATGGTCGTCTTTGACGGCGCCGCGCGCTCGCCGGCCTATTTCTTCAACGAAAAGGTCATGGCGGGGCTCGGGCGCGGCCTATCCGAGACGGGCCGGCTGAACCCCGAGGGGCGGGTGCGCGCGATGGCCGCGCTGCGCCGCTTCGCGCTGTTGGCGCGCGCGATGGAGGCCGCCCCCCTCATCGTCGTGGCGACGGCCGCGGTGCGCGAGGCCGCCGACGGCGCCGAATTCACCGCCGAGGTCGCGGCCGAGACGGGGCTGCGCCTGGTCGTCATCGACGGCGACGAGGAGGCGCGGCTGTCGGCGCAGGGCGTGCTGCTCGGCTGGCCCGAGGCCGAGGGGGTGGTGTGCGATCTGGGCGGCAATTCGATGGAGCTTGCCATGATCGGGGGCGGCGGGGTGGGCGCGCGCGCCACGACGCCGCTCGGCCCGTTCCGTCTCGGCCAGCACGGCGCGACGCCGGCGGCGCGCGCGGCGGCGATGGCGGAAATCCTCGGGCGGGCGGCGGACGATCTCGGGGCGCGCGGCGCGCGGCTCTATCTGGTCGGCGGATCCTGGCGCGTGATCGGTCGCATCGACATGGAACGGCGCGGCTATCCGCTGACGGTGCTGCACGAATACCGCATGACGCCCGAGCAGGTCGCCGAGACGATCGACTGGATCGGCAAGGCCGATCTCGGGGCGCTGCGCGCGCGCACCGGCACCTCGGCCGAGCGCATGGCGCTGGTGCCGCAGGCCTGCGAGGTGCTCGCCGCGCTGCTCGCGGCGTTCCGCCCGCGCGAGATCGACATCTCGGCCTATGGCATCCGCGAGGGGATCCTTTACGGCCAGATGCCCGAGCGGCTGCGCCGCCGCGACCCGCTGATCGAGGCCGCGCGCATGGCCGAGGCGACGCAGGCGCGGATGCCGGGCTTCGGGCGCAAGCTGCACCATTTCATCGCGCCGCTCTTTCGCGGCCAGCCGCCCGAGCGGCAGCGGCTGATCAAGGCCGCCTGCCTCATGCATGACACGACCTGGCGCGCCCATCCCGACTATCGCGCCGAGGTCTGCTTCGACAACGCCACCCGCGCCAATCTGGGCGGGCTCGACCATCCGGGGCGGGTGTTCCTCGGCCTCGCGCTCTTGCACCGCTACAAGAATTCGCGCGCCGGGTCGCGGTTCGAGCCGCTCCTGCGGCTGCTCGACGAGGGGCAGATCCGCGACGCCGAGATCCTCGGCAAGGCGATGCGCTTTGGCGCGATGTTCGCCGTCGCCGAGCCCGAGGCGGCGGGAGAGTTGCGCCTGACCGAGGGCGGCCGGCGGCTGGAGCTGCATCTGGGCCACGACGGCCGCGCCCTATTTGGCGAGGTGAGCGAGGCGCGCTTTCGCGCACTCGCGCAGGCGCTCAAGGCCGAGCCGGTGGTGCGCGACCGGGGCTGAGGCCGCCGGTCAGCCGCGCGCCTCAGCCGCGCGCCGAACTCACCAGCGCCGCGCCGATGCGCGCGCCGAAGATGCGGTCCATGTGCTCGGCCAGATAGATCCGCAGCCACGGCGTGAAGCGGTCGGGCCAGCGCCGCACCTCGGCCGCCAGCGCATAGAGATCGATCCAGCGCGTCTCGGACACCTCATCGGGGTTCGGATCGAGCATGAGGCCCGCGGGCGCGGCCTCGGCCACGAAAACATCGACGACCTCGTGCTCGGTCAGGCCGCCGCCGACATCGGCCCGGTATTCGACCTGCCCCGCGAGCGCCGGCGCGAGGCCGCGGATCCCGAGCTCCTCGCGCAGGCGGCGGACAGCGCAGACGGCCGTATCCTCGCCCCAGTGCGGGTGGGTGCAGCAGGTGTTGGCCCAGAGGCCGGGCGTGTGATACTTGCCCGGCGCGCGGCGCTGGATCAGCACCTGCGTGCCCGCCATGACGAAGACCGACACGGCGCGGTGGCGCAGCCCCTCGCGGTGGACGCGCATCTTGTCGACGGGGGTCAGCTCGCCGTCGAGCCAGGCGGGGATCATCTCGGAGAGGTTCATGTTCATGTGAAGGCCGTCCTCAGGTAAAGGCCGGGGGCACGAGGCGCAGCAGATGCGCGAGGTTCTTGAGGCCGATGCGCAGATGCGCCATCGGCCGGGCACGGACGAGCTTCTTGTTCATGTAGGCCTCGAAGGTCAGGCGCTGAACGTCGATGTCGTGGCAGAGGCTGACGAACCGCTCGCGCCGCTCGTCCGAGCGGTAATAGGCATCCTGCATCGAGCGCAGGACGCGAAAGACCATCTTGTGGTCCTTCATGAAGAGCTTGCGCGCGAGCGCCAGATCGCGCGCCCGCCCCGAGGCGAGCGCCGCCTGCGCCGCCGTCGCGGCCACGCGCCCGCCCACCATGGCGTAATAGATCCCCTCGCCCGAGGAGGGCGCGACGACCCCCGCCGCATCGCCCGCGAGCACCACGTCGCGCCCGTTGTCCCAGCGCGAGAGCGGCGCGAGCGGGATGGGCGCGCCCTCGCGCCGGATCGTGGTGCAGCCCTGAAGCCCCGAGGCCGCGCGCAGATCGGCGGTCGCGCGCTTGAGGTCGATGCCCTCGATCCCGGTGCCCATGCCGACGCTCGCCTGCGCGCCGTGCGGAAAGACCCAGCCGTAGAAATCGGGGCTGATGCGCCCGTCATAGACGACATCGCAGCGCGTCGGGTCATAGCCCTCGGAGCGGCCGGCGGGCGCCGCGATGATCTCGTGATAGGCGATGACATAGGGGATCTCGCGCCCGCCCGGCACCTCGGCGCGGGCCACGGCCGAGCGCGCGCCGTCCGCCCCGATCACGAGGCGGGTCTTGGTCCAGATCTCGTTGCCCCCCGCCTTGTCGCGCCAGACGACATGGGTCGCGGCGCCGTCGCGCTCGATCCGCACGAAGGTGCCGGTCAGGCGCGCGGCGCCGGCGCGCGCGGCACGCTCGCGCAGGTATTCGTCGAAATGCTCGCGGTCGACCATGCCGACGAAGCCGTTCTCGATCGGGATGTCGACGGCCCGGCCGGTGGGCGAGATCATCCGCGCGGTGCGGATGCGCGCGACGATCTGGTCGTCGGGGATCGCGAAATCGGCGATCAGGCGGGGCGGGATGGCACCGCCGCAGGGCTTGATGCGCCCGGCGCGGTCGATCATCGCGACCCGCCGCCCGGCGCGCGCGAGATCCTCGGCCGCCGTCGCCCCCGACGGACCGCCCCCCACCACCACGACGTCGAAATCCTCCATCGTCCTATTCCCCCGCAACCAGCGCCCCGGCGGGCCGCACGGCCCGGGCATCATCCATGATCCGCAGCGCCATCAGCGCGGCTGCGGCGAAAAGCGCGGCCTCGATCAGGAAGACCGCGCCGAAGGCGTCCGCGTCGGGCAGCCGCAGGCGCATGAGGTCCGCGGCCCCCGCCCCGGCGAGGCCGCCGAAACCCGCCGCGATCGCCTGCGCCGCGCCCCACAGCCCCATGCGCGTGCCCTCGCGCCCGCCGCGGCCGCGCCCCGCGAGCGCCATCATCGACCCGATCGCCGCGACCGCGAACATCCCGTTGAAAAGCCCGAGCGCCACCACGGCGGGCACGAGCGGCGCGCCCTCGATCTGCCCCACCGCCATCAGCGCGCAGAGCGCCAGCGCCGATCCCGTGCAGCCCGCCACCACCCAGGCCCGCAGGCTGCCGAGCCCGAGCCCCGTCGCGGCGATGCCGACGATCAGCATCCCGACGAACACGCCCCCGTTCTGCGCCCCCGAGAGCCGCGTCGATTCGCCCGGCGTCATCCCGAAGACAAGGCCCGCATAGGGTTCGAGGATCAGCTCCTGCATGAAGAAGGCGGTCATCGAGAGGAACACGAAAAAGGTGAAGGCGCGCGCGGCGGGTTCGGCCCAGATCTCGGCCAGACCTTCGGCAAAGGGCACCGGCACCGGGTCGGGTTCGGGAGGGGCGAGGCCGCGCTCGATCCCCCAGACCGCGAGGATGGAAACCACAAGCGCCCCGCCCGACACCGTGGCCACCACCGCGATCAGGCGCAGCGGCCCGTAGGGGTCGAGGAAGCTGCCCGCGACGCCCGCCGTCAGCGCGATGCCGAGGATCATCATGAGCCAGGTGATGGTCGCCGCCGCCGCGCGCCTGCGCGGATGCGTGGCCGAGGCGAGCAGCGCCAGCAGCGACGTCCCCCCCGCCCCGACGCCGAGCCCGATCAGCCCATAGGCCGCGACCGACAGCGCAAGGCCCGGCAGGAAGGCGCGCTCGATCAATATCACGCCGAGCGCCGCGGCCATCGCGCCCGTGGCCAGCATCGCCATGCCGCGGTGGATCCAGCGCGTCCGCGCCCCGCCCACATCCGAGCGGAACCCCCAGTGCGGGCGCGTCAGTTGCACGCCGTAGTGCAGCGCCACGAGGAACCCCGGCAGCACCGCGGGCAGCGCAAGCTCGACCACCATCAGGCGGTTCAGCGTCGAGGTCATCAGCACGACGATGGCCCCGATCGCCATCTGCACGAGGCCGAGCCGCACGATCTGGCCCCAGCCGAGCGTCATGGCCGCACCGGCAGGCTGGCAAGGGCGAAGGCCGAAACCATCATCCCCGCGACATAAAGGACAACGCCCGTGCCGTTGTACCAGGGCGCGCGGCCCCTGGGGTCGCGCATCAGCACCCGCATCGCCGCGATCTGCGCCGCGATCAGCACCGCGACCGCGCCCGCGTGCAGGGGCCGGCCCCAGACGATCAGCATCGAGACGACCAGAAGCTGCGCGAGCACCATCACGATGCAGGCGATCTTGGCCGCGACCTCGGGCCCGAGCGTGACGGGCAGCGAGCGCACGCCATGCATGCGGTCGCCCTCGAGCGCCTTGAAGTCATTGAGCGTCATGATCCCGTGCGCGCCGAAGGCATAGAGCGCCGCGGTCGCCACCACCTCGAAGCGGGGCGCGCCGGCGGCGACGACGGCCGCCCCCGTGAACCAGGGCAACCCCTCGTAGCAGAGCCCGACGAGGCCCGGCCCCCACCAGCCCGAGCGCTTGAGCCGCACGGGCTCGGCCGAATAGGCCCAGGCGGCGACGACCGCGACGACCGTCGCGCCGAAGCCCCAGGGCCCGAGCAGCCACCCCACCCCGAGCGCCGCCCCCGACATCGCGAGCGCGATCCACAGCCCCCAGCGCCCCGGCACCCGCCCCGAGGGGATCGGGCGGTGCGGTTCGTTCACCGCATCGACATGGCGGTCGCACCAGTCGTTCGCCGCCTGGCTCATGCCGCAGACGATGGGGCCCGCGAGCACGATGCCGAGCGCCACCATCGCGATCTGGCCCGCGTCCATCCCCGCCGCGAAGCCGCCCGCCGAGACGACGCCGCACAGATAGGCCCACATCGGCGGAAACCAGGTGACGGGCTTGAGCAGCACGAGCACCGCGCGCGCGTCGGGCAGGGTCCGGGGATGTAAGGTTGAACTGACACTCATATGTCAATCAAACACTACAATTTCGCAGCGATCAAGCGTCTCGAACGTCGCAGCCCGGGGCAGCAGCCGATCTTTGCCATGCCCGGGCCACGCCGGCTGGCACGGATCTTGCGCTGACCCTGATCGGAAATCCGCGTTTCGAGGTCAGCATGTTCGCCAATGCCCTCTCGGGCCTCAACGTCGCGACGAAGAGCATCGGCGCGATCTCGCACAACATCTCGAACGCCGCCTCGGCGGGGTTCAAGGCCTCGACCGCGCGTTTCGCCGACGTGATGTCGAGTTCGAGCCGCGACACCGTCGCCAAGGGCGCGGTCGGCAACGGCGCGATGATGGCGGGCGCGCAGGTCAACTTTACCCAAGGCAACCTCAAGACCACGGGGCAGGCGCTCGACCTCGCGATCACGGGGCAGGGGATGTTCGTCAAGTTCGCGGGCGCCGAGGCGGTCGATTTCGCGGCCCCCGGCGCGGGCGATGTTTTCTTTACCCGCAACGGATCGTTCAGCCTCGACCGCAACAACCACCTCGTTGATTCCGCGGGCCGCTTCGTCGCCTCGGTCACGGGCCAGAAGGTGCAGATCCCCTCGGGCCTCGAGACCGAGTTCGAGACCGACCTCTATGCCCCCGCCCCCGCCACGGCACCGGCGGGCCCCCTCAAGGTCTATCGCGACGCGGTGGCCGGGGCAGCGAGCCCCGCCGATCAGGAAGCGGCGCTGATCGCGGCGGGTCTCGCGCCTGCGGATTTCAAGCGCGACTCCGCGCTTTTGGTCACCGGCTCGACGCGCGAGACGCGCGGGCGGCTCGTGCTGACCGACGCAGCCGCCGAGCGGCTGGGCCTCGAGGATGGCGCATCGCGCCTGCTCGACCCCGACCGCTTCACGCAGTTCGACCTCGTGTCCGGCGGCACGGTCAACGACCTCTTCGAGGCCGAGAAGGCGCGCATCCACGACGCGCTCGGGCTGGGCGGCCTGAAGAACGCGCTGGCGCTCTGGGAGCCGGCGCGGCAGGCGCATGCGGATTTCCTGCGCGACAACGGGGCGGAGATCGACGCGCTCAACACCGCGCTTGGCAACGCGGGCATCAACGACAGGATCGCGCGGCTGAAGGCCAATCTCGCGGTGCTGCCGATCGACGACCTGCGCCATCCGCGCGTCTCGGAGCTGGTGGCGCAGGCCGACGCGCTGGAGCCGGGGCGGGCCGAATATGTCGCGACCAAGGCGCTGCTCGACGACGCGCTCGCGGATTACGAGACCGAGGTCGAGGCGATCGACACCGACGCCCTCGTGGCGGGCTGGAACCTCGATGGCCACCGGCTGACGCTCAGGGCCGAGGGGGCGCTCGGGGCGAAGCTCGCGCTCCTGCCCGCCGAGGCGCCCGACACGACCGAGGGGGCGATCAGCTTTGCCGACGGGCGCATCTGGAAGGGGCTGGGCGATGTGCAGGGCTATGGCGCGGTCGCGGCCGAGATCGGGCGCGTGACCAAGGCCGCGCAGACGCTCGCGGGCAGCATGATGGACATCGCGCTCGGCTTCGTCGCCCCGAGACCGCTGCCGGCCGATCCGCCGGTCGTTCCTGCCCCCATCGATCCGGCCATCACGCGCGAGGACGTCAACAAGATCTTCGGGCTGGCGCAGGTGTCGATGTCGCGGCTGGCGGCCGAGCCGCGCAAGGGCTCGGCAGAGGGGGAGGCGCCGCTCGGTCTGATCCTGCGGGCCGATCTGGTGCAGCCCTCGGGCGGCACGCTCGCGCGCATCGACACCCGCGCGGCCTTCGACGAGACGCTCGAGGCCCCGCCCTCGCGCGATCTGCTAAGCGCGCTCGAGGTCACGACCGACGGGCGCATCTTCGCGACCTATGGCGGCGGCAGCGGCACGGCCCAGCCCGCGCCCGTGGCGCAGCTCGCGGTCGCCTTCTTCGCCAACCCCGCGCTGCTCACGCAGGTGGGGGGGGGCGATTTCCGCCGCAGCGCGACCTCGGGCCCGCCCGATGTGCGTGGCCTCGGCGAGGCGGCGGGGACGCAGATCCGCTCGGGCGTGCTCGAGATGGCGAACGTCGACCTGACCGAGGAACTCGTGCAGATGCTGAAGTTCCAGCAGATGTTCCAGAGCGCCTCGAAGGCCATGCAATCGGATGTCGATTCGGTCGCGAAGGTGATCGAGGTGCGCTGAGGCGGCGTTGACTTCGCGCCGCGCGCGGCCCATTGACGGGGCATGCTCGCAACCCTTCTTCTTGTGGCGCTCGGCGGCGCGATCGGGTCGGTCCTGCGCTTCGGCGCGGGTCTGGCGGCGGCGCGGATGGGCGCGGCGGGCCTGCCCTGGGCGACGCTTGCGGTCAATGTCGCGGGGTCGTTCCTGATCGGGGTGGCCTTCGTGCTTTTGGCCGAGCGCGGGCACACCCGCGCCGCCGCCTTCGTCATGACCGGGCTTCTGGGCGGGTTCACGACCTTTTCGGCCTTCTCGCTCGAGACGCTCGCGCTCTGGTCGCGGGGAGCGGCGGGGGCGGCCGCGGCATATGCGGGCGGCACCTTCGCGCTTTGCCTCGGGGCGGTGGCGGCGGGGGTGGCGCTCGCGCGCTGGTTCGGGACGGGGTCGGGGGCGGGGGCCTGAGATGGGTGCGGTGCAGACGCTGACGGTGGCCGAGGACGACGCGGGCCAGCGGCTCGATCGCTGGTTGCGCCGGCGCTTTCCGCACCTCGCGCAGGGCGCGATCGAGAAGCTCTGCCGCACGGGGCAGCTGCGCCTCGACGGGGCGCGGGCCAAGGCGTCGGACCGCGTGGCGGCGGGGCAGGCGGTGCGCGTGCCGCCCCTGCCCGATGCGCCGCCGGCCGATGCCGCGCGTCCCGACCGGACCGGCGCGCCGGCGCGCGCGCCTGCCGCGGCCGCCGCCTCGGACGCCGATGCGGCGATGATGCGCGCGGCCGTGATCTGGCAGGACCAGCACATGATCGTGCTGAACAAGCCGCCCGGCCTGCCCTCGCAGGGGGGATCTGGGCAAGGGGGGCGGCATGTCGATGGCCTCTCGCACCTGCTGGCGGACGGCTACAAGGAACGCCCGCGCCTCGTGCACCGGCTCGACAAGGACACCTCGGGCATCCTGCTGCTGGCCCGGACCGAGCGGGTGGCGCGGCGGCTTGCGGCGGCGTTCCGCGGACGCGAGACGCGCAAGGTCTATTGGGCGGCGGTGGCGGGCGTGCCCGACCCCAAGGCGGGGCGCATCCGCTTCGGCCTCGTGCGCGCGGCGGGCCGCGGCGCGGGGGGCGAGGGCGAGAAGATGCGCTGCGTCCTGCCCGACGCGGTCGAGACGACCGAGGGCGCGCAGGCCGCGACGACCGATTACCGCGTCCTCGACGCGCTCGGGCGGCGGGTGGCGTGGGTGGCGCTCGCGCCCATCACGGGGCGCACGCACCAGTTGCGCGCCCACATGGCCGAGATCGGCCACCCCATCGCGGGCGACGGGAAATACGGCGGCAGCGGGCAGGAGAACCTCGGCGACGGCTGGGGGGCGCAACTCGGCGGCGAGATCAGCCGCAAGCTGCACCTGCACGCGCGCAGCCTGACGCTCGCCCATCCGGTGACGGGCGAGGTCCTGACCTTCGTCGCCCCCCTGCCCCTGCACATGGCCCGGACATGGCAGATGCTGGGCTGGCGCGAGTCCGACGCCCCGGCCGACCCCTTCGCCGAGGCGCCGGGGCGGCGGCGATGACGGGCTGGGCGCGGCGGCGGTTCTGGTCCGAGGCGACGGTGCGCCCCGAGGGCGCGGGCTTTGGCGTCGCCCTCGATGCGCGGGCGCTGCGCACGCCCGCCAAGGCCGCGCTGATCGTGCCGACCGAGGCGCTGGCGTCGGCGATCGCGGCCGAATGGGCCGCGCAAGAGGGCGAGGTGCGGCCCGAGACGATGCCGATGACGCGCATGGCCAACAGCGCCATCGACCGCGTCGCGGCCGCGCGCCCCGAGGTGGTGGCCGAGATCGCGCGATATGGCGGCTCGGACCTGATCTGCTATCGCGCAGAGGGGCCGGCCACGCTGATCGCGCGGCAGGCGGCGGCGTGGGATCCGGCCCTTGGCTGGGCGCGCGACCGCCACGGCGCGGCGCTGCGGGTCACGCACGGGATCGTGCCCGTCGCGCAGCAGGCCGAGGCGCTGGACAGGCTGGAGGCGGCGGTGGCAGCGCACGATATCTTCGGGCTCGTGGGGCTGCACGATCTGGTCGCGATCACGGGGTCGCTGGTGCTGGGCCTCGGCGTGGCCGAGGGCTGGATCGGGGCGGATGCGGCCTTCGAGGCGGCCCATCTCGACGAGGCGTGGCAGGCCGAGCAGTGGGGCGAGGATGCCGAGGCCGCCGAGGCGCGCGCGCTGCGCCGCGCCGCGATGGGCGATGCGGCGCGGTTCCTTGCAACCATCGGGCCGCCGGGCGCGGCTCGCTCAACCTGAGGTGGCATCCCGGCGGCGCCTTGCGTCGGGCATGCGCAGGATTCTCGGGCCGCGCGTCCGCCAAGTCTTGACGGCAGGGTTTCATTCATCACACTCTATCACCGCTGCTCTGCTCCGGGGCCTGTCGCCCCCGGCGCTTGCGCTGCGTTTTTTGTCGGTCCCCATCGGACCGGCCCGACCCTCCGCCCGCATCGGGTGGCAAATCAGGAAGAGGTACGCATGAAGAAATCCGCACTCCTTGGCGCCCTGACCTTCGCCGGCCTCGTCGCCGGCACGGCATCGGCCGCCACGCTGGACGACGTGAAGGCCCGTGGCGAAGTCAACTGCGGCGTCTCGACGGGCGTCAACGGCTTCTCGGCCCCCGATGCCTCGGGCGAATGGCAGGGGTTCGACGTGGCGGTGTGCCGCGCCGTCGCTGCCGCCGTCCTCGGCGACCCCAAGAAGGTCAAGTTCGTCACCACGACGGGCCAGACCCGCTTTACCGCGCTCGCCTCGGGCGAGGTGGACATGCTGGCGCGCAACTCCACCTGGACCTATTCGCGCGACAACGACCTCAAGCTCGATTTCGTCGGCGTCAACTATTACGACGGCCAGGGCTTCATGGTGAACAAGGACATGGGCATCTCCTCGGCCAAGGAGCTGAACGGCGCGACCGTCTGCATCCAGACCGGGACGACGACCGAGCTGAACCTCGCCGACTTCTTCCGCGTCAACAACATGAGCTACGAGCCCGTCCCGATCGAGACGAACGCCGAAGCCCAGCAGCAGTATCTGGCGCGTGCCTGCGACGTCTACACGACCGACGCCTCGGGCCTCGCGGCGACCCGCGCCTCCTTCGCCGACCCCGAGAACCACATCATCCTGCCCGAGATCATCTCGAAAGAGCCCCTCGGCCCGGTGGTGCGCCATGGTGACAACCAGTGGGCCGACATCGTGCGCTGGACCCTCTACGCCCTCGTCGCGGCCGAAGAGTACGGCGTGACCTCGGCCAACATCGAGGAAATGGCCAAGGGCACGACCAACCCCGAGATCAACCGCATGCTCGGCACCGAGGGCGACCTCGGCGCGATGATGGGCCTCGATGCCCAGTGGGCCAAGCGCGCGATCCAGGCGGGCGGCAACTATGGCGAGATCTTCGCCTCGAACATCGGTGAGTCGACCCCGATCGGCCTGGCGCGCGGCCTCAACGCGCTCTGGACCCAGGGCGGGCTGCAGTACGCGCCCCCCTTCCGCTGATCGGCCGTCCCGAAGCGGCGCGCGCCCCGGACACTCCGGGGCGCGCGTCCGCGCACCGCTTTACCGCCCGCAGGCAACGGGGATGACGTGATGGGACGTGCTGATGCCGCCGTATCCGGGGGCTTTACCCTCGGAATGCTGATCTACGACACGCGCTACCGCTCGCTGACGATCCAGGTCGTCTTTCTCATGCTGTTCATGGCGGCGGCGGCGTGGCTTGTCGAGAACACGATCGAGAACCTAGAGGCGCTCGGCAAGGATTTCTCGTTCCGCTTCCTCGGGCAGCCGGCGGGCTACGACATCAACCAGCGTCTGGTCGAATACACCAACCAGATGAGCCACGCGCGCGCCATGCTCGTGGGGCTGCTCAATACGCTCGTCCTTGCGGCGGCGGCCTGCGTCACCGCCACCATCGTGGGCGTGCTGGCGGGCGTGCTGCGATTGTCGCGCAACTGGGTCGTGGCGCGGCTGATGACCGTCTATGTCGAGGCCTTCCGCAACATCCCGCTGCTCCTGTGGATCCTCCTCATCTTTGCGGTGATGACCGAATCGATGCCGCCGCCTGCGGCCTTTCGCGGCGAGGCGGCGACCTCGTCGATGTTCCTGTTCGATTCGGTCGCGATCACCAACCGGGGCGTCTATGTGCCCGAGCCGCTGTTCGACCGCTCGCTCGGGTCGGTCGATCTGGGCATCTTTCTCGTCAGCCTCGACCTGATCGCGATCATCGCGGCCATCGTCGCGGCGGTCGCGATCAACCGCGCGATCCTGCGCCGCGCCGCCGCGATCCAGAACCTGACGGGCATCCGCCCCGCGACATGGTGGCAGTCGGTGCTCGTGCTGGGCGGCATCCCGGTCGCGGTGCTGGCGGCGCTCGGCTTTCACCTCGGGCTGCCCGAACTCAAGGGCCTGAACTTCGCGGGCGGGACGCATCTGCGCAACTCGCTCATCGCGATGTGGTTCGCGCTGACGGTCTATACGGGCGCCTTCATCGCCGAGAACGTGCGGGCGGGGATCCTCGCCATCTCGCGCGGGCAGACCGAGGCGGCGTTCTCGCTCGGGCTGCGGCCGGGCCGGACCATGAGCCTCGTGATCCTGCCGCAGGCGCTGCGGGTCATCATCCCGCCGCTGATCTCGCAATACCTCAACATCACCAAGAACACCTCGCTCGCGCTCGCGGTGGGCTACATGGACCTGCGCTCGACGCTCGGGGGCATCACCATCAACCAGACCGGGCGCGAGCTTGAGGGGATGCTCCTGATGATGCTCGTCTATCTGGTGCTGAGCCTTTCGATTTCGGGGGTGATGAACATCTACAACGCCCGCGTGAAGATCAGGGAGCGCTAGGATGGATCGCACCGCCCCCTTCGTGCGCAGCGCCATGATCCCGCAATCCCCCCCGCCACGGGGCGAGACGGGGCTGGTCCACTGGCTGCGCGCCAACCTCTTCGCGACCCCGCTCGACGCGGTGCTGACCGTCATCTCGGCGGTGGTGCTCTGGCAGCTCCTGGCCGGGATCGGGCCGTGGTTCCTCAACGCCGTCTGGAACGCCTCGAGCCTCGCGCAGTGCCGCGAGATCCTCGCGGGCGAGAGCGGCGCCTGCCTCGCGGTGATCCGCGACCGCTGGCACCAGCTCCTGTTCGGCTTCTACCCATCCGAGTTCTACTGGCGCCCGACGCTCGCGCTGATCCTCATGCTGGTGGCGCTGGCGCCGATCCTGTTTGCCGGGGTGCCGCGGCGGCTCTTGTGGTTCTCGGCCGTCTATCCGGCGCTCGCCTACTGGCTGCTCTGGGGCGGCACGATCTGGTTTCCGGCGCTGGCCCTCGCGGGGTTCGCCGCGGGCTGGGCTGCGTTCCGCGCGGCCCATGCGGTGGCGCCGATCCTCGCCGTGCCGGCGGCGGCGCTGGGCGCGGTGCTGTGGTGGGTGTTCGCCGTGGGCCCGATCTCGGCGGCGATGCACGGCGCGCTGCCCGTGGGCCTGACCTTCGTGCGCTCGGACGCCTTCGGGGGCTTCATGCTCTCGACCATCATCGGCGTCACCGGGATCGCGCTGTCGCTGCCGATCGGCATCCTGCTCGCGCTCGGGCGCAAGTCCGACATGTTCCTCATCAAGACGATCAGCGTGGGCTTCATCGAGTTCATCCGGGGCGTCCCGCTCATCACGCTGCTGTTCACGGCCTCGCTCCTGCTCAACTACTTCCTGCCGCCGGGGACGAACTTCGACATCGTGCTGCGCGTCGTCATCATGGTGACGCTCTTTGCCGCCGCCTACATGGCCGAGGTCATCCGCGGCGGCCTCGCGGCGCTGCCGCGCGGGCAATACGAGGCGGCCGATTCGCTCGGCCTCGACTACTGGAGGGCGATGCGCCTCATCATCCTGCCGCAGGCGCTCAAGATCTCGATCCCCGGCATCGTCAACAACTTCATCGGGCTCTTCAAGGACACGACGCTCGTCGTCTTCATCGGGCTTCTCGATCCCCTGGGGCTGACCACCGCGATCCGCGCCGACAGCGCCTGGAACGGGATCTTCTGGGAGCTCTACATCTTCGTCGGCGCCTGTTTCTTCATCTTCTGCTTCGGCATGTCGCGCTATTCGATGCACCTCGAGGCGCGCCTCAAGACCGATCACCGCTAGGAGCTTCGCATGACCCAATCCGCCAGCAACGCCCAGATGGCCGTGACCGACGAGGTCGCGATCGAGATCCGCGGCATGAACAAGTGGTTCGGCAGCTTCCATGTGCTGCGCGACATCGACATGACCGTGAACCGCGGCGAGCGCATCGTGATCTGCGGCCCCTCGGGGTCGGGGAAATCCACGCTGATCCGCTGCATCAACCGTCTGGAAGAGCACCAGTCGGGCCGCATCGTGGTCGATGGCACGGAGCTGACCTCGGACCTCAAGAACATCGACAAGGTGCGCTCCGAGGTCGGGATGGTGTTCCAGCACTTCAACCTCTTCCCCCACCTCACCATCCTCGAGAACTGCACGCTGGCGCCGATCTGGGTGCGCAAGACGCCCAAGAAGGAAGCCGAGGAAATCGCGATGCATTTCCTGAGCAAGGTGAAGATCCCCGAACAGGCGCTGAAATACCCCGGCCAGCTCTCGGGCGGGCAGCAGCAGCGGGTGGCGATCGCGCGGTCGCTCTGCATGAAGCCGCGCATCATGCTCTTTGATGAGCCTACCTCGGCGCTCGACCCCGAGATGATCAAGGAGGTGCTCGACACCATGATCGAGCTCGCGCAGGAGGGAATGACGATGCTGGTCGTCACCCACGAGATGGGCTTCGCGCAGGCGGTGGCGAACCGCGTCGTCTTCATGGACCAGGGCCAGATCGTCGAGGAGAACGAGCCGCGCGCCTTCTTCAACAACCCCCAGTCCGACCGCACCAAGCTGTTCCTGAGCCAGATCCTCGGGCACTGAGGGCCGGTCAGCCCGCCGCGGCCTCGAGCCCCCGCGGCCAGACGAAACCGATGAGCCGCCCGCGGCCCCGCACCGCCTCGGCCCAGTTCGGGGCATCGAAGGCGATGTGGGCGGTGGCGCCGGTCGGATAGCGCGCCAGCACCTCGGCCGCCTCGGGGTCGGCGGGCGGGGCCGCGATCAGCCGCTGGGCCAGCGCCCCGATGCCCGGGTTGTGGCCGATCATCATGACCCCCTCACCGGCCGCACCCGCCAGCACCTCGGCCATCGTCTCGGGCGGGGCGAGGTAGAGCCGCGGCTCGAGCCGCAGCGCGGCCGCGCCAAGGGTGCCGGCGGCGGCGGCGACGCGCACCCATGTCTCGCGCGTGCGCTGGGCGTCCGAGGCGATGACCTCATCGGGGCGGGCGTCCGTCGCGGCGAGCCACGCGCCGAGCCGCGCCGCCGCCCGACGCCCCCGGCCCGAGAGCGGGCGCGCATGGTCGGGCAGCGCCGGATCGTCCCAGTCGGATTTCGCGTGCCGCATCAGCCACAGGTGCAGGGTCATCGGTGAAAGGCCTCCATGTGATGGGCGCGCTGGGCCTCGGGCAGGCCGAAGGCGGCGGCGGGTGGGCAGGCCATGCGCACGCGGCAGCCGCCGGTGCGGCAGGCCGCCCCCTCGGGGCTGGCGACATGGGTGCGGCAGGCGGGGACGTCGTAGCCCTCGGGGCCGAGCGCGCCGACGGGGCAGGCGCCGAGGCAGGGGCGGGCGCAGCCGGCGCAGGGCAGCTCCGCAAGCGGCGCCGGCAGCGCGATGCGCGACCGAAGCGCGATCGCCCCGCGGTAGGAGATCATGAGCCCCGCCCGATCATGGACCAGGAGCCGCACGGGCGAGGCCCACGCCCGGCCGCTGCGCAGCGCCCAGGCATAGAAGGGCCGCCACGGCGGGCCGCCGAAGGGGAAAAGCGCCTTGGCTCCCAGATCGCAGGCCATCCGCCCGATCACCCGGCGCGAGAAGCGATCGACCGGGTCGGGCGCACCGTCCCGCCCCTCGGGCGCGGCCCCGAGCGCCGGCCAGAAGGCGCCCCCGTCGGGGCCTATCAGCACGAGGGTGCGCGTGCCCGGCGGCAGGTCGCCCTCATCCCCCTTGGCATGGAACGCGCCCATCACCGCAAGGCCGTGCGGCCGGGCGGCGGCGGCGATGCGGTCGAGCGTCCTCACGCCCCCTCGCGCGGGCGGATGCTCGGCTCGGTCGAGCGGATGATGGTGCCCGCCCCCTGGTCGGTGAAGAGTTCGACGAGGCAGGCGTTCGGCACCCGCCCGTCGAGGATCACGACCGCGCGCACCCCGCGGTCGAGCGCATAGAGCGCGGTCTCGGTCTTGGGGATCATCCCGCCCGCGATCACGCCCGCGGCCGTCATCGCGCGCACCTCGTCGGGCGAAAGGCGGCTCGCGACCTTGCCCGAGGCGTCCCTGACCCCCGCGACATCGGTCAGGAGCAACAGCCGGTCGGCCCCGAGCGCGCCCGCGATGGCGCCCGCCGCGGTATCGCCGTTGACGTTGAAGGTCTCGCCCGCCCGCCGGCCGGTGCCGACGGGGGCGACGACCGGGATGATGCCGGCCGCGAAGAGGTCGCGCAGCACCTGCACCTTCATCACCGCCGGCCGGCCGACGAAGCCCAGTTCGGGATCGTCGGGCTCGCACAGCATGAGGTTGTCGTCCTTGCCCGAGATGCCGACCGCGCGGCCGCCCTGCTGGGTGATGGCCTGAACGATCCGGCTGTTGACCTGGCCGGTCAGCACCATCTCGACGACCTCGACCGCCGCGGCATCCGTCACGCGCTTGCCGCCGACGAAACGCGAGGCGATGCCGAGCTTGTCGAGGAGGGTGTTGATCATCGGCCCCCCGCCGTGGACCACCACGGGGTTGACGCCCACCTGCCGCATCAGCACGACGTCGCGCGCGAATTCCGCCATGGCGGCATCGTCGCCCATGGCGTTGCCGCCGAACTTGATGACGACGACGGCGCCGGCATAGCGTTGCAGATAGGGCAGCGCCTCGGACAGAACCCGGGCGGTGGTGGCGGCGGTGGACATGGCGGGGCCCTTCGCGTGGGGATGGCTGCGCGCATAGCGGCTTTGGCGCGCGCGCTCAAGCGGCTCGCGGGCTTGGCCGGGGCGGGCTTGGCCGGGGCGGCTTGGCCGGGGCGGGCTTGGCCGGAGAGGGGCGGGGTGCTAGGCTCGCCCCCGCTTGGGGGTGCGTCATGGCGGAACAGAAGACACTCGTGCTGACGGGCGCAAGCCGCGGGATCGGGCACGCGACGGTCAAGCGCTTTTCGGCCGAGGGCTGGCGGGTGCTGACCTGTTCGCGCCAGCCCTTCGATCCGCGCTGCCCGTGGCCCGGCGGCGAGGAGAACCACATCGAGCTCGACCTCGCCGACCCCAACAAGACCATCGCCGCGATCGAGGTCATCAAGGGCAAGATCGGCGGGCGGCTCGATGCGCTCGTGAACAACGCCGGCATCTCGCCCAAGGGGCCGGGGGGGGCGCGGCTCTCGACGCTCGACACCGACCTGCGGACATGGGGGCAGGTGTTCCATGTCAACTTCTTCGCCCCCGTGGTGCTCGCGCGCGGGCTTCAGGACGAACTCGTGGCGGCGCGCGGGTCGGTCGTGAACGTGACCTCGATCGCGGGCAGCCGGGTGCACCCCTTCGCGGGCGCGGCCTATGCGACCTCGAAGGCCGCGCTTGCCGCGCTGACGCGCGAGATGGCGCATGATTTCGGCCCGCTCGGCGTGCGCGTGAACGCGATCGCGCCCGGTGAGGTCGATACCGCGATCCTCTCGCCCGGGACCGAGAAGATCGTCGAGCGGCTGCCGCTGCGCCGGCTGGGCCTGACGGCCGAGGTGGCCGAGACGATCTGGTTTCTCTGCACCGGGGCGTCGTCCTACATCACCGGCTCGGAGATCCACATCAACGGCGGCCAGCATGTCTGACGCCCGAGCGGCCCTGCTGGCGGGGCTCGTGGCGATGTGGGCGGGCGGGGCGGGGGCCGGGGTGGTGTTCGACCCCGCCGCGACCGAGGCGTGCCTCGCCCGCCACGGCTGGTCGGAGGCGGCGGAGGACTGCGCGGGGCTGGCGGCGGCGCGCTGCATGGACGACACGCCCGGCGGGCAGACGACGGCCGGGATGGTCCAGTGCCTCGACGCCGAGGCGCGCTGGTGGGAGGGGCGGCTTGCGCGCGCCCTGTCCGCCCGGGCCGAGGCCGACCGGCGGACCGATGCCGAGATGCGCGCGCTGGGCTCGGCGGTGGCGCCCCTCCTGCCCGCGCTTCAGGCCACGGATGCGGCGTGGCGGGCCTATCGCGCCGCGCTCTGCGCCTATGAGGCGGCGCAATGGATGGGGGGCACGGGGGCGGGGCCGGCGGGGCTTGCCTGCCACATCGACGAGACGGCGCGGCGGGTGCGCGCGCTCGAACGGCCCTTCGGCGAATAGCTCAGCGCCGGCGGTCGCGCCGCGCGCTCATCGGCTGGAAGGCGACGCCGACATGGGCCTCGCAATAGGGCTTGCCGGCCTGCGAGGGCAGGCCGCAGAACCAGAAATCATCGGTCGCGGGGTCGCCCACGGGCCATTTGCAGGTCCGCTCGGTCAGTTGCATGAGCGACAGGCGCAGGGCGCGCTTCTCGACCTCGCGCACCGACGCGAGCGCCTCGGGGCTGATCTCGCTCAGCGAGGGTTGGGGCGGCAGGGGCTGGCCGGCGGGGATGATCGGCCGGCGCGGCGGCTGGGCGGGAACGACGGGGCGCAACTCATCGACAGGATCGACGCGCGCCTCGGGCTCGGCCGGAGCGGCGATGTCGGCGGGCGGGTCGGCGGGCAGTGCATCGAAGGCGGCGGCGCCCGGGGCCGCGGCCGGGTTGCCGGGGATCGGCGCCGGCGGCAGGCCGTCGCCGCCGCGGTTCGACAGGCCGAGGCGGTGGACCTTGCCGATCACCGCATTGCGGGTGACGCCGCCGAGTTCCTTGGCGATCTGGCTCGCGCTCTGGCCCTCGAGCCACATGCGCCGCAGCGTCTCGACACGCTCATCCGTCCAGGACATCGGGCAGACCTCCACCGTGCGGCACGCGGCGGGCCGGATGCCGGCGCCGCGACGCGGTCGCATACGACGAAGGCCGCCGTCGCGCAAGTCCGCGGTGCGTGCGGGCCCGGCGCCTCAGGCCGCCGGGGCGGTGGCGCCGGGCCTGCCCCGCAGCGCCTCGACGAGGCCGCCAAGCCCGAGGAACACCACAAGCAGGAGCGCGATCCACCCCGCCACGGGGATGAGCGAGACGAGGCCCAGCACGACAAGGCCCCCCGCCAGCGCCCCCAGCCGCTGCCAGAAGCCCGTGAGCGCGAGGCCCGCCGCCTCGGCCGCGCGCGCCGCGAGCGCATAGGTGCCGACGAGATGCCCCGCGATCCACGCCGCCGCGAGGCAGAGCCCCACGACGAAGGCCAGCGGCAATCCGACCAGCGTCAGCGCCAGAAGCGGCACGAGGCCGATCAGCGCCGCGAATGTCCCGAGCCCCCAGAGCAGCGCGCGCCCGGGCGCGGCCATCACATCCTCGCGCAGCCGCTCCATCCGGTCGGGCACGACGCCGAGGACCAGCGCGCCAAGCGCCACCATCGCGCCGAGCCCCCAGAGCGCGCCCCAGAACATCGGCAGGAAACCCGCGCCCATCGCGGCCGCCATGCCATGCGGCGCCTCGTCCCACTCCCACCCCATGCGGCCGCCCATGCCGCCCATCATCCGCGCCTCGTCGGCCGCGCGAAAGACGACCCGCTCGGGCGGGGCGACGGTCGGGGGAACCTCGACGGGCTCGGGGGCGGTGATGGTCAGCACGCCCGCCACCTGCGCGGCGGGGCCGAAGCCGATCTCGCCGCCCGCGATCTGAGCGTCGCCCGCGACGGCGGCATCGAGCCGCACCTCGCCGCCCGAGGCGGTGAGCGCGCCGCCGATCCGCCCCCCGATCTCGACCGACCCGCCCGAGAGGCGCGCGTTGCCGCCGACCTCCGCCTCGGGCGCGGTCTCGACCGAGAACCCGGTGGCGCTCAGATCGCCCGCCACCGGCGCGCGCACCCGCACCGATCCGCCCATGACGTAAAGATCGCCGGGCGCGGGGAGTTCGACCTCAACGTCGAAGCCCATCGCGTGGATGTCGCCCCCCGCCGTGCCGCGCAGCCTGAGCCGCGCGCCCGTCGCGAACACATCCCCCGGCGCGGCGAGGTCGGGCAGGTCGCTGCCGCCAGCGACGAAGCTGTCGGGCGCAGGCCCCGGCGTCTGCCCCACGGCGGGGGCGGCGAGGGCGAGGGCCAGCAGCGGGGCAATCAGAATCGTGCGCATGAAATCCATTCCTTCCCTGGATGGCCCGAAAGATCACGCGCCGGGGCCTGCGGCATTGATCCAGATCACCCCGCCGCACCGGGGGCGCGGGGCGGCTTTACACGCGGCGGGCTTGGCGCTATCGCAAACGGATGCTGCGTTTCGCCCACCCTCTGTTGCCACGACGACGCGCCCGGGCCTGACCCCGTGCCGCGGCCCTGTTGCCGCCCCTTCCCCCTTTCCCAGGCCAGACGATCCCGCAGAGGATGACGCCATGATTTCCGCAGTCCTGCCCACCTATTCGCGCACGCCCCTTTCCTTCACCCATGGCGAGGGGGTGTGGCTTCATGCCACCGACGGGGCGCGATACCTCGACCTCGGCGCGGGGATCGCGGTCAACGCGCTCGGCCACGCGCACCCCGCGCTCATCGCCGCGCTGACGGCGCAGGCGGGGCGGGTGTGGCATGTCTCGAACCTCTACGAGATCCCCCAGCAGCAGGCGCTGGCCGAGCGGCTGGTCGCCCATACCTTCGCCGACACGGTGTTCTTCACCAATTCGGGCACCGAGACGGCCGAGCTCGCGATCAAGATGGCGCGCAAGCATTTCCACGCCAAGGGCGCCCCGCGCGAGACGATCATCGCCTTCGAGGGGGCCTTTCACGGCCGCTCGACCGGCGCCATCGCCATGGCGGGCGGCGAGAAGATGACCAAGGGCTTCGGGCCGCTGATGCCGGGGTTTCTGCACCTGCCCTTTGGCGACCACGAGGCGCTGAAGGCCGCGCTGACACCCGATGTCGCCGCCGTCGTGGTTGAGCCGATCCAGGGCGAGGGCGGCATCCGCCCGCTGCCCGACGCCTGCCTGCGCGGCCTGCGCGCGGCCTGCGACGCGGTCGGCGCGCTGCTGGTCTTCGACGAGGTGCAATGCGGCATGGGGCGGACGGGGCGGCTCTTTGCGCATGAATGGGCGGGGGTCGCGCCCGACATCATGATGGTCGCCAAGGGCATCGGCGGGGGCTTCCCCCTCGGCGCGCTGCTCGCGACGGGGTCGGCGGCGGCGGGCATGACGGCGGGCACGCACGGGTCGACCTATGGCGGCAATCCGCTCGGCTGCGCGGTCGGGGCGGCGGTGATGGACATCGTGGCCGATCCCGCCTTCCTCGCCGAGGTCGCGCGCAAGGGTGCGCTTCTGCGCCAGCGGCTCGAGGGGCTGGTGGCGGCGCATCCGGCCGTGTTCGAGGGCGTGCGCAGCGCGGGCCTGATGCTCGGGCTGCGCTGCAAGGTGGCGCCCGCCGATGTCGTGAAGGCCGGGATCGCGCGGCATGTGCTGACGGTGCCGGCGGCCGACAATGTGGTGCGCCTCCTGCCCCCGCTCGTCATCTCGGACGCCGAGATCGCCGAGGCGGTGGCGCGGCTCGATGCGGCGGCGGCGGATGTCGCGGCGCGGCTGGCGGAGGTCTGAATGCCCCATTTCCTCGACATCCACACGACCGAGGCGCCCGCGCTGCGCGGCATGCTCGATGCCGCGCAGGCGATGAAGGCCGCGCGCGGCGGCCGCCCGAGGGGCGCGCCGGACGATGACCAGCCGCTCGCGGGGCGGATGGTCGCGCTCATCTTCGAGAAACCCTCGACCCGCACGCGCGTGTCGTTCGATGTCGGCATCCGCCAGATGGGCGGGCAGACGATGGTGCTGTCGGGCCGCGAGATGCAGCTTGGCCATGGCGAGACGATCGCGGACACCGCGCGCGTGCTCTCGCGCTATGTCGACCTCATCATGATCCGCACCTATGAGGAGGCGACGCTGCACGAGATGGCCGAACACGCGAGCGTGCCGGTCATCAACGGGCTGACGAACCGCACCCATCCCTGCCAGATCATGGCGGATGTGATGACCTACGAGGAACACCGCGGCCCCATCGCGGGGCGCAAGGTGGTCTGGTGCGGGGACGGCAACAACGTATGCGCGAGCTTTCTGCACGCGGCCGGGCAGTTCGGCTTCGATTTCACCTTCACCGGGCCGCCGACGCTCGACCCCGAGCCGGTCTGGATCGATTTCGCCCGCGCCCGCGGCGCGCGCGTCGCGATCGAGCGCGACCCCGACCGCGCGGTGGCGGGGGCGGATCTGGTGGTGACCGACACCTGGGTCAGCATGCACGACCCGGAATCGGCCCGCGAACGCCGCCACAACCAGCTGCGCCCCTATCAGGTGACCGAGGCGCTGATGGCGCGCGCCGCACCCGATGCCCTCTTCATGCATTGCCTGCCCGCGCACCGCAACGACGAGGCGACGAGCGGGGTGATGGACGGGCCGCATTCGGTCATCTTCGACGAGGCCGAGAACCGCCTGCACGCGCAAAAGGCGATCCTGCGCTGGTGCCTCGGGGTCTGAGGTTCCCCGCGTTCAGCCCCCCGCCCTCAGCCCCCTGCCTGCGCGAGGGTCAGGACCGGCCCGCCCGCGGCGGCCGCATCCTCGGCGTCGTGGGTCACGAGCAGGGCGGGGATTCCCTCGGCCCGCAGATGGGCGAGGGTGAAGGCGCGGATCTCGGCCCGGAGCGCGGCATCGAGGCTTGCGAACGGCTCATCGAGCAGGATCGCGCGCGGCCGGGCGAGGAGCGCGCGCATCAGCGCCGCCCGCGCCCGCTGCCCGCCCGAGAGCGTCGCCGGATCGCGCCCGCCCATCCCCCGAAGGCCCGCGCGCGCCAGCGCCGCCTCGATCGCCGCGCGCCGCGCCGCCCGGCCCCGCACGGCCGGATCGAGCCCGAAGGCCAGATTGTCCGCGACCGAGAGGTGCGGGAACAGCACCGCCTCCTGAAAGATGAGGCCGATGCGCCGCGCCTCGGGCGGCAGGTCGGTGACGTCCCGCCCGTCGAGGATGACGCGCCCGCCCCGGCGGAACGCCGGGCCGAGGTGCCCCCCCACCGCATCGAGGAGCGTCGATTTCCCCACCCCCGACGGGCCCGTCAGCGTCGCGACCTCCCCCGCCCCGACCTCCAGGCTGATCGGCCCGATCAGCGGGCGGCCGTCCGCGAAGGCGACCGAGAGGGCCTCAAGATGCAGGCTCATCCGGCGGCCCCCCCGCGCAGCGCGCGCCGGTTGCGCCCCTGCGCCGCCGCCGCCGCGAAGGCCGCGAGATAGGCCACGAGCGGCACCCCCGCCTGCAGCGTCGCATGCACCGCCGCCACCCGCCGGTCCGACCCGGATGAGAGCGTCACCGCCTCGGTCGTCAGCGTCGCGACCCGCCCCGCGCCGATCAGCAGCGTCGGCAGATATTGCGCGACCGACACCCCGACCCCGATCGCGGCCGCCGTCAGGATGGGGATCGCGTGCACCGGCAGCTTCACCGCGAACAGCCGCCGCCACGGCCCCGCGCCCAGCGCCGCCGCCGCCCGGTCGAGCCGCGGATCGCGCGCCCGCCACGGCCCCGACAGCGCGATCATCACATAGGGAAAGACAAAGAGCACATGCGCCCACAGCACCGCCCAGAGGCCCGGCGGCAGCCCGAGGCGTATGACCTGCACCGACAGGCCATAGAGCACCGCGATCTGCGGCACGAGAAGCGGCAGATAGATGACCGCCTCGGCCCAGCGCGCGCGCCCGATGCGGCCGCGGTCCTCGGCCTCGAGCCAGGCGATGGCGAGGGCGAGCGCAAGCGCGACCGACCCCGCCGCGAGGGCAAGCGTGGTCCAGAGCGCGCGCCCCGTCCCCGGCGCGGACCAGGCGCGCAGCGAAAACGCCTCGGGCCAGGGCGCGGGCCAGGGCCAGCGCCAGGCCACCGACCAGAGCGCGAGCGCGATCAGCGCCGCGATCCCCAGAACCCCCATCACCCCCGTCGCCGCCGCGAGCGCCGAGAGCCCCGCCCCCGCCATCGCCCCGCCGCGCCGGCCTGCCGCGATCACCCGCAGCCCGATCCGGCGCACCGCGCGCTCGGCCAGCCACAGCCCCGCCGCCGCCACGCCCACGAGGGCGAGCTGCGCCATCGCCCCCGCCGCCCCGGTCAGGATCCGCCCCGCCTCGGGGTCGGCATAGAGCCGCATCACCATCACCGACAGGGTGGGCGGCGTCGTCGGCCCGAGGATCAGCGCCATGTCCACGACCGACACCCCATAGGCCAGCACGACGATGACGGGCAGCCGGATCAGCGGCCAGATCTGCGGCACCACGATCCGCCACCACACCGCCGCGCGCCCGTAGCCGAGCGCGCGCCCCGCCGCCATGGCACGCGCAAACTGGATCTGCGTCAGCGCCGCGAAGGTCACGAGCAGCAGGAACGGCACTTCCTTGATCGCCAGCCCCGCGATCAGCGCGAGGCCCGCCTGGTCGCCCACCGTCGCGACATCAGGCGGCCGCGCCCAGCCCGCGAGCGGCGCGATCAGCCGCGCGATCCAGCCCGAGGGGGCAAGCACGAAGGCCAGCCCGATCGCAAGCGCCGCGTGCGGGATCGCGAGGAAGGGCACGACGAGGCGCGCCTGCGCCCCCGCCCCGATCCGCCCCGCCACCGCCCCCGCCGCCCCGAGCGCGAGCAGGACCGACAGCGCCGTCGCCGCCCCCCCCGTCCAGAGGCTGAGCGCCGCCGCGCGCCCGATGCCCGGCTCGGCCAAAAGCGCCCGCAGCGGTGCAAGCGAGGGCTCGGTCGCGCCGAGCGCGGGCAGGATGCCGAGTGCGGCGCGGCCGCTCTCCCACAGGCCGGCGGCGATGGGGCCGAGGATCAGCCCGATCAGGATCAGCGCCACCGCGCCGCGCAGCGCGCGCCCCTCGGGCGCAGGTGCCGTCATGGGCCGGGTGCCGTCATGGGGCGGCCCGGCGCGCCCAATCCTCGGCCAGCCGCGTCATCCACGAGGGGTGCGGCTCGATCAGGGTCGGCCCGAGATCCTGAAGCGCGGGCAGGGCGGGCGCCGTCGGCAGGCCCGCGAAGGCCGCGCGCGCGGCATCGTCGAGCCGCGCCGGGTCGAGCACCGAATAGGAGCCGAGCACCGTGATGTCCTGCATCCGCGCCTGCACCGCCGGATCGAGCAGCAGGTTCGCGACGACCATCGCGCCCGCCCGGTTCGCGGCGTTGATCGGGATGGCGACGAAGCTCACGTTGCCGAGCGCGCCGACCTCGGGGACGAAGACGCGCGCCGTCTCGGGCAGAAGCCCCTGCGCGATCTGCGCGGCCGTCGAGGCCGGATCGAAGGACATCGCGATGTCGATCTCGCCATCGGCCAGAAGCTGCTCCTGCACCGACTGGTTTTCGGGAAATGACCGCCCCCCGCGCCAGAGGTTGGGGCGCAGCGCGTCATACCAGGCCCAAAAATCGCCCGTCGCTGCCGCATAGGCCGCATCGTCGGCCGGACGCTGGAGGATGGAGGGGTCGGGCGCGAGTTCGATCAGCGCCTGCTTGAGGAAGGTCGCCCCCATGAAGTTCGACGCGTCGGGATGCGTCATCCGCCCGGGGTTCGCCGCCGCCCATCTAGCCAGCGCGCGCATGCTGCGCGGCGGGTCGGGCAGGCGGGCGGCGTCGTGGATGAGGACGAATTTCGCCAGCCGCCATGGGCTCTCCATCCCCTCGACCGGGACGGTGAAATCGGTCGCGGCGGCGGCGCCGGGGGAAAGGTCGAGGAATCGCGCATTGGGCAGATCCTGCACGAAGGGGCCGTGCAGCAGGCCCTTTTCCTTCATCGTCAGGAAGTTCGGCCCGTTGATCCAGATGAGGTCGACCGCCCCCCCCTCGGTCTGCCCGGCCGAGACCTCGGCCAGAACCCGCGTCACCGCCTCGGCGGTGTCGGTGAGTTTCACCTGCGCGACCGCGACCTCGTGGCGGGCCATCGCCTCGGTCCCGACCCAGGCGATGAAGTCGTTGGTCCGCTGATCGCCCCCCCAGGCGTGCCAATAGACGGTCTGTCCGCGCGCGGCATCGAGGACCGCCGGCCAGTCGGCGCGGGCGGGCATGGCAAGCAGGGTCGCGATCAGGGCCAGGGCAGTTCGGAGCGGCCAGGGCATGTCGGTTCCTCCCGTGCGGACCATTCATGTATGAGCGATCCGGGCGGATCATGCAAACAGCGCCGGCACCGCGGTGCCCGAGGGTGGCGCTGCCGGGTGCGAGTTGCTAGGCTCGGCCCATGACACCGGGCGCGATCAGCAGACGCGGCTTCGCGGCGGGCCTCGCGGCGGGCATGGCGCTGGGGGGGCCGGCCTTTGCGCGCCCGTCGCCCGAGGTCTTCGACGCGCGCTGGCGGCACCTGACCTTTCGCCGCATCCCCCCGACCGGGTTCCGTCCCGAGGGCACGCGGCTCATCGTCCGGTCCGAGCGGGGCGCGTCGGTCTTCTGGCGCGTGCTGGCCGAGGGCGAGCGGGGATTGCTGAGGGCATCGTGGCGCTGGTCGGTCGCGCGCTCGGTGCCGGCGACGGATCTGGCGCGGCGCGGCGGGGATGATCGCAACCTCGCGCTCTACTGGGTCTTTCTCGATCCGCGCGCGGCCGCGCGGGTGGGCGCGGATGCCGACATCGCGGATCTGCTCGGCCGGCGCGGCGCGCGCATCCTGATCCATGTCTGGGGCGGGGATGCGCCGCGCGGGACGGTGTCGGCCAACCCGTGGTTTCGCGGCCGGGGCGCCAATCTGGCCCTGCGCGAGGCCGGCACCGGCGATCATGCCGAGACGGTCGATCTGGCCGCCGACCACCAACGCGCCTTCGGCGAGGCGCCGGGTGTTCCGGTGGGCCTTGCGGTGTCGGCCGATGGCGATGATACCGCGAGCGACATCGAGGCGGTGCTCGAGGATCTGAGGCTGGGATAGGGGGCAGGCATGGCGGATGGGGCGCTCTGGTCGCTGACGGCGACCGAGGTTCGGGCGGGGATCGCGGCGGGGCGGTTTTCCGCGCGCGAGGTCACGCGGGCGACGCTCGCGCGGATGGATGCGGTCAACGGCGCGATCAACGCGGTCGTCGCGCGCTGCGACGCCGAGGCGCTGGCGGCGGCCGACGCGGTCGATGCCGCGCGCGCCCGGGGCGAGGATCCGGGGCCGATGGCGGGGGTGCCCGTGACGCTCAAGGTCAACATCGACCAGAAGGGGCATGCGACCACGAACGGGCTGCGGCTGCAGCGCGATCTGGTCGCGACCGAGGACAGCCCGGTGGCGGCGAACCTGCGCCGGGCGGGGGCGGTGATCGTGGGGCGGACGAACACGCCCGCCTTCAGCCTGCGCTGGTTCACCCGCAACAGCCTGCACGGCGCGACGCGCAACCCGCTCAACCCCCGGCTGACGCCCGGCGGGTCTTCGGGCGGGGCGGCGGCGGCCTGCGCGGCCGGGATCGGGCCGGTCGCGCATGGTACCGACATCGCGGGCTCGATCCGCTATCCGGCGCATGCCTGCGGCATCCACGGGCTGCGGCCCTCGCTCGGCCGGGTGGCGGGCTACAACCCCTCGGGGCCCGACCGGCTGATCGGGGCGCAACTGATGGCCGTGGGCGGGCCGATCGCGCGCTCGATCCCCGATCTGCGCCTCGCGCTCGAGGTCATGGCGATGCGCGACCCGCGCGACCCGTGGTGGGAGCCCGTGCCGCTCGCCGGCCCGGCGGCACCGCGCCGCGTCGCGCTCTGCGCCGCACCCGACGGGATGGAGGTCGCGCCCGAGGTCCGGGCGGGCGTGATGGCCGCGGCCCGGCGCCTTGCCGATGCGGGCTATGCGGTCGAGGAGGTGGCGGTGCCGCCCCTGCGCGCGGCGGCTGAGTTGCAGCTGCGCCTGTGGCTGGCCGAGATGCGCCGGACCGGGGGCGCCGCTGTCGCGGCCGAGGGCGACCCGGACGCGGCCTTCGTCTATGCGGGCCTTGCGCGCCATTGCCCCGAGACCGACCTCGCGGGCTTCATGGACACGCTGCAGGCGCGCGCGGGGCTCGTGCGGGCGTGGCGGGTCTTTTTCGACCGCTGGCCGATCCTGCTCTGCCCCGTCTCGGGGCTGCCGCCCTTCGCCGACCACCGCGATGTCGCCTCGGAGGCCGATTTCGATACGGTGCTGGCCGCGCAGCTGCCGATGGTGGGGCTGCCCTTCATGGGGCTGCCGGGGCTGTCGGTGACGACGGGGGCGATGGATGGGGACGGGGGCCGGGTGCCCGTCGGGGTCCAGCTAGTCGCCGACCGTTTCCGCGAGGATCTCCTGCTCGAGGCGGGCGCGGTGCTCGCGGGCACGGTCGCGCCGGTGACGCCGGGCGGGTCGGACGCGTGATCGTCACGATCGACCGGCTCGGGCATCACGGCGACGGCGTCGCGCAGGGCATTTTCGTGCCGGGCGCGCTGCCGGGCGAGACGGTCGAGGGCGAGGTCGCGGGCGGCGTGATGGCGGCGCCGCGCATCCTGAGCCCGAGCACGGCGCGCATTCGCCCGCCCTGCGCCCATGCGCGGGGCTGCGGGGGCTGCGCGCTCCAGCATGCGGCGGATGGCTTCGTCGCGGAATGGAAGGCCGCGGTGGTGGCGCGCGCGCTCGCGGCGCAGGGGCTGGCGCCGGGGGTGCTGCCCACCCGCACGCTGCCCGCCGGCACGCGCCAGCGCGCGACCTTCGCCGCCCGGCGCGGCCGGTCGGGCGCGATCGTGGGCCTGCACCGCCGCGCGAGCGCGGAGATCGTGCCGGTGCCGGGCTGCATGCTGCTGCACCCCGATCTGGTCGCGGCGCTGCCGCTCTTGGCCGATCTGGTCGAGGCGGGGCTGAGCCGCAGCGCGCGCGCGGATATCCTCTGCACCCGCACGCTCGGGGGCCTCGACATCGCGGTGACGGGCGCGGCCGCGCCCGACGGCGCGCGCGCCGCGACGCTGGCCGCGATCGCGGCCGCCGGCGGGGTGGCGCGGCTCAGTTGGGGCGGCGAGATCATCGCCCAGACCGTGCCGCCCGAGGTCGCGATCGGACGGGCGCGGGTGCCGCTGCCGCCCGGCGCCTTCCTGCAACCCTCGGCCGAGGGGGCGGCGCTGCTCGCCGATCTCGTGCGCGCGGCCGTGGGGCCGGCGCGGCGGGTGGCGGACTTGTTCGCGGGGATCGGCACGCTCGCGCTGCCCCTCGCCGAGGGGGCCGAGGTGCATGCGGCCGAGGGCGCGCCCGAGATGGTGGCGGCGCTGCTGTCGGGCGCGCGCAGGGCGCCCGGGCTGCGCGCCGTCAGCGCCGAGGCGCGCGACCTCTTCCGCCGGCCGCTGCTCGCGCCCGAACTCGCGCGCTTCGATGCGGTCGCGATCGACCCGCCGCGCGCGGGTGCCGAGGCGCAGACGGCCGAGATCGCGCGCGCGCGCGTCCCCCTCGTCGCGATGGTGTCGTGCAATCCGGCGAGTTTCGCGCGCGACGCGCGCATCCTGGCCGACGCGGGCTATCGGTTCGATCCGGTGCAGCCGGTCGATCAGTTCCGCTGGTCGGCGCATGTCGAGCTGGTCGCCCGCGCGACCGCGCCGCCCTGAAGCGCCCTTTTCCCTTTTTCCGCGCCCGAAGTTGCGATATGATACCAAGCAAGAGCGGTAATCGCTGAGCGGGCAGGAAATGGGCGGAATCTGGCGCGCAGGCGTCTTGCTGGTGTTTGTCACGCTTCTCGGCGGGTGCTCGCTTTTTGGCAAGATGCGCAGCTATGACGGCCCCGAGGTCACCCGGATCGAGGTGCTGAAGGCCGAGCGGCGCATGTATCTCATGCACGGCGAGAGGGTGCTGCGCAGCTACGACATCGCGCTCGGGCGCGAACCCGTGGGGCAGAAGCGGCGCGAGGGCGACGGGCGCACGCCCGAGGGCAGCTATGTCATCGACCGGCGCAACCCGCGCAGCGCCTTTCACCTATCGCTCGGGATTTCCTATCCGACCGTCTCGCAGCGGCGCGTCGCGCGCGAGGCGGGGCTATCGCCCGGGGGCGACATCTTCATCCACGGCCGCGCCGGCAAGCACCTCGGGCGCGGACCGGACTGGACCGAGGGCTGCATCGCCGTGACCGACCGCGAGATCGAGGAGATCTACGCGATGGTCCGCGTCGGCACCCCGATCACGATCCGGCCCTGACAGCGCCGCCCGCGCCGCCGTCGCCCAGCACCAGCGCCCACCAGAGCTTGCCGGCCTGTTCCTGATGGACGCCGAGGCCCATCTCGCGCGCCTCGGGATCAAAGAGGATGAGGCGGGTATCGTCGCGCTCCATCCAGCCCGAGAGGGTCTCGAGCTCGGTCTCGTAGGTCTCGGAGATGAGTTCGCCGCGCAGCGCGCCGCCGTATCCCGCGCGCGCCACCCGGTCGATGGGCGAGGATCCGTCCGAGCCGAAATGCCAGGGGCGGTTCTGCACCGACATGTCGCGCGCATGCGTCGCGGCGGCGGCGTTGAGTTCGGCATTGAGCGCGAGCGCCCCGAGCCCGCGCGCCGCGCGCAGGCTGTTGACGGCCTGCAGCATCCGCCCCTGGATGCGGCCGACATCGGCCGACTGGATGCGATAGACCTGCGGCATCGCCTTGCCGGAGGCGTCGAAGGTCGCATCGACCGTGCCGGTGCATCCGGCAAGGCCGATCAGGCACAAGAGGGCAAGGCGGCGGGCGAGGTGCGGCATGATGGCGTCCGGAAGGGGTTTGCGCCCGCATATCAGGCCGCTGCACCGAGCGCAAACCGCGCGGCGATGCGGCAAGCCGCTGACGCGGGTTTGAATTGCCAGCCGCCGGACATGTGGCTAGAAAGCGTCCGTCACGACACCGGTGCGAGAGCCGAACATGCCCTTCAACCCTGACCGCCGCGCCTTCATCGCCGCCACGGCCGCATCGCTCGCGGCGACGGCGCTGCCCGCCCAGACGCTGACCGGCAATTCGACCGAGATGGAGGAGAACCTCTCGCAGGTCGTGCGGCGCAACGCCTCGGGTTTCCGCGCGCTGGACTGGCGGCCCTATTTCTCGAACACGCGGCGCGGCGCGATCCTTGTCGACATGAACTCGCGCGCGCTGCACTACTGGTCGGCGGACCAGTCGGTCTATCGCCTCTATCCGACCTCGGTACCGATGACCGAGGACATGGAACGGCGCGGCCGCACCGAGATCGTGCAGAAGGTCGTTGGCCCCTCGTGGCGGCCGACCGAGGCGATGAAGAAGCGCAACCCCGAATGGCCCGACTTCATCCCCCCCGGCCCGGACAACCCGCTGGGGAGCCACGCCCTCTATCTGTCATGGACCTATTACCGCATCCACGGCACGCACGACACGCGCAAGATCGGGCGGCGGTCCTCGAACGGCTGCGTGGGCCTCTATAACGAGCACATCGCCGAGTTGTTCGACCTCACCGAGGTCGGCACGCAGGTGCTGCTGATCTGATCGCCCCCTTGCCTCGGACCGCCCGTTGGTGGTATCGAGACGGCGCGCGGGTATGGTGAAATGGTATCACACGAGCTTCCCAAGCTCTTGGCGCGGGTTCGATTCCCGCTACCCGCTCCAATCTCGGCAAAATCTTCCCCGCGCACAGGCTGACGCGCGCGCCCGGCGCTCGCAATCCCCCCGGCGCGGCGCCAGCGGCCTTGGCTGACGCCGCCGTAGGGCGTGGCGGACGCGATCGCCGCTCGGCCAAGGGGCGCCGCGCGAACGGGCACAATCACGCACATAATTTCATCGCATGAAACTTTTTTGTTTATTGTTTGTGCGAAGAGGGTAAGAATGCCCAAGGTTCCAGCAGATGAATGCCGTCTGCGGGAGCTTTCTGCCGGTCGGAACATCGGCGCAGGGCCTCGCCAGAAACCGGCAGACAACCGGCCCGAGGGAGGGAAAA
>CAYYJB010000006.1:0-58148 GCA_964472135.1 uncultured Gemmobacter sp.
TCGTCCTCGACGGCATCGAAGACATCGGTGTCGTTCCGGAAGAGGGGGGCGAGCCCCCCCGTGGCAACGACCTTCATCGGGCGGCCGCGTTCGGCGCGGATGCGCGCCACAATCCCCTCGACCAGCCCGATGTAGCCCCAATACACACCCGACTGCATGCAGGCCACCGTATTCTTGCCCACGACCTGATCGGGGCGGGTGATATCGACATGCGGCAGCGCCGCCGCCGCCATGTGCAGCGCCTCGAGGCTGAGGTTGACGCCGGGCGCGATGACGCCGCCGACATAGGCGCCGTCGTCATCGACGACATCGAAGGTGGTGGCGGTGCCGAAATCGACCACGATCAGGTTGCCGCCGTGGCGGGCATGGGCGCCGGCGGTGTTCACGAGCCGGTCGGGGCCGACCGTCGTGCCCTGATCGACCCGGGGCGCCACGGGCAGCGCGCAGCCCGGCTTGCCCACCACGCGGGGGCGGCAATCGAAATAGCGGTTGCAGAGCACGCGCAGGTTGAACACCACCCGCGGCACCGTCGAGGAGATGATCGCATCGGTGATGCTCACCTCGGTGCGGTTGAGCGTCATGAGCGTCTGGAGCCAGACGAAGTATTCGTCCGCCGTGCGCCGGTGGTCGGTCGCGATCCGCCAGGTGGCGCGAAAGGCCGTGCCGTCCCAGATCGAGAAGACGGTGTTGGTGTTGCCGCAGTCGATGGCCAGAAGCATGGGCGCACCCCGGGTTGGATCAGTCGGCCAAGGGGAACACCTCGGCGGCCGAAAGCGCAATGGGGCCGCGCGCGGTGTCGAGGATGAGGGCGCCGGTCGCGTCGATCGTCTCGAAGCGGCCCGTCTCGGTCGTGCGGGCGGTGCGGGCGCGGATCGGGGCGCCGAGCCCCGCGGCATGGGCGAGCCATTCGGCGCGGATGGGCGCGAAGCCCTCAAGGCCAAGCGTCTCGGCCCGCGCCGCCATCTCGGGGGCGAGGCGCGCGAGCAGCGCCTCGGGCGCAAGCGCGATCCCCGTCTCGGCGATCAGGCTCGTCGCGGGCAGGGCGCCCGCATCGAGCGCCTCGGGCGGGGGGGCCGCGACGAGGTTGACGCCGATCCCGACCGCGAGGTGGTGAACCCCTGCCCCGCTGCCGGCACTCTCGAGCAGGATGCCGCAGAGCTTGCGGCCCCCGAGCAGCACGTCATTGGGCCATTTGAGCGAGAGGCCCGCCACCCCCGCCCCGGCAAGCGCCGCGCGCAGCGAGGTGGCGGCAACGAAGCTCATCAGCGCGGCCTGCGCGGGGGGCATGTCGGGGCGCAGGAGAAGCGTGGCCGCGAAATTGCCGGGCGGGCTCTGCCAGCCGCGACCGCGCCGGCCGCGCCCGGCGCTCTGGGCCTCGGCAAGGATCCAGACGGGGGCGGGGGCACCCGCGGCGGCAAGGCGCGCGGCCTCGGCGTTGGTGCTGTCGATCACCCCGCAGCGCCGCAGCCCGACGCCCGCGGGCCAGGGCGCCGGATCAGTCAACAAGCGCCTGCGCCGCGGCGGCCGCGAGCGGCTCGAGGCCGAAGAGGTTGTAGACCCCGGCAACCATCGCGATCGCGGCCCCCATCATTACCGCCCATTGCACCGCCGACATCCTGCTTTCGAGCCCCTCGCCCTCGCGCCCGAAATACATGAAGTAGACGAGGCGGAGATAGTAGAAGAGCCCGATCACCGAGGCGATGACGCCCGCGACCGCGACCCAGACCATCCCGGCCTCGACCGCGGCCTTGAGCACCGCGAACTTGCCCCAGAAGCCGAGCGCCGGCGGCACGCCCGCAAGGCTCACGAGCAGCACCATGAGCGCGAGCGCCTTGGTCGGCTCGGCGCGCGAGAACTGGTGCAGCGCGTCGATGTCCGCGACCGGGCGGCCGTCGCGCTCCATCGACAGGATGAAGGCGAAGGTGCCGACGTTCATCGCGACATAGATCGCCATGTAGAGCAGCATCGCCTGCACGCCCTCCGCCCCGCCCGCCGAGAGGCCCACGAGCGCAAAGCCCATGTGCGCGATCGAGGAATAGGCCATCAGCCGCTTGATGTTGCGCTGCCCGATCGCCGCGATCGCGCCCACGAACATCGAGGCGACCGCGAGTGCCGCGATGACCTGCCCCCAGGCGTCCGGCATGGTGCCGAAGGCGTCATGCGCGAGCCGCGCCATCAGCGCCATCGCCGCCATCTTGGGCGCGGTCGCGAGGAAGGCCGTCACCGCCGTCGGCGCGCCTTCGTAGACGTCGGGCGTCCACATGTGGAAGGGCGCGGCCGAGACCTTGAAGGCAAGCCCCGCGAGCATGAAGACGAGCCCGAACATGAGCCCGACCGGCGCCCCCTCGCCCACCGCGCCGAGGATGCCCGCAAAGGAGGTGCTGCCGGCGAAGCCGTAGACGAGCGACGCGCCATAGAGCAACAGCCCCGAGGAGAGCGCGCCGAGCACGAAATACTTGAGCCCCGCCTCGGTCGCGCGCAGCGAGTCGCGCCTCAGCGCCGCGAGGACATAGAGCGCAAGCGATTGCAGCTCGAGCCCGACATAGAGCGCGATGAGGTCGCCCGCCGAGACCATCATCATCATGCCGAGCACCGCGAGCGTCACGAGCACCGGGTATTCGAACCGCCCCATGTCGCGCCGCGCGACGTAATCCTGCCCCATCAGCAGCACCGCCGCAGCCGAGGTCAGGATCGCGATCTTGGCAAAGCGGGCGAAGCCGTCATCGACGAACATCCCGCCAAAGGCCGCCGCCGCACCGTCGCCCGACAGCCCGATCCAGAGCGCCAGCACCAGATAGAGCCCCGCCGCCGCGACGTTGAGCGTGGGCGCGAGCCGGTCGCCCCCGCCGAAGGCCCCCGCCATCAGCCCCGCCATCGCGGCGACGGCCAGGATCAGTTCGGGAAGGATCAGGGAGAGATCGAGCGCGGTCATCGCGGCACCTTCAATGCGAGGCGGAGGCGACGCTGCCCGCATCGGGCAGGGCGGCGCGGTAATCGGCGATCAGCGCCTCGACCGAGGGGCCGATCAGATCGGTGAGCAGGCTCGGATAGACGCCAAGGAGCAGCGTCATCGCGACGAGGGGGGCAAAGATCGCCCGCTCGCGCCGGTCCATGTCGGTGATGGCGCGCAGGCTCTCGCGCACCAGATCGCCGAAGACGACCCGCCTATAGAGCCAGAGCGCATAGGCCGCCGAGAGGATCACCCCGCTCGTCGCGACCGCCGCGACCCAGGTGTTGACCTGGAAGATACCGGCGAGCGTCAGGAACTCGCCCACGAAGCCCGAGGTGCCCGGCAGCCCGACATTCGCCATGGTGAAGAACATGAAGATCGCGGCATAGGCGGGCATGCGGTTCACGAGCCCGCCATAGGCCGCGATCTCGCGCGTGTGCATCCGGTCATAGACGACGCCGACGCAGAGAAAGAGCGCGCCCGAGATGAAGCCGTGGCTGATCATCTGGAAGATCGCCCCGTCGATGCCCTGCCGGTTCGCGGCGAAGATGCCGAGCGTGACATAGCCCATGTGCGCGACCGACGAATAGGCGATGAGCTTCTTCATGTCCTCCTGCGCGAGCGCCACGAGCGAGGCGTAGACGATCGCGATCGCCGACATCCAGAACACCAGCGGCGCGAGCAGGTCGGACGCCACCGGGAACATCGGCAGCGAGAAGCGCAAAAACCCATAGCCCCCCATCTTGAGCAGGATCGCCGCCAGCACGACCGAGCCCGCCGTCGGCGCCTGCACATGCGCGTCAGGGAGCCAGGTGTGGACCGGCCACATCGGCATCTTGACCGCGAAAGAGGCGAAGAACGCGAGCCACAGCAGCGTCTGCACCCCGCCCGGGATGTCGAAGCCGAGCACCGCGAGCGGGCCTGCGTCGAAATCATGGCGCAAGAGCAGCGTGATGTCGGTCGTGCCCGCCTGCACATACATCGCGATCATCGCGACGAGCATCAGCACCGAGCCGAGGAAGGTATAGAGGAAGAACTTGAAGGCGGCATAGATCCGCTCCTTCCCGCCCCAGATCCCGATGATGAGGAACATCGGGATCAGGCCTGCCTCGAAGAAGAGGTAGAAGAGCACGAGATCGAGCGAGACGAAGACGCCGATCATCAGCGTCTCGAGCACGAGGAAGGCGATCATGTAGTCCTTGACCCGATGCTCCACCCCCCAGCAGGCGGCGATGGTGATGGGCATGAGGAAGGTCGTGAGCATGACGAAGGCGATCGAGATGCCATCGACCCCCATGCGATAGGTCAGCCCGAAGATCCAGTCGCGCTCCTCGACGAACTGGAAGCCCGTGTCGGCGGGATCGAACCCCGCGACGAGGAAGAGCGAGGCGAGGAAGGTCGCCGTTGTCGCGAGAAGCGCGAGCCAGCGCGCGTTGCGCCGCGCGGCCGCATCATCGCCGCGCAGGAAGAGCGCGAGGATGACGGCCGCGACCGTCGGCAGGAAGGTGATGATCGAGAGCAGGTTCTGCATGATCGGCCCTCAGTTCCCGCCCGCGAGCGTCGCCCAGGTGACGAGGGCCGCGATCCCCAGCACCATCGCGAAGGCATAGTGGAAGACATAGCCCGACTGCACCCGCGCCGCCGCGCGGGCGAGCATGGGCACGATCCCCATCGCGACCCCGTTCAGCGCGCCGTCGATCACCGACCCGTCGCCGCGCCGCCAGAGCTGCCGCCCGAGCCACCCGGCCGGCCGCACGAAGAGGGCATCGTAGATCTCGTCGAAATACCACTTGTTGAGGAGGAAGAGATAGAGCGGGCGCTGGTTGGCCGCGAGGCGGGCGGGCAGGTCCGGGCGGCGCACATACATCTGCCAGGCGAGGGCGAGCCCCGCGAGCATCGCGATGAAGGGCGCGACCTTGACCCATTTCGGCACGTAATGCGCGTCATGCAGCACCGTGTTGTCGGGGTGGATGTAGATGCCCCCCTGCCCCGGCACCGGCACCTCATGCGCGGCCGCGTCCGTCCCGTGCGCCGCCGCCTCGGGCAGCGCGAACCAGGCGCGCACGCTCTCTTCCTTGCCGAAGAAGGCGCCATACCAGACCATCCCCGAAAAGACCGCCCCGAGCGCGAGCACGCCGAGCGGCACGAGCATCGTGCGCGGGCTTTCGTGGGCGTGGTCGTGGGCGTGATGATCGCCCCGCGGGCTGCCCCAGAAGGTCATGAACATGAGCCGCCAGGAATAGAACGAGGTCATCGCCGCCCCGAGGACCAGGAGCACGAAGGCGAAATCGGCGCCCGCGGCAAAGGCGCTCTCGATCACCGCGTCCTTCGAGATGAAGCCCGCGAAGCCGTAATGCGTGAGCGGTATCCCCACCCCCGTGATCGCGAGCGTCCCCGTCAGCATCGCCGCGAAGGTGAGCGGGATCTTGCGCCGCAGCCCGCCGTAATTGCGCATGTCCTGCTCGTGGTGCATCGCGTGGATGACCGAGCCCGCACCCAGAAACAGCATCGCCTTGAAGAAGGCGTGGGTGAAGAGGTGGAACATCGCCACCGAATAGACCCCGACGCCGGCCGCCACGAACATGTAGCCGAGCTGCGAGCAGGTCGAATAGGCGATGACGCGCTTGATGTCGTTCTGCACGAGGCCGACGGTCGCCGCGAAGAAGGCGGTGAAGGCCCCGACATAGACGATGAAGGCCTTGGCCTCGGGCGCGAATTCGTAAAGCGGCGACATCCGGCAGACGAGGAACACGCCCGCCGTCACCATCGTCGCGGCGTGGATCAGCGCCGAGACGGGCGTCGGCCCCTCCATCGCATCGGGCAGCCATGTGTGCAGGAAGAGCTGCGCCGACTTCCCCATCGCCCCGATGAAGAGCAGGACCGCGATCAGATTGGCCGCGTTCCATTCGGCCCAGAGGAAATGCAGCTGCGTCTCGGCGAGCGCCGGGGTCGCGGCGAAGATGTCGTCGAAGCGCACGCTGTCGGTCAGCAGGAAGAGCGCGAAGATCCCGAGCGCAAAGCCGAAATCGCCCACGCGGTTGACGACGAAGGCCTTGATCGCGGCGGCGTTGGCCGAGGATTTGCGCCAGTAGAAGCCGATCAGCAGATAGGACGCGACCCCAACCCCCTCCCAGCCGAAGAACATCTGCACGAGGTTGTCGGCCGTCACGAGCATCAGCATCGCGAAGGTGAAGAACGACAGATAGGTGAAGAAGCGCGCCTTGTAGCGCTCACCCTCGCGCCAGTTGTCGTCATGGGCCATGTAGCCGAAGGAATAGAGATGCACGAGCGCCGAGACCGTCGTCACCACGACAAGCATGATCGCCGTCAGCCGGTCGAGGCGGATCGCCCATTCGGCGCCGAAGCTGCCCACATCGAACCAGCGCAGCACCACGGTCTGGCGCGTCTCGCCGTCAAAGCCGAGGAAGACGACCCACGAGAGCACCGCGGCAAGGAAGACGAGCGCGGTCGCGATCACCTGCCCCGCGCGCTCGCCCCAGAGCCGCCAGCCGAAGCCGCAGAGCAGCGCGCCCAGAAGCGGCGCGAAGAGGATGACGACGTCCATCGGCCTAGCCCTTCATGACGTTGACGCGCTCGACGTCGATGCTGCCGCGATTGCGGAAGAAACTGACGAGGATCGCGAGCCCGATCGCGGCCTCGGCGGCGGCGACCGTCAGCACGAACATGGTGAAGACCTGCCCGCCGAGATCGCCCAGATGCGCCGAGAAGGCGACGAGGTTGATGTTGACCGCGAGCAGCATGAGCTCGATCGACATCAGGATGACGATCACGTTCTTGCGGTTGAGGAAGATCCCGAAGATGCCGATGACGAAGAGCGCCGCCGCCACGCCGAGGTAGTGTTCCAGTCCGACCATCCGTCCCTCCGGGTCTGTTGCCCGTCTGCTTGCGCGTTGCGCCTAGAGGCCCTGCCCCGGCTTCACGTCCTTGAGTTCCATGGCCTTGGCCGGGTCGCGCCACATCTGCGCGAGCGCATCCTGCCGCTTGACCCCGGCGCGGTGGCGCAGCGTCAGCACGATCGCCCCGATCATGGCGACCAGCAGGATGAGGCCCGAGGCCTGGAAGGCATAGATGTAGCGGTCATAGAGCACGAGGCCGAGCGCGCGGGCGTTGTCGGCCTGCGGCAGCGGCGCGTCGCGCATCACCACCCCCTCGGCCGTCTGCCAGACCCCGATCGCCATCCCGAGCTGCAAGAGCAGCACCGTCGCGATCAGGAGCGCAAGCGGCATGGCGCGCGCCATCTCGCCCTTCAGCGCCGCGAAATCGACATCGAGCATCATGACGACGAAGAGGAACAACACCGCCACCGCGCCGACATAGACGATCACCAGCAGCATCGCCACGAACTCGGCCCCGAGCAGCACGAAGAGCCCCGCCGAGGAGAAGAAGGCGAGGATGAGCCAGAGCACCGAATGCACCGGGTTGCGCGCGAGCGTCATCAGAAGCCCCGCCGCGACGGCGACGCCGCCGAAGGCATAGAAGGCGTAATCGGCTGGCGTCATCCCTCATCCCCCTTGCGCTCGGCGAAGACGCCCTGCGCGATCGCGAGCGCCTTCTGCATGGCGGGCAGGCCGCCAAAGAGGCTCATCTGGCAGATGACCTCGGCCACCTCGCGCTCGGTCGCGCCGGCCTCGAGCGCGTGGCGGATGGCAAGCTTCAGCTGCGGCTCGGCCTGCGCGCCGAGCACGGTGAGCGCCGCGATCGTGACGAGAAGCCGCGTGCGCGCATCGAGCCCCTCGCGGTTGAAGGTGCGCCCGAAGGCCGCTTCCATGAAATCGCGCGACATGGTCGGGATCAGGTCCTCGAAGCCCTTGACGCGAAAGGTCTCGAGCGCGGGGTTGAATGCGCGCGCCATCTGCTGGCCCTGCTCGACCATCTGCGCCATCATCTTGGTCCAGGGATCGGTCGTCATCTGTAGGGCGCATCGAGCTCGAGGTTGCGGGCGATCTCGGCCTCCCAGCGCTCGCCGTTCGCGAGCAGCTTCTCCTTGGTATAGAAAAGCTCCTCGCGGGTCTCGGCGGCGAATTCGAAGTTCGGCCCCTCGACGATGGCATCGACCGGGCAGGCCTCCTGGCAGAAGCCGCAATAGATGCACTTCGTCATGTCGATGTCATAGCGCGTGGTGCGGCGCGATCCGTCCTCGCGCGGCTCGGCGTCGATGGTGATCGCCTGCGCGGGGCACACGGCCTCACACAGTTTGCAGGCGATGCAGCGTTCCTCGCCGTTGGGATAGCGGCGCAGCGCATGCTCACCCCGGAAGCGGGGCGAGAGCGGCCCCTTCTCGTGCGGGTAGTTGAGCGTCGCCTTGGGCCTGAAGAAATACTTCATGCCGAGCCCGAAGCCCTTGATGAAATCGGCCAGAAGGAAGTACTTGCCCGCCCGCGTCCAGTCGATCTGCGCCATCTCAGCCCCCCACGCCCCAGCGCGCCCAGGCGCCGCCCAGAACCTCGAACTTCGCAAGGAACGCCACCACCACCACCCAGCCGAGCGAGAGCGGCAGGAACACCTTCCAGCCGATCCGCATGAGCTGGTCGTAGCGGTAGCGCGGCACGATCGCCTTCACCATCGCGAAGAGGAAGAAGAAGAACGCCATCTTGAGGAGCATCCAGAACGCCCCGTCGGGCAGGCCCGGCACGGGGCTGAGCCAGCCGCCGAAGAACAAGAGGCTCATCAGCGCGCACATGAGGAAGATGGCGATGTATTCACCCGCCATGAACAGCAGGTAGGGGGTCGAGGAATATTCGACCATGAACCCCGCCACGAGTTCGGATTCCGCCTCGGGCAGATCGAAGGGCGGGCGGTTCGTCTCGGCCAGCGCCGAGACGAAGAAGAGCACGACCATCGGCAGATGCGGCAGCCAGTACCACGAGAAGAGGCCATATGCCCCGTCCTGCGCCGCGACGATGGCCGAGAGGTTCATCGACCCCGTCGAGATGATGATCCCGATGATGATGAGGCCGAGCGAGACCTCGTAGGAAATCATCTGCGCGGCCGAGCGCAGCGAGCCGAGGAAGGCGTATTTCGAGTTCGACGCCCACCCCCCCATGATGACGCCGTAGACCTCGAGCGAGGAGACCGCGAAGACGAAGAGGATCGCGACATTGATGTCGGCAAGCACCCAGCCCGCGTTGAAGGGGATGACCGCCCAGGCCAGCACCGCGAGCACGAACGACAGCAGCGGCGCGAGGAAGAACACCGGCCGGTCCACGCCCGCGGGGATCACGACCTCCTTCACGACGTATTTCAGCGCGTCCGCCACCGTCTGCAAGAGGCCCCACGGCCCCACCACGTTCGGGCCGCGCCGCATCTGCACCGCCGCCCAGATCTTGCGGTCGCCATAGACGAGGAAAAGGAGCGAGATCATCACGAAGCCGATCACGAGCAGGCTCTGCGCCGCGATCACCAGCGCCACCCCCGCCCCCGTCTGCAGAAAGTCACCCATCCCGAGCCCCCGCTATTCGGCCGCAAGCCGGCCCGAGGCCCGGCCCTGCGCCATCGCCGACAACTCGGCCATGAGCGCGGAGGCACGCGCGATCGGGTTCGTCAGGTAGAAATCCGCCACCGCCGGCACGAAATCGCCCGTGCCGAGCGGCGCCGCCGGCAGGGGGGCGAAGATATTCTCGGCCACCTCGTCGATCCGCCCCAGATGCGGATGCGCGGCGATCAGCGCGCCGCGCAGCGCGGCGAGCGTATCCCAGGGCTGCGGCGCGCCGACCTCGGCCGAGAGCGCGCGCAGGATCGCCCAGTTCTCCTTGGCCTCGCCCGGCGGGAAGCCCGCCCGCAGCGCCAGTTGCGGCCGCCCCTCGGTGTTGACGAAGAGCCCCGCCTCCTCGACCCAGGCGGCCGCGGGCAGGATGATGTCAGCCCGATGCGCGCCCCGGTCGCCGTGGCTGCCCTGATAGATGACGGTCGGGCCGGCCGGGATGTCGACCTCATCCGCCCCGAGGTTGAGGATCCTGCGCGCGGCAAGGATCCCGGCCATCCCGCCCGCCGCCGTCGCGCCCACATCCATCGCGCCCACGCGCCCGGCGGCCGTGTGCAGGATCAGAAGGCCCGACCCCGTCGCCGCGCACATCTGCGCGACGAAGGCTAGCACCCCTGCCCCGTTCGGGCCCCGCAGCGCCCCCTGCCCGAGGATGACGAGCGGCCGCGCCAGCGTCATCGACCGCCCCGCCTCTGCCGCCGCGCGCAGCGCCTCGGTGCCGTCGCCCAGATGCGTCACCGGATAGGTCAGATCCGCCACTGGCCCGACCAGGCCGATCCACGCCCCGCGTAGCCAGGCCTTGCGGATGCGCGCGTTCAGCACCGGCGCCTCGGTCCGCGGATCGGTCCCGACGAGCAGGATGCCGTCCGCGCTGTCGATGTCCTCGATCCGGGCGGTGCCGGCATAGCCGCCGCGGTTGCCCGGCGGCAGCGCCGCGCCGTCGGTGCGGCATTCGACCTCACCCCCCAGCCCGCCGATCAGCGACTTGAGCGCAAAAGCGGCCTCCACCGGCGCAAGATCGCCCACGATGCCCGCCACCGGCCCGGCCCTGAGCGCGGCCGCGGCAGCGGCGAGCGCCTCGGGCCAGGTCGCGGGGCGCAGGCGGCCGTTCGCGCGGAGATAGGGCCGGTCGAGCCGCTGGCGGCGCAGCCCGTCCCAGACGAAGCGCGTCTTGTCCGAGATCCACTCCTCGTTCACGCCGTCGTGGTTGCGCGGCAGGATGCGCATGACCTCGCGCCCCTTGGTGTCGACCCGGATCGCGGCGCCCAGCGCATCCATGACATCGACCGTCTCGGTCCTGGTCAGCTCCCACGGCCGGGCGGTGAAGGCGTAGGGCTTCGAAGTCAGCGCCCCGACCGGGCAGAGGTCGATGATGTTGCCCTGCAGGTTCGAGGACAGCGTCTGGCCGAGGTACGAGGTGATCTCGGCATCCTCGCCCCGGCCGGTCTGGCCCATCTGGGAGATGCCCGCGACCTCGGTCGTGAAGCGCACGCAGCGCGTGCAGGAGATGCAGCGCGTCATGTGCGTCTCGACCAGCGGCCCGAGGTTCAGATCCTCGCTCGCGCGCTTGGGTTCGCGATAGCGCGAGAAATCGACGCCATAGGCCATCGCCTGGTCCTGCAGGTCGCATTCGCCGCCCTGGTCGCAGATCGGACAGTCGAGCGGGTGGTTGATGAGCAGGAACTCCATCACCCCCTCGCGCGCCTTCTTGACCATGGGCGAGGTGGTCTTGACGACCGGCGGCTCGCCGTTCGGGCCGGGGCGCAGGTCGCGCACCTGCATGGCGCAGGACGCCGCGGGCTTGGGCGGGCCGCCCACGACCTCGACGAGGCACATGCGGCAGTTGCCTGCGATCGAGAGGCGCTCGTGATAGCAGAAACGCGGGATCTCCACGCCCGCCACCTCGGCGGCCTGGATCAGCGTCATGGCCGGGTCGACCTCGACCTCGATGCCGTCGATGATGATCTTGCGCAGCGCACTCATGCGGGGGCTCCTCGGGCGGGATCGGTGCCGACCCGGCTGTGGCGGGGCTCGGACCTCGTTCCCTTTTCAAGAACGACGATGGAATCGTGGACATGGATCCCGACGACGCCGCCGGCCGTCGCGGGCCGGTTGGCGGCGAAGGGGTGATACCAGCCGTGCAGATCGTCGATCATCTCGGCGACGGTGCGCATGAAGCCCTGCCGGCGCGGATTGCGCCCCGAGAAATGCGTCCAGTAGGCGGTCTGCAGATCCTCGATGAAATAGAGGCCACCCATCGACAGACTCGGGAAAAGCGCATCGAGACTCGCGCGGATATGCGCACCCCGGTGGCTGCCGTCATCGAGCACGATGTCGAGCCCGCCCATCTCTGCCACCACGGCATCGAGGAACGCAGGATCATCCTGCGAGCCGATCCGCACGGCCCCGTCGCGCCCGTCGAGCGCCGCGCAGCCCGGATCGATGTCGATGCCGAAGATCGTCGCCTGCGCGCCGAAATATTTCCGCCACAGCCCGAGCGAGCCCCCCCTCGAGACGCCGATCTCCAGAAAGCGCAGGGGGCGGCCGCGCCAGGGCGCGAAATAACGATCATAGAGCGGAAGGTAGTGATGCCACTTGTGGGCGATCGGCCCCTCATGGCTCCAGAAGATGTCCGCAAGCGGCCCGTCGGATGCGCTTTCCGCCGGCCGGCCGCCCGCATGATGAAAGCGGCGCATGTAATCGTTGCCCGATCTTGGCCAGGCGGGCGCTTGCGGGTCTTGGGGTCCGGGCGCGGCCATCACTGCGCCACCCTCAGCAGCCGGCCGAGCGTCGAGCCCGCCGCGATTTCGTCCGCCCCGACCCGGCAGAGGCTGCCCAGATCATCACGCCGGGCGCCGCGCTCAGCCAGCCAGCGGTCGGCGGCGGCCTCGACCCGCGACTTCTCGGCCGGATCGTCGACGAAGGCGCGGATCTCGTCATCCGCGAACCCCGCGAGCGAGGCGCGGTGCTTGAGGTCGAGCATGAACATAATCCCGCGCAGGCGGTTGGCCTCGATCGCGGGGCAGCCCTTGCGGACGGCGTTGCCGACATCGATGAGCACGAGGCCATCGAAGACGCCCGCCACGTCGCGGATCGAGGCCGGGCGCGGCTCGGCCGTGGCGGCCGGCAGCGCGAGCGCAACCGTCAGCGCCAGCGCCGCCATCATCCGCACCGATGCGCGCCCGCCCCCCATGCCCCTACTCCGCCGCCATCGCGCCGCTGCGCCCTGACTTGCGCGCCTTGATCCGGTCCTCGATCTCGCCCCGGAACTGGCGGATCAGGCCCTGGATCGGCCAGGCGGCGGCATCGCCGAGCGCGCAGATGGTGTGCCCCTCGACCTGCTTCGTGACGTCCTGAAGCATGTCGATTTCCTCGATCTCGGCCTCGCCGCGCACGAGGCGGTCCATCACGCGCATCATCCAGCCCGTGCCCTCGCGGCAGGGCGTGCACTGGCCGCAGCTTTCGTGCTTGTAGAACTTCGAGAGCCGCCAGATCGCCTTGATGACATCGGTCGACTGGTCCATCACGATCACAGCGGCCGTGCCGAGGCCCGAGCGCTGCTCGCGCAGCCAGTCGAAATCCATGATCGCATCGTCGCACTGTTCGGCCCGGAGCATCGGCACCGAGGAGCCGCCCGGGATCACGGCCTTGAGGTTCTTCCACCCCCCGCGCACCCCGCCGCAATGCCGCTCGATGAGGTCGCGCAGCGGGATCGACATCGCCTCCTCGACGACGCAGGGGTTGGCGACATGGCCCGAGATCGCGAAGATCTTGGTGCCGGTGTTGTTGGGCCTGCCGAAGCCCGCGAACCACTCGGGCCCGCGGCGCAGGATGGTGGGGACGACCGAGATGCTCTCGACGTTGTTGACCGTCGTCGGGCAGCCATAGAGGCCCGAGCCCGCCGGGAAGGGCGGCTTCATCCGCGGCATGCCCTTCTTGCCCTCGAGGCTCTCGAGCAGCGCCGTCTCCTCGCCGCAGATGTAGGCGCCGGCGCCGTGGTGGAGGTAGAGGTCGAAGTCCCAGCCCGATTTCGCGGCGTTCTTGCCCAGCAGACCCGCCTCATAGGCCTCGTCGATCGCGCGCTGGAGCGCCTCGCGCTCGCGGATGTATTCGCCGCGGATGTAGATGTAGCACGCATGCGCCCCCATCGCGAAGGAGGCGATCAGGCACCCCTCGACCAGCGTGTGCGGGTCGTGGCGCATGATCTCGCGGTCCTTGCAGGTGCCGGGCTCGGATTCGTCGGCATTGACGACGAGGTAGGAGGGCCGCCCGTCGGAGGTCTTGGGCATGAACGACCACTTGAGGCCCGTCGGGAACCCCGCACCGCCCCGGCCGCGCAGCCCCGAGGCCTTGACCTGCTCGATGATCTTGTCGCGCCCGCGGGCGATGATCTCGGCCGTGCCGTCCCAGTGGCCGCGGGCGCGCGCGCCCTTCAGGCTGCGGTCGTGCATCCCGTAGAGGTTCGTGAAGATGCGATCCTTGTCGGTCAGCATGGGGCCCTCAGTTCTGACGCCGGCGCCACAGGCGCCAGGCGATCGAGAGTGCGAAGACGAAGGCGGCGAGCGCCGCGAAATCGAAGAGGAACACGAAACGCGCGGGCCAGCCGTAAAAGCCCCCCGCCCATTGCGCGGCAATCCACAGGAGCCCTGCCCCCGCGATCACGAGCGCCGCGAGCCGGCCCTGACGGGCGTCGGCGTGCGCGCGGGTATCCTTGGCGCCGCTCATGCCTCGGCCTTGGGCTTGCGCGGCGCGCGCGGCTTCTTCACCGGGCCGAGCCACGGGGTCACGAGCGGCACCTCGGTGCCGTCGATGCGCTTGATGGTATCGCCAAGATCGGCCGCCGCCTGCACGGAGTAGTTGGCCGCAAGCCCGCCCTGCGCGTGCGCCGTCAGCGCCGTCAGCCCCGAGCGCGGCTCGGCGGCGAAGCGGCCGTTCTGGGGGCCCGGCGCCGGCACCCGGCCGGCCGCGAACTCGGCGAGGATCGCGCGCAGCCGCTCGGCCGTCAGATCCTCGTAATAGTCCTTGCCGATCTGGACCATCGGGGCGTTGGCGCAGGCGCCCATGCACTCGACCTCTTCCCAGCTGAAGCGGCCGTCGGCCGAGAGGGTGTGCGCCTTGGGCGCGATCAGCTCGCGGCAGACGGCGACGAGGTCCTCGGCGCCGCAGATCATGCAGGTGGTGGTGCCGCAGACCTGCACATGGGCAACCGACCCCACGGGCGCGAGCTGGAACATGAAGTAGAAGGTCGCGACCTCGAGCGCGCGGATATAGGCCATGCCGAGCATCTCGGCGACATGCTCGATCGCGGGGCGGGTCAGCCAGCCCTCCTGCTCCTGCGCGCGCCACAGGAGCGGGATGATCGCCGATGCCTGCCGGCCGTCGGGATATTTTGTCATCTGCGCCTCGGCCCACGCCCGGTTGGCGGGCGTGAAGGCGAAGGAGGCGGGCTGTTCGGGGTGCAGGCGGCGCAGCATCAGCGGTCGATCTCCCCGAAGACGACGTCCATCGTGCCGATGATGGCCGAGACGTCGGCGAGCAGATGGCCCCGGCAGAGGTGGTCCATCGCCTGAAGGTGCAGGAAACCCGGCGCGCGGATCTTGGCGCGCCACGGGCGGTTGGTGCCGTCGGCCACGAGATAGACGCCGAACTCGCCCTTGGGCGCCTCGACCGCGGCATAGACCTCGCCCGCGGGAACGTGGAAGCCCTCGGTGTAGAGCTTGAAGTGGTGGATCAGCGCCTCCATCGAGCGCTTCATCTCGCCCCGCCGGGGCGGCGTGATCTTGCCGCGCGCGAGCACGTCGCCCTGCCCCTCGGGGGCGCGCAGCTTGGCGATGGCCTGCAGGATGATCGCGGTCGATTCGCGCATCTCGGCCATGCGGCAGAGATAGCGGTCGTAGCAGTCGCCGTTCTTGCCGACCGGGATCTTGAAGTCGAACTCGTCGTAGCACTCATAGGGCTGGGCGCGCCGCAGATCCCACGCGAGGCCCGAGCCGCGCACCATCACGCCCGAGAAGCCCCATTTCTGGATGTCCTCGGTGCTGACCACGCCGATGTCGGCGTTGCGCTGCTTGAAGATGCGGTTCTCGGTCAGGAGCCCGTCGATGTCGTCGAGCACGGCCGGAAACGCCCTCGCCCAGGCCTCGATGTCGTCGATGAGCGCCGGCGCGAGATCCTGATGCACCCCGCCGGGGCGGAAATAGGCCGCATGCAGCCGCGCCCCGCAGGCGCGCTCGTAGAAGATCATGAGCTTCTCGCGCTCCTCGAAGCCCCAGAGCGGCGGGGTGAGGGCGCCGACGTCCATCGCCTGCGTCGTGACGTTGAGGAGGTGGTTCAGCACCCGCCCGATCTCGCAGAAGAGCACGCGGATGAGCGAGGCGCGCCGCGGCACCACGACCCCCGTCAGCCGCTCGATCGCGAGGCACCAGGCATGTTCCTGGTTCATCGGCGCGACATAGTCGAGCCGGTCGAAATAGGGCAGGTTCTGCAGATAGGTGCGGCTCTCCATCAGCTTTTCGGTGCCGCGGTGCAAAAGCCCGATATGGGGATCGCAGCGTTCGACCACCTCGCCGTCAAGCTCGAGAACGAGGCGCAGAACCCCGTGCGCCGCGGGGTGTTGCGGGCCGAAATTGATGTTGAAGTTGCGGATCTTCTGCTCGCCCGTCAGGACGTCGTCGAAGCTGCCGTCCATCATTTCGCCCCCGCCTTGGCATCGCCCGGAAGGATGTATTCGGCCCCCTCCCAGGGCGACATGAAATCGAACTGGCGGTATTCCTGCACGAGGCTCACGGGTTCGTAGACGACGCGCTTTTGCACCTCGTCATAGCGGACCTCGGTATAGCCCGTCGTCGGGAAGTCCTTGCGCAGCGGATGGCCGCGAAAGCCGTAGTCGGTCAGGATCCGCCGCAGGTCGGGATGGCCGGAGAAGAGGATGCCGAACATGTCGAACACCTCGCGCTCGAACCAGTTGGCCGAGGGGTGCACGGCGCTGATCGAGGGCACCATCGCCCCCTCCTCGACCGCGGCCTTGAGGCGGATGCGCTGGTTGCGCCACATCGAGAGGAAGTGCCAGACGACATCGAAGCGCGCCGCGCGCTCGGGCCAGTCGACGGCGGTGATGTCAACGAGCGTCGTGAAGCCGCAGGACTTGTCGCGCGCGAGGAACTCGACCAGCGGCACGATCCGGCCGGCGACGACCTCGAGCGTCAGTTCGCCATGCGCGACCGCATGCGACACCACATCGTCGCCGCGGCGCATCGCGATGTGCAGACCCAATTCCCGAAGCGCCTCGGACATGACCGCCTCCTAGCGCGTGATGGTTCCGGTGCGGCGGATCTTGCGCTGCAACTGGAGGATTCCATAGAGCAGCGCCTCGGCCGTGGGCGGGCAGCCCGGCACATAGAGATCGACCGGCACGATCCGGTCGCAGCCGCGCACCACCGAGTAGCTGTAGTGGTAATAGCCCCCGCCGTTGGCGCACGATCCCATCGAGATCACATAGCGCGGCTCGGGCATCTGGTCGTAGACCTTGCGGAGCGCGGGCGCCATCTTGTTCGTGAGCGTCCCGGCAACGATCATGAGGTCGGACTGGCGGGGGCTCGCGCGCGGGGCGGTGCCGAAGCGCTCGAGATCGTAGCGCGGCATCGAGGTGTGCATCATCTCGACCGCGCAGCAGGCCAGCCCGAAGGTCATCCAGTGGAGCGAGCCGATCCGGGCCCAGTTGATGACATCCTCGGTCGAGGTCAGCAGGAAGCCCTTGTCCTGCAGGTCGCGGTTCATCGCGGCCATGGTCGCCTCGCGGTCGGGCCCCGCGGTGTTCGCGCCCGTCATCACTCCCATTCGAGTGCTCCCTTGCGCCATTCATAGGCAAAACCCACCGTCAGCACGACAAGGAAGGCCATCATCGACCAGAAGGCCGTGGCCGAGATGTCGGCAAACGCGACCGCCCAAGGAAAGAGGAACGCGACCTCGAGATCGAAGATGATGAAGAGGATCGAGACGAGGTAGAAGCGCACGTCGAACTTCATCCGCGCATCGTCGAAGGCGTTGAAGCCGCATTCATAGGCCGAGACCTTCTCGGGGTCGGGATTGCGTACCGCGATCACGAGCGCCGAGAGCATCAGGATCAGCCCGAGCCCAACCGCGAGGCCGAGCAGGATCAGGATGGGCAGGTATTCCCGCAAGAGCGCGTCCAACTCCGTCTCCCTCACGCAGCCAAGCGTCGTTGCGCGTCGGGCACCATTTATCGAAAGCGGCCGACAGGGTCAACAAAACACGGCGACGAAACGAAAGGGGCAAAAGGGTTAAGCAACTGTTTTGAAGCAATGTATTCCAATGTATGCAAAATCTTCGGACACATGGCCGCATGCGCGGCAAACCGACGCACGACGATATGGCCGCATCAGCCTTCCCCGCCCACCCATGGCGGGGGGCGGCGGTCGAAGAAGGCCGCGATGCCCGCACGCGCCTCGGGCCCCTCCCAGACCTCGACCAGCGCGGCGATCGAGGCATCGATCGTCGCGGCATCGACCGGGGCGCCGAGGCGGCGGATCAGCCGCTTGGCGGCCGCGACCGCGCCCGGCCCGGCAGCCAGATGCGCCGCGACCTCGGCCTCGAGCGCCGCATCGAGATCGGCAGGCGCCACGACGCGGGCCAGCAGGCCGAGCGCCGCGGCCTCGGCCGCATCGAACACCCGGCCCGAGAGCATCACCCGCCGCGCCGCCGCCGCCCCCATGCGGGCCACGACATAGGGGCCGATCGTCGCGGGGATGAGGCCGAGCCGCGTCTCGGTCAGCCCGAAGCGCGCGCCTTCCACCCCGATCGCCAGGTCGCAGACCGACATGAGGCCCACCCCGCCACCAAAGGCATTGCCCTGCACCCGCGCGATGAGCGGCTTGGGGAGTTCATCGAGCGCGCGCAGCATCATCGCAAGCGCGCGCGCGCCGGCTGCGCGCGTCTCGGCGTCGGCCTCGATCTGCGCCTTCATCCAGGCCAGGTCGCCCCCGGCGCAGAAACTCTCGCCCTCCGACCCGAGCACCACGACCCGCACCGCCTCATCCGCCCCGAGGCGCGCGGCGGCTTCTGTCAACTCCGCGATCATCCCGGCCGAGAGGGCGTTGTGCTTGGCCCCGCGCGCGAGCGTCAGCTGCGCCACGCCGCGCGCGTCGCAGCCGATGCGCAGCGTCTCCACCTCAGGCGACCTCGGCAAAGACCTTGTGCAGCGCGGCCTCGAGCTTCTCGAACATCTCGTCGATCTGCGCGGGCGTCGTGATGAAGGGCGGGCAGAGCACGATCGACTGGCCGAGCGGCCGGCAGATGAGGCCGTGATCGGTGCAGGTGTTGGCGATGCGCTCCGACACCGACAGATGCCCCGGGAAGGGCGTCTTGGTGGCCTTGTCCTGCACCGCCTCGAGCGCGCCCATCAGCCCCTTGCCGCGCCACTCGCCGATGTTGGGGTGGCGCGCGAGATGGGCAAGCCCCGCCTCGAACCGCGGCGTCAGCGCGCGCACATTGTCGATCAGCCCCTCGTTCAGCACGACGTCGATTGCCTTGAGCGCGATCGCGCAGCCGACCGGGTGGCCCGAGGCGGTGAAGCCGTGCGGGAACTCCTCGAACCGCTCGGCCGCCGCCTGGATGCGGTCCGACAACTCGGGCCCGAGGATGACCGCCCCCATCGGAAAGAACCCCGCCGTGATGCATTTCGAGGAGATGACCGCATCGGGCATGAAGCCATAGGTCTGGCAGCCCCAGACCTCGCCGGTGCGCCCGAAGCCGCAGATCACCTCGTCGGAGATGAGCGGGATGCCATATTTGCGCAGGATCGGCGCGATCGTCTGGAAATAGCCGGCCGAGGGCGGGATGACGCCCCCCGCCCCCATCACCGGCTCGGCGAAGAAGCCCGCGATGGTATCGGCGCCTTCCTTGATGATCGTGGCCTCAAGCTCGCGCCCGAGGCGGGCGGTGAATTCCGCCTCGCTCTCGCCCGGATGGCCAAAGCGCCAGTAATGCGGGCAGCCGAGGTGCAGGAAACCCGGCAGCGGCAGGCCGAAGGCCGCGTTGTAGGGCTTGCCCGTCATCGAGGCCGCGACCGCCGTGACGCCGTGATAGGCATTGATGCGCGTCAGGATCTTGCGCCGCTGCGGGTTGCCCTCGGCCGCGTGCAGGAACCACAGCGCCTTGACCATGGTGTCGTTCGCCTCGGAGCCCGAGTTGGTATAAAAGACGCGGCCGCGATCGAAGGGCGAGACCTCGATCAGCTTTTCCGAGAGCATCACCGTCTGGTCGGACATCCGCCCGAAAAAGGCGTGATAGCCCGGAAAGCGCGCATATTGCGCCTGCGCGGCCGCGATCAGCCCCGGATGGTCGAAGCCCGCGACCATGTTCCAGAGCCCCGAATTCGCGTCGAAATAGCGCCGCCCGTGGACATCGACGACATAGGGCCCCTCGCCATGCGTGAGCACCACCGCGCCGCGATCGTGGATCGTGGGCAGGTCGGTGAAGCCATAGAGCGAATGGGCATCGGCCCGCGATTCCCAGGAATTCGGTGCATCGTCGCGCATCTTGCGTCTCCTCTTTCGGCGATCAGGCTAGCCGTTCGGCGCCCGGGGTTCAATGCAGGCGGTCAAAGGCCCAGCCGGTCGCGCAGCGCATACCACGTCATGGCAAGGACAAGGATCGGGTGGCGCAAGCCCGCGCCGCCCGGAAAGCGCCCGACCGGCAGCCCCGCCATCAGGTCGAACCGCCCCGCCTGCCCCGCCACTGCCTCGGCCAGGATCCGCCCCGCCATGGTCGCGAGCGCCAGCCCATGCCCCGAATATCCCGATGCCGACAGCACGTTGCGCCCCACCCGCAGGAAGGCCGGCAGCCGCGAGGGCGTGATCGCGAGCGTCCCGCCCCAGGCGTGGCTGAAGCGGACATCCGCGAGCGCGGGATAGATCCGTGCCAGCGCCGGGCGCACCGTCCGGTCGATGTCGGGAAAGCGCCAGCCATAGCTTTCGCCCCCCCCGAAGATCAGCCGCCCGTCGCTACTCTGGCGCCAGTAGTTCACGACGAAGCGCGAATCGGCGACCGCGACCGGCGCCGACAGCGGCGCCGCCGCCCCGAGCGGCTCGGTCGCGACGATGAAATTGTTGATGGGCATCACATGGCGCGCCACGCGGGGCGCGATCTCCCCGAGATAGCCGTTGCAGGCGAGGATCGCGTGACCCGCCCGCACCCGGCCCGCGGCGGTCTCGATGACGACCTCGGCGCCCTCGGTCAGGCGGCGGACCTCGCTCCGTTCATGGATGCGCACCCCGGCCGCGGCGGCCGCGCGGGCAAGGCCGAGGACATAGCGCAGCGGGTGCAGATGCCCCGCGCCATGGTCGAGAAACCCGCCCGCATAGCGCGCGCTGCCGATCAGCCCCGCCATCCCCACCCGGTCGAGCGGGGTGATCCGGTCATAGCCATAGACGCGGGCGAGGTGGTCGGCATGGGCATGGGCGGCGGCGACCTGCGCGGGGCGTTCGCAGGCAAAGGCGACGCCCGGCAGATACTCCGCCCCGCCCGCATGGCGCGCGGCCAGATCGCGCGTCAGGGCCTTGGCCTCTTCGGCGATGTCCCAGAGCGCGCGCGCCGGACCCGGGCCGAGGCGCGCCTCGAGTTCCTCCTGCTCGAGCCGCTGGCCCGTCCCGACCTGCCCGCCGTTGCGCCCCGAGGCGCCGAACCCCACCCGCTGCGCCTCGAGCACCACGACATCGAGGCCCCGTTCCGCCAGATGCAGCGCGGCCGAGAGGCCGGTGTATCCCGCCCCGATCACGCAGACATCGGCACGCAGATCGCCCGCAAGCGGCGCGAAGGGATCGAGCGCCTCCGCCGTCGCGGCATACCACGAGGGCGGATAGGCCCCGGGCGCGTCGTTGACATGGAGCAGGTTCATCGATCCGCTCAGACGTTCAGCAGCAGATGCTCGCGCTCCCACGGGCTGATGACCTGCTGGAACTCCTTGTATTCGTTGCGCTTGACCGAATCGTAGACGGCGCAGAACTCAGGCCCCAGCACCTCGCGCAGGGCCGCGTCCTCGGCCAGCAGGTCGAGCGCGTCCGCGAGGTTCATCGGCAACTCGTCATCGCCCATATAGGCATCGCCCGTGCATTCGGGGCGCGGCATCCGCCCCTCGCGCAGGCCCAGAAGCCCGCAGGCAAGGCTCGCCGCGATGCCGAGATAGGGGTTGCAGTCCATCCCCGCGAGGCGGTTCTCGACCCGCCGGGCGGCGGGTTCCGAGATCGGCACGCGCAGCCCCGTCGTGCGGTTGTCGCGCCCCCATTCGAGGTTGATGGGCGCCGCGAAGTCGGGGACATAGCGGCGATAGCTGTTGACATAGGGCGCAAGCAGCGCCACCGCCGCCGGCAGATGCGTCTGCAGCCCCGCGATGAAGTGCAGGAAGGCCGGCGTCTCGCCCCCGTCCGCATCCGAAAAGATGTTCTGCCCGGTTGCCGCATCGATCACCGAATGGTGCAGGTGCATCGCGCTGCCGGGTTCGCCCTCGATGGGCTTGGCCATGAAGGTCGCGAAGCAGTCGTGGCGCAGCGCGGCCTCGCGGATCAGGCGCTTGAAATAGAAGATCTCGTCGGCGAGCCGCACCGGATCGCCGTGCTGGAGGTTGATCTCGACCTGACCCGCCCCGCCTTCCTGCAGGATGCCGTCGATCTCGAAACCCTGCGCCTCGGCGAAGTCGTAGATGTCGTCGATGACCTTGCCGTATTCGTCGACCGCGCTCATCGAATAGGCCTGCTTGGCGGCGGCGCGCCGCCCGGTGCGGCCCATCGGCGGCATCACCGGCATGTTGGGGTCGGTGTTGCGCGCGACGAAGAAGAATTCCATCTCGGGCGCGATGATGGGCTGCAACCCCTGTGCGGCATAGGCCGCGACCACCCGCCGCAGCACGTTGCGCGGCGAGATCGGCACCGGGTTGCCCGCCTGATCGACCGCGTCGTGGATCACCTGCAGCGTGATGTCGGCCGTCCAGGGGGCGGCCGTCGCGGTCGAGAAATCGGGGACGAGGATCATGTCGGGCTCGGTGAAGGCACCCGCCGGGTTGTCGGCCCAATCGCCCGTGATCGTCTGCAAAAAGATCGAGTTCGGCAGGTAAAAGCTTGCCTGACGGGCGAATTTCGTCGCGGGCATGGCCTTGCCGCGCGCGACGCCGGCGATGTCCGAGACGATGCACTCGACCTCATCGAGGCGCCGCCCGGCGATGTAGTCGCGCGCGGCCTGCGGGATCTCGTCGAACCACTCAGCCATGGGCGGACTCCGGAACGGGCGCGCGCCGGGCATGGGCCGCGCGGAAGAAATCGCCGATCCGGCGGGCGAGCGCCGGGCTGTCGGGGGCGGCCGCCATGCGCGCGCGCGCCGCCGCCATCAGATCATCGGGGACAAGGCCCGGGCCGCGCGTCGCCATCAGCCCCTCGACGAAGGCGTTGGTAAACTCGGGGTGGGCCTGCACGCTCAGGCCCGTCTGGCCATAGGCGAGCCCCGCCACCGCGCAGAAATCGTTCTTTGCGATGACCTCGGCACCCGGCGGGGCCGCCACCACCTGATCGCGGTGCCATGCGTTGAGCGTCAGCGTCTCGCCCCCGAAATCATAGCGCGTGGGCCCGACCGACCAGCCGCCCCCGTGGCGCGCGACCCGCCCGCCCATCGCCTGCGCCATGATCTGATGGCCAAAGCAGATGCCGACAACCGGCACACCCGCCGCCAGCGCCTCGCGGATGAAGGCCTCGAGCGGGGGGATGAAGGCGTGATCCTCATAGGCGCCATGGCGCGAGCCGGTGATGAGCCAACCGTCCGCCGCCCCGACGCCCGGGGGAAACGCCATCTCCTCGACCCGCCAGGTGCTGAAGCGGAACCCCTCGCCCGCCAGCAGCCGCGCGAAGGCGTCCGGATAGTCGCCGTGGTCGGGGCGCAGCGCGTCGGGCGCGGCGCCGGTCTGGAGAATGCCGATGTGCATGGATCACCCGTGGCTCGGTTCATCCCGAAGATAGGCGTTCGCCCCCCCGGCCGGCAAGGGGGTCGGGGCATTGTCAGGCGCGGTTGACACCGCTATCACTCGGGCATGACACGCGATCTGCCCTCCCCCGCCCATCCGCTGCGCATCGGCACGCGCGGCTCGCCCCTCGCGCTTGCCCAGGCGCACGAGACGCGCGCGCGCCTCATGGCCGCGCACGACCTGCCCGAGGATGCCTTCGCCATCGTTGTCATCAAGACGACGGGCGACCGCGTGCTCGACCGGCCGCTGAAGGAGATCGGGGGCAAGGGCCTTTTCACCCGCGAGATCGAGGAAGACCTCCTCGCGGGCCGCATCGACATCGCCGTCCATTCGATGAAGGACATGCCGACCGTCCAGCCCGAGGGGCTGATCCTCGATTGCCACCTCCCGCGCGAGGATGTGCGCGATGCCTTCGTCTCGGGCGCGGTGGCGCGGCTTGCCGACCTGCCTCAGGGCGCGGTGATCGGCACCTCGTCGCTGCGCCGGCGGGCGCAACTCCTCAACCGCCGGCCCGATCTGCACCCGGTCGAGTTTCGCGGCAACCTCCAGACGCGGATGAAGAAGCTCGCCGATGGCGTGGCGGTCGCGACCTTCCTCGCGATGGCGGGCCTCAACCGGCTCGGCATGTCCGAGGTGCCGCGCACCCCGATCGAACCCGAAGAGATGCTGCCCGCCATCGCGCAGGGCGCGATCGGGATCGAGCGGCGCGCCGATGACGCGCGGGTGGCCGCACTCCTCGCGCCCATCCACCACGGCCCGACCGGCATCCGCCTCGCGGCCGAGCGCGCCTGCCTCGCCCGGCTCGACGGCTCGTGCGAGACGCCGATCGCGGGGCTTGCGCTGATCGCGGGCACCGAGATCTGGCTGCGGGCCGAGATCCTGCGCCCCGACGGCACCGAGGCCCTGCGAGAGGAGGGCCGCGCGCCGCTGGCCGATGCGGCAGCCCTTGGCACCGAGGTGGGCAGGCGGTTGCTCGCGCGCGCGCCCGCGGGCTTCTTCGACTGGCGCGCGTGATGGGGGGAACCTGCCGATGGTGGGCGCGACAGGGTTCGAACCTGTGACCCCTACGATGTCAACGTAGTGCTCTACCACTGAGCTACGCGCCCGCCCCCATCGGCCCGACGCCTATAGCCAAGCGCCCCGGGGGGTTCAAGGGGCTTGCTTCAGGCGGGGGGCTTGGAACCGGGGCGCATTTGGTTAGATTATGGGGCGCGGAAACCGGGGATCCCGATGCTGAGCGGTCCGGCCTTCGATCTGATGCTGCCGCACGCCCCCTCGGGGCCGGTCATCTTTGCCTCGCCCCACAGCGGGCGGGACTATACGCGCGCCTTCATCGCGTCGAGCACGCTCGACCCCCGCACGCTGCGGTCGTCCGAGGACGCCTATGTCGACCGGCTGATCGCGGGGGCGCCGGGGCTCGGCGTGCCGGTGATCGTGGCGCGCGTGCCGCGCGCCTTCGTCGATCTGAACCGCGCAGCGGATGAATTCGATCCGCTCGCGATCGAGGATGTCGGGCGCGGCATCACCAATCCGCGCGTCGCGGCGGGGCTTGGCGTCATTCCGCGGGTGGTCGCGAACGGCCGCCCGATCCGGCGCAACCGCATCTCGCGGGCCGAGGCCGAGGCGCGCCTCGCGACCTGCTGGCACCCCTATCACTGCGCGCTTGCCGATCTGATCGGCCGGACGCAGGCCCGCGAGGGGGGGGCGGTGCTGATCGACTGGCACTCGATGCCGCATGAGGCGATCGCCCACCTTGCCCCCAGCGGCCGCGGTCCCGCACCCGATGTCGTGCTCGGTGACCGCTTCGGCGCGGCAGCGGCGCCCGAGATCAGCGCCGCGGTCGAGATGGCCTTTCGCGACGCAGGGTTCAGGGTGGCGCGCAACACGCCCTTTGCGGGGGCCTATGTCGCGCAGACCTATGGCCGCCCGGCCGATGGGCTGCATGTCGTGCAGGTGGAACTCGACCGCGCGCTTTATCTCGACGAGGGGCGCATCCAGCCCCATGCGGGGTTTGACCGGCTCTGCGCGCGCCTTGCGCCCGTCCTCGCGGCGCTTGCGACCCTCGGCCTTCCCGGGCGCCGCGTGCCGCTCGCCGCCGAGTGATCAGGCGTCGAGTTCGGTATCCCAATAGAGGTAATCGAGCCAGCTTTCATGCAGGTGGTTGGGCGGAAAGCGCCGGCCGCGGTTGTGCATCTCTTCGGCGCTCGGCTGGCGGGGCGGCACGGCGAGGCGCAGCCCCGACGCCTTGAGCGAGCGCGACCCCTTGCGCAGGTTGCAGGGCGAACAGGCGGCCACGACATTCTCCCATGTCGTCCGGCCGCCACGCACGCGCGGGATCACATGATCGAAGGTCAGATCGTGGGGGCTCCCGCAGTACTGGCAGCGGAACTCGTCGCGCAGGAAGAGGTTGAAGCGCGTGAAGGCCACGGTCTTGACCGGTCGGACATAGTCCTTGAGGACAACGACCGAGGGGATGCGCAATTCCGCCCTCTGGCTGCGCACGACCGCGTCATATTCGGCGACGATCGCCACCCGGTCGAGGAATACCGCCTTGACCGCATCCTGCCATGGCCAGAGCGAGAGCGGATAGTACGAAAGCGGCCGATAGTCGGCATTGAGCACAAGGGCGGGATACTGGCGCAAGGCTCCGGGTTCGCGCACAAAATCGGTGCGGAAATCGGTGGTCGCCATCATCAGCATCGCTCGCGCAAGGTGCCGCGCTCCCTGATCCCCCGGCCGCCCCCTGTCGCGGGCGCGACCGTGGAGGCCACTATATATGGCGTTCGTCCCGAGGCAAGCCCCGCGATATGCGACACGCCACCGCCACCCGCATCATGGTCAGTGCAGATGACAGGGCGATGACGCCTCAGGTCGCGGGCAGCACCGCGCGCAAAAAGGCGACCGCGGCGCCGAGCCCGTCGGGTGCGATGCCGTGGCCGGTGCCACGCATCACATGCCCCTGCACAGCAAACCCCGCGGCATCAAGCGCGGTGCCCGCCCGCTCCATGTCGGCGAAGGGCACGACCTCATCGATGTCGCCATGGATCAGCATCACGGGCGGGCGGGTCAGCGCCTCGGCTGCAAGACGTTCGGGTTGCAGCAACCGCCCCGAAAAGGCCGCTACCCCCGCCAGCGCAACTGCCCGGCGCGGCGCGACGTGCAGCGCCATCATGCTGCCCTGCGAAAAGCCGAGAAGGGCCACCCGCCCGGCCGGCAGCCCCTCGGCGGCCAGGAGCGCATCGAGATAGGCATCGAGATCCCCCGCTGCGCGCGCAAGCCCCGCGCCCGCCTCGGCCTCGGATGATCCGTCGAGCCACGGGATCGGGAACCATTGCCGGCCAAACCCGCCCATGCGGCACGGCTCGGGCGCGTCGGGGGCGTGAAAGGCTACCCCCGGGAGATGCGGCGCCATCGGTTCGGCGAGCCCGAGCAGGTCGGCCCCGTCCGCCCCGTAACCGTGCAGAAACACGACCGCCGCCCGGGCTTCACCCATGGCGGGGCCGCGCCGGCCGGATTTCAGCGTGCGGATCACAGCACCCCCTCGCGCCGCTTTTGCGCGCCGTAATAGGCCCAGAGCATCCCGGCGGCAACGCTGCGCCAAGGTGACCAGCGCTCGGCCATGCGGCGCAGCGCGGCCTCTCGCGGGCGGCCGGGCATATCAAAGAGCATCCGCGCGCCCTCCTGCAGCGCGAGGTCGGCAGGTGCGAAGACATCCGCCCGGCCGAGCGAGAACATCGCGTAGATCTCGGCCGTCCAGCGGCCGACGCCCGGCACGGCCGTCAGGGTCGCAATGATCTCGGGCAGCGGGGCCCCGCGCAAGGCGACATAGTCGATGCCGGCAGCAGCAAGCGCGCGGACATAGCGCGCCTTTTGCCGCGACAGGCCGCAGGCGCGCAGGTGTTCGTCATCTGCGGCCGCGATGGCTGCCGGATCGTGCAGGCCCGCCGCCTCGATGCGGGCGAGAATCGCGCGCGCGGCATGGGTGCTGACCTGCTGGCTCACGATCGCCTCGAGAAGGGCCGCGAACCCGTCGGGGCGGCGACGCAGGGGCGGGGGGCCGAGTTCGGCCAGCGCACGGGCAAAACCGGGATCGGCGGTGGCAAGCCACGCCGCCCCCTCGGCCATACAGCCGGGTGTCGCCAGGATCCGCGCCGTCGTCATCGCGATGTGCCACCCCCCCCGGGGAGTGACGCTAGCCGAAGGCCGCGAGCGCGTCGAGATCGCCCTTGATCGCGCAAAAGCCCGGCACCGAGCCCGATTGCGGCGACGACAGCCAGTCGGTGCAATCGCCCTTGTGGGGGCAGCCGAGGCAGCGGCTGACGATCTGCGCCAGTTCGCCGCGGCTCAGCACGCCATCGACGACGGCGCGGGCAAGCGCGACACCGCCCACGCGTGCCATGCCCTGTGCGGTGAAGTAGGCCTGCGGCGATTCCGTATACCCGAACATCTCCGACACCTCCGGCGGCTGCGCCATGCGGGGGATGCTGCGCCTCGCCCGGGCGTCGCGCCTTGACGCAGATCAAGCCCGCCCCCACCCGCCCGCCTTGCGGTGCCGCCGCACTTTGGGCAGTGTAAATCGCGACCGGCATGGCGGAGGCCCGCTTGTTCAGCATCGAGCATGAGTTCGACGCGACCGTCATCACCCTCATCGACGAGGGCGAGACGGTCCTGTCCGAGGATGTCACGATCAACGCCTTCGCCGAATGCGTCGTCCTCGAACAACTCGACGCTCGGACCGATACGGTGCAGCGCATCACCCTCAGCATGACGCAGATTGCCGACCTGGCGGCCGCGCTCGATCTGCCCGAAGGAGTGTATCGGCGCGCCCGACATATCGCCACCCGTCCCGGAGGCCCCCGCGATGTCTGAAACGGCGCTCGAATTCCTTGCCACGCGGCGGTCCTGTCCGCTGCGCCTGCTCGCCGCCCCCGGCCCGGACCGGGCCGCGATCGAGGCGCTGCTGACCATCGCGGCGCGCGTGCCCGACCATGGCAAGCTCGAACCCTGGCGCTTTGTCGTGCTGGCCCCGGCGGCGTTGCGACGGATCGCGGGCCTCATCACGGCACGCGGCACGGACGACGGGCGCGAGCCGGAGGCGGTTGAAAAGGCCGCGGCCGCGTTCCGCACCTCGCCCCTCGCCGTCGTCGTGGTCGGCTGCCCGAGATCGGCCGAGCGGATTCCGGCGATCGAGCAGCAGCTTTCGGCGGGCGCCGTTTGCCTGTCGCTCGTGAACGCGGCGCTGGCTTCGGGCTGGGGGGCGGTTTGGCTGACGGGCTGGCCCGCGCATGACCGCGCGACCGCGGCGGCCGCCTTCGGGATCGAGGGCGCGGAATGGGTCGCGGGCATCGTCCACATCGGCACCCCGACCGAGGCGCCGCCGCCCCGGCCGCGCCCCGATGTCGCGGCGCTGACGCGCTGGATCGACGCCTGACCCTAGCCCGATGCCCCGGCGCGATACCAGCGCACGAGTTGGGCGCGTTCCCCGGGTTCCATCCAGGTCAGGTTTCCGGGCGGCATGGCGTGGCTGACGCCCGCCTGCAGATAGATCTCGCGCGCATGACGCGCGATGTCGGCGTCGGTCTCGAGCACGACCCCCTTCGGCGCGCGGTTCAGCCCATCCCAGACAGGCTCGACCGCGTGGCACATCGCGCAGCGGCCGAGCACGATCTCGCGCGCCTCGGCAAAGCCCTCGGCGGCCGCGAATCGCGCCTCGGCGGCACCGGGCGCGACCGCCTCGCCGCGCCGGCCGATGTCCTGCGCGCCGGGGGTCGAGAGCCAGACGATCGCGAAAAAGATCACCGCCGTCGCCGCCCAGGTCCAGTCCGGGCTGCCCGAGCGCGCGTGGCGGCTGTTGAACCAGTGCCGGATCGTCACCCCCATGAGGAAGACGAGCGCCGCAATGATCCAGGCGTTGTCGGTCCCGAAGGCCAGCGGATAGTGGTTCGACAGCATCAGGAAGACGACCGGCAGCGTCAGGTAGTTGTTGTGGGTCGAGCGCAGCTTGGCGATCTTGCCAAAGCGCGGATCGGGGCTGCGGCCGGCGCGCAGGTCGGCCACGACGATCTTCTGGTTGGGGATGATGACGAGGAAGACATTGGCCGACATGATGGTGGCGGTGAAGGCGCCAAGATGCAAAAGCGCCGCGCGGCCCGTGAAGATCTGGTTGTAACCCCATGACATCAGGACGATCACGCCAAAAAGCACGGCCATCATCGCGGTCGGCCGGTCGCCAAGCGGCGAGCGGCAGAGCTGGTCATAGACGACCCAGCCCAGCACGAGCGACCCGCCCGAGAGCGCGATCGCCTGCCAGAGCGCCAGATCGGCCCTGGCCGCGTCGATGAGGTAAAGCTCCGCCCCGACCCAATAGACGACGACAAGCAGCGCGAACCCGCTGAGCCAGGTCGCGTAGCTTTCCCACTTGAACCAGGTCAGATGCTCGGGCAGCGCGTCGGGGGCGACCAGATACTTGCGGATGTGATAGAACCCGCCGCCATGGACCTGCCATTCCTCGCCATGCACGCCGCTGGGCAGGTCGGGCCCCTTGCGCAGCCCGAGGTCGAGCGCGATGAAGTAGAACGACGACCCGATCCAGGCGATGGCGGTGATGACGTGGAGCCAGCGGACTGCAAAACCGATCCACTCCCACAGGATCGCCAGATCTTCCATGCCCGCTCTCCCTCACGGCTGACCGTCCAACGCGACTTTTCGCCCATTCGCAGCCGGGCGCAAGCGCGCGGCGCGCCCTCAGCTGCCGCGATAGGTCGAATAGCCGTAGGGCGAAAGCAGGAGGGGCACATGGTAATGCGCATCCTCGGCCATGCCGAATCGGATCGGCACCTCATCGAGAAAGAGCGGCGCGCGCCCCGCCTGGCCCGTCGCGCGCAGGTAATCGCCCGCGAAGAATGTCAGCTCATAGGTTCCGGGCGCGAAGGCTGCGGCGGGCAGGATCGGCGCATCGGTGCGCCCGTCGGCATTCGTCACCGCCTCGGCGACCGCCGCGCGCCCGGCGCCCGTCAGGCGGTGCAGCACGATCCGAACACCCGCCGCCGGCACCCCGCGCGCGGTATCGAGGACATGGGTCGTCAGAAACCCGGCCATCTCCATCCCCCCTGTCGCGTCGCGCCGCCATGGCGCCTGCAGACTCATCCTGCCATGTTTCCGCAGCGCCCGAAACCCGCCCCGACAGGCCGGCGCGGACCCTGCACCGAGGAGCACCCATGAACCGCTATCCACGCGACCTGCGCGGCTACGGCCCGACCCCCCCCGATCCGCGCTGGCCGGGGGGCGCGCGAATCGCCGTGCAGATCGTGCTGAACTACGAGGAGGGCGGCGAGAACTGCATCCTGCATGGCGATGCGGCGTCCGAGGCGTTCCTCTCCGAGATCACGGGGGCGCAGCCCTGGCCGGGGCAGCGGCACTGGAACATGGAATCGATCTATGAATACGGCGCGCGTGCCGGATTCTGGCGGGTGCGGCGCATCCTCGAGGGCTTCCCCGTCACGGTCTATGGCGTCGCGACCGCCCTCGCCCGCAGCCCCGAGCAGGTCGCGGCGATGAAGGCCTCGGGCTGGGAGATCGCGAGCCACGGGTTGAAGTGGATCGACTATCGCGACCGCCCCGAGGCCGAGGAACGCGCCGACATGGCCGCCGCCATCGCGCTCCACCGCGAGGTCACGGGCGAGCGGCCGCGCGGCTGGTATACGGGCCGCACCTCGGCCGCGACGGTGCGCCTTGCCGCCGAAGAGGGCGGCTTCGACTATGTCGCCGACAGCTATGCCGACGATCTGCCCTATTGGCTGCGGATCGGCGGGCGCGCGCAGCTGATCGTGCCCTATACGCTCGATGCCAACGACATGCGCTTTGCCATCCAGGCGGGCTTTGCCGAGGGCGAGCAGTTCGAACGCTATCTGCGCGACAGCTTCGACGTGCTCTATGCCGAAGGGGTCGCGGGGGCTCCGAGGATGCTCTCGATCGGGCTGCACTGCCGCCTCGCGGGGCGGCCGGGCCGCGCGGCGGCGCTGCAGCGCGCGCTGGCCCACATGGCCCGCCACGACGGGGTGTGGTTCGCGACGCGGGCAGAGATCGCGGCGCATTGGGCCGCGCACCACCCCCCGCCCCCGCCCCGCCCCCTGCCCTCGCAGATGGACCGCGCGGCCTTCGTCGCGGCCTTCGGCGGGGTCTTCGAACATTCGCCCTGGATCGCCGAGGCCGCGCACGCGCTCGAGCTTGGCCCCGCGCATGATTGCGCGGCGGGCGTCCACGCCGCGCTGGCGCGGATCTTCCGGGCGGCCGATGACGGGCGCAGGATGCAGGTGCTGCGCGCCCACCCCGACCTTGCGGGCAAGATCGCCCAGGCCCGCCGCCTGACCGAGGCCTCGACGGCCGAGCAGGCCTCGGCCGGGCTCGACGCGCTGACGGACGCCGAGCGGGCGGAGTTCGAGACGCTGAACGCCGCCTATGGCGCGAGGTTCGGCTTTCCCTTCATCATCGCGGTGCGCGACCACACCCGTGCCTCGATCCTTCAGGCCTTCAGGCGCCGTGTCGGCAACGACGCCGCGACCGAATTCTCCGAGGCCTGCCGACAGGTCGAACGCATCGCCGAATTGCGCCTGCAGGGGATGTTCAAGGCATGAGCCGGCAGATCACGCCAGAACCGATTGCCCCCGCCACCTTCGCGCCCTTCGGCGACGTGCTCGAGGCCGAAGGCACGCCAGACCGGATCATCAACGCGGGCCTCTGCGGGCGGTTCCACGATCGCGCGCGGCTCGATTTCGGGCCCGATGGCCGGGCGGGCATCAGCATCTTCCGGGCGGAGTTGCGCCGCCTGCCCCTTGCGCTCGACCTGCTCGAACGCCACCCGGAGGGCAGCCAGGCCTTCGTGCCGATGTCGGCCGACGGGTTCCTCGTCGTCGTCGCCCCCGACGCGGGCGGCGTGCCGGGGCGGCCGCGCGCCTTCCTCACGCGGCCCGGTCAGGGCGTGAACATCCTGCGCAACACCTGGCACGGGGTCCTCAGCCCGCTCGCGGGCAGCGGGCTTTTCGCCGTCATCGACCGCATCGGTCCCCGCGCGAACCTCGAGGAACACCGCCCGGCCGAGCCATGGATCATCGGCTGACCGCTAGCGCCGCGGCGGCGCGAGCGGCATGTGCCGGTTGACGTCCTTGTAGAGCAGATAGCGGAAGGGTTCGGGCCCCCCCGCATAGCACGCCTGCGGGCAGAAGGCGCGCAGCCACATGTAATCGCCCGCCTCGACCTCGACCCAGTCGCGGTTGAGCCGATAGACAGCCTTGCCCTGCAGCACATAGAGGCCGTGCTCCATCACATGCGTCTCGGCAAAGGGGATGACGGCGCCCGGCGCGAAGGTCACGATGTTGACGTGCATGTCGTGGCGCAGGTCGGCCGGATCGACAAAGCGCGTGGTGGCCCAGCGCCCCTCGGTGCCGGGCATGGGGGTGGGGGCGAGGCGGCCCTCATCGGTGACGAAGGGGGCGGGCGCGGGCAGGCCGGGCACGGCCTCATAGGCCTTGCGCAGCCAATGGAGGCGCAACGTCCCGGTCCCGGTCGCATGCAGCGTCCAGTCGCAGCCCGGCGGCAGATAGGCGTATCCCCCCGGCCCCAGATCATGCGGCACCCCCCCGATCACCAGCCGCCCCGATCCGGCGACGACGAAGAGGACGCCCTCGGCCTCGGGGGCGGGTTCGGGGCGCGTCGAGCCGCCACCGGGCGCGATCTCCATCAGGTAATGCGAGAAGGTCTCGGAAAAACCGCTGAGCGGCCGAGCCAGAACCCAGACCCGCGTCCCTTCCCAGAAGGGCAGGAAGCTTGTCACGATGTCGCGCATCACGCCGCGGGGGATGACGGCATAGGCCTCGGTGAAGACGGCGCGGCCGGTCAGCAGCTCGGTCTGGGCGGGCAATCCCCCGGGGGGGGCGGCATAGGTCGGGCTCATGGCATCCTGTCGGAAGGGTAAGGTGCCCATCTTCGCCAAAAGCGGCCGCCCGGCAAGGGCGGTCGCGCGGGTTCAGGCCGCGAACTGCTGATCGTAGAGGGCGCGGAACGCCCCCTTGCGCGCGAGCAGATCGCTGAGCGAGCCCATTTCGACCACCCGGCCGCCGTCGATGTAGCAGATCCGGTCGGCCCTGAGCACGGTCGAGAGGCGGTGCGCGACAACGATCGTCGTGACCCCTTCGGTCACGCGCAAGAGCGCGTCGCGCACCAGCGCCTCGGAATGGCTGTCGAGCGCGCTCGTAGCCTCGTCGAGCAGCAGGATGGGCGCGCGGCGCAGCACCGCGCGCGCGATGGCGAGGCGCTGGCGCTGCCCGCCCGACAGCGCAAGGCCGTTCTCGCCGATCGGGGTGTCGTAGCCCTTGGGCATGCCGAGGATGAATTCGTCGGCATTGGCGATGCGCGCGGCCTCGCGTACCTCGGCGTCGGTGGCATCGGGGCGCACGAGGCGCAGGTTCTCCATGACCGAGGCCGCGAAGAGGAAGGTATCCTGCCCGACATAGGCCATCTTGCGCCGGAGCGAGGCGAAGGACGCCTCCCGCAGGTCGATCCCGTCGATCGTGACCCGCCCCGCGTCGGGGTCGTAGAGCCGCAGCACGAGGTTCAACAGCGTCGATTTCCCCCCGCCCGACGGCCCGACAAGCGCGGTGGTGGTGCCGGCCGGGAAGTCGATGGTCAGATCGCGGAACACGTCGCGCGCGCCGGGATAGCTGAAGGATACCCCCTCGAGCGACACGGCCGACGGCCCCTCGGGCAGATCGACGGGCCGGGCGGCCTCGGTCAGCGTCGCGGGCTGATCGAGCAGCGAATACATCATCCGCACCCCATACATCCCCGCCTCGATGGAAACCCGCATCCGCGACAGCCGCTTGGCCGGTTCATAGGCCATGAGGAAGGCGGTGACGAAGGACATGAGCTGCCCTGGCGTCCCGACCGCCTGACCGAAGAGGTTGACCGCGCTCAGCACCACGATGGCTGCGATGGCAAGCCCCGTGATCGTGTCCATCAGCGGCGTCGTCGAGGCTTCGAGCCGCACGAGCTTGTTGGCGCGCTGCTCTACCCCGCGCACCGCATCGTCCATCCGCGCCGTCATCAGATGCTCGAGCGCGAAGGCCTTCACGACGCGCGCGCCCGTGGCGGTTTCCTGCACGACCTTGATGATCTCGGCCAGCCCCGCCATCTCCTGCGCCATCACCGAATGGACGCGCCGCACGATCCGCTGCACCCCGAAGATCGCGGCCGGCCCGACGATGAGGCTGACGAGCGACAGCACAGGCTGCTGGTAGAACATCACCGCGACAAGGCCCAGAAGCGTCAGCAGATCGCGCACGAACCCCGTCACGATCGTGTCGATGACCCCGCGCGCCATCTGCGCGCTCTGGGTCACGCGCAGGAGCACATCAGAGGTATGCGTCGCGTTGAAGAAGGCGACATCCTGCGTGACGATGCGGTTATAGAGCTGCATCTGCTTTTGCGCGACGATCCGGTTGCCCGCCTTCGCCATCAGGACGTTCTGGGCATAGGACGCGATTCCCTTGACGAAGAAGATGCCCGCCACCGCCGCCGCGACCCAGTAGACCGCGGTGCGGTTCTGGGCATCCGTCATCGAATCGACGATCGCGCCCATCACCCAGGCCGTGAGCGCGGTCGCCCCCGCGACGACGACCATCGCCGCGACGGCCGCCAGATACTTGGCGCGATGCTCGGGCAGGCTCTCGGTCAGCAGCCGCCAGAGCAGGCTGTCGGACAGCACGCCGCGCAGGCTGCGGTGGGGCTCGGATGCGGGGGACTCGGTCATGCGCGGGGCGGACAATGCAAGAAGATCATGGCGCGCACCTAGCACCTGCCGGCCGGCGCGTCGACCGGATTTCGCGCCTCAGGCAGGCTGGGCGGCGTAGCCCGCTGCCGCGAGCGCCGCGAGGACGGCCGGCACCCCGATCCGTCCCTCGACCTCGACCGTCCGCGCGACGAGGTCGCACGAGACCCTGGCCGAGGCATCCTCGGCACGGATCGCGCGCTCGATCGTCGCCACGCAGTGGCCGCAGGACATGTCGGGAACACGCAGTTTCATGGGGCGAAGATGCACCGCGAACGCGCGCCTGTCCAGAGCCGTCCGGGAAAAGAAGACGGCCGACGCAGACGCGCCGGCCGCAGGTGCTCCGCCGGAGGGCGGAGGAAAGCAAACCTTCGATATCACGAACCGGGCCGCCCGCCGCGTGGCAGGACGTCGCATCGCCGCGCGGGTCGGAGGGGCGGGACGCCAAGGCTTGCATGCGACGGGCGGGGGATGCTATCGATCTGCCCGCGCGGGTATGGTGAAATGGTATCATGAGAGCCTTCCAAGCTCCAGGTGCGGGTTCGATTCCCGCTACCCGCTCCAGGATTGCACCGAGCGCCCCACCCCGCCGACGCACCCCCACCCCGCGCAGCCCGCTCGGTTGACGCCGCCCGAAGAAGGGTGAAGATGCCCGTGCGCGTTCCCCGGGGAGAGATGCCGTGCCGCCCATCGTCAAGCTCGAGACCTTTCACGATGAATTCGTCTGCTTCGTGCGGGCGACCGCCGAGGACGGGGCGATCGGCTGGGGGCAGACCTCGACCTACAACGCCGACATCACCGCCGCCGTCCTGCACCGGCAGGTCGCGCCCTGGGTGCTCGGGGCCGATTGCGCCGACATCGCGGCGCTGATCGACCGGGTGGAGCGCCGCGAGCACAAGTTTCCCGGAAGCTACCGCTGCCGGGCGCTGGCGGGCCTCGATACCGCGCTTTGGGACATGGCCGGGCGGCGGGCGGGCCAGCCGGTGGCGCGGCTTCTGGGCGGCAGCCCGGGGCGGCTGCGCGCCTATGCGAGCTCGATGAAGCGCGACATCACCCCCGAGGCCGAGGCCGAGCGGCTGAAGCGGCTCTGCGCCGAGCAGGGCTTCACGGCCGCGAAATGGCGCGTGGGCGCGGAATGCGGCAACGACATCGACGAATGGCCCGGCAGGACCGAGGCGATCATCCCGATCGTCGCGCGCGCCCTCGGCGATGGCATCGACAAGCTGGTCGACGCCAATTCCGGCTTTTCGGTTGCGCGCGCGATCGAGGTCGGGCGGATGCTGCAGGACCACGGCATCGGCCATTACGAAGAACCCGTGCCCTATTGGGATCTCGAGGCGACGCGCGAGGTGACGGCGGCGCTCGATCTCGACGTGACGGGGGGCGAGCAGGACTGGGACCTCGCCACGTGGAAGCGGATGATCGCGATGCGCGCGGTCGATGTCGTCCAGCCCGACGTCATGTACATGGGCGGCATGGTCCGCACGCTGAAGGTAGCACAGATGGCGGCCGAGGCGGGGTTGCCCTGCACCCCGCATGCGGCGAACCTCTCGCTCGTGACGATGTGCACCATGCATCTGCTGGCCGCGATCCCGAACGCGGGGCCCTATCTCGAACTCTCGATCGAGGGGGATGATTACTATCCCTGGCAGCGGGGCCTGTTCCTCGGCGACCCCTTCGCGGTGGCGGATGGCCATGTCACCGTGCCCGACGCGCCGGGCTGGGGGCTCGAGATCAACCCCGCCTGGCTCGACCGCGCAACCTGGCGCGAGAGCACGCTCGGGGGTCCATCGCAGAGCGCCTATGTCTCGCTCTACCACGCGGCCGACGCGACGCGAAGCTGAGCCCCTTCAGGCGCGCAACGACGCTCGGCGATGCGCCCAGGGGCGCGCCGTCTCGATTTCGGCGCAGAGCGCGATCAGCATCTCGTCCGCACCGAATGCCGCGGCAAGATGAACGCCCACGGGCAACCCCTCCGCCGACTGGCCCAGTGGCACCGAGGCGGCCGGCTGCCCGGAGGCGTTGAAGGCCGCGCAGAAGGGCGAATAGTCGAACACCATCCCCGGACCCATCCGATAGTGAACATAGTCACCCTGCGCGTGGCCGAACCGGCCGACAAGCGCGGGTGGCTCCGCGAGGGTCGCGGTCAGAAGGACATCCCAGCCCGTGAAGAACCCGGCCATGTCGCGCCCGAACGCATGGATGCGGCCAACCGCATCGAGATAGTCGGCCCCCGACACCGTCGCCGCATGGTCCATCGCGCTGCGACTGATCGCCTCGATGTCATCAGCCCCGAGTGGGCGACCCCGCAGCGCGCGGCGCACGCCGCCCGCCGTGCCGCAGGCGACGATGTCGGTCCAGGCGCGCATCATGGCGCCCGTATCGGCCGAGGGCCGCGCCGGCTCGACGTGGTGGCCCAGATCCTCCAGCAGCCGCGCCGCTTCCAGGACCGCCGCGCGACAATCTGGGTGGATCGGCGCACCCGCGAGCGTCGTCTCGCACAAAGCGACCCGCAGGCGGCGGGGCGGGCGTCCGATCGCGCGCGCATACCCCTCTGCAAGCGGCGGCGCCCAGTAGGGCGCGCCGAGGTCGGCCCCCGCACAGGCATCGAGCATCCGCGCGCTGTCGCGCACCGAACGGCTGAGGAAACCGTCGATCGCCATGCCCGCCCAACCCTCGCCGGCATAGGGGCCGTCCGGCAGCCGCGCCCGCGTCGGCTTGAAGCCGAACAGGCCACAGTTCGATGCCGGGATCCTGACCGACCCGCCACCGTCCGAGCCATGCGCGAAGGGCACGATCCCCGCCGCGACCGCAGCGCCCGCCCCGCCGGATGATCCGCCCGGTGTCCGGGCGAGATCCCAGGGATTTCGCGTCGGCGCTCCGTGGACCACAGCCTCGGTCGCAGGCCCGATCCCGCCCTCGGGCGAGGTCGTGCGTCCGAAGGTCACGACGCCGCTGCGGCGGATGCGCGCGAAGATCTCGGAGTCGACCCGGTAGCGTGTATCGCGCAAGAGCCGCGAGCCGTTGTGCGAGGGAAAATCGACCGCCTCGCAACCGAGATCCTTGATCAGGAACGGCACCCCGCGAAAAGGTCCGTCAGGCAGACCGTCGCGGATGGCGCGCCGCGCCGCCCCCTCGTTCATCAGCACGACCGCGTTGATCCTCGGGTTCACCGCTTCGACGGCCGCGAGTGCGGCATCGAGCAACTCATCCGCCGACACCTCTCCCGCCGCGACCAGCTGCGCCTGCTCTGTCGCGTCCATGGCGCCAAGATCCATCTCGCCCCCCACCGCCCGCCTTGGACCCGAGTATGGCCGAGCCACGCCCGAAGGTCCATCCCGCCCCTTGCGCCGCCGGCCCGCCCGGTCAATCCTGCCGCGAAACACGCGCAACCGGAGCGGGGTATGGAGAGCGACCGCGAGGCGTTGAAGGCAGGCATCCGCGCCGCCGTTGGGCGCGTCTGCGCCCGCTTTCCGGGCAGCTACTGGCGCGAGCTCGACCGGGCGCGCGCCTATCCCGAGGCGTTCGTCGCGGCGCTTGCGGCCGACGGCTGGCTCGCCGCACTGATCCCGTCCGAGCACGGCGGCGCGGGCCTCGGGATCGAGGAGGCCGCAGTCATCCTGGAAGAGATACATCTTCAGGGCTGCAACGCGGCGGCTTGCCATGCGCAGATGTACACGATGGGCACGCTTCTGCGCCACGGCTCCGAGGCGCAGAAGCGCCGCTACCTGCCCGAGATCGCGGCGGGCCGGCTGCGCCTGCAGGCCTTCGGCGTGACCGAGCCCGAAAGCGGGACCGAGACGCTCGCGCTGCGGACGACGGCGCGGCGCGAGGGCGAGGTCTATGTCGTCAACGGACAGAAGATCTGGACCTCGCGCGCCGAACATTCGGACCTCATGGTCTTGCTCGCGCGCACGGGTCCGGCGGGCACGGGGGCCCGGCGCACCGAGGGGCTTTCGGTCTTTCTGATCGACATCCGCGCCCATCTCGGCCGGGGCCTGACGCTGCGCCCCATCCGCACGATGATGAACCACGCCACGACCGAGGTCTTCTTCGACGACCTGCGCATCCCCGCCGAGGCGCTGATCGGCACCGAGGGGGCGGGTTTCCGCTATATCCTCTCGGGCATGAACGCCGAGCGCATCCTGATCGCGGCCGAGTGCATCGGCGATGCGAAATGGTTCCTCGCGCGCGCCGCCGCCTATGCGCGCGAACGCGTCGTCTTCGGCGCGCCGATCGGCGTCAATCAGGGGGTGCAGTTCCCGCTCGCGCGCGCCTGGGCGCGGATGCACGCGGCCGAGCTTGTCGTGCGAGAGGCCGCGCGCGCCTATGACCGGGGCGAGGATGCGGGCGTCGCGGCCAATACCGCCAAGCTCCTTGCCGCCGAGGCGAGCTGGGAGGCCGCCGAGGCCTGCCTGCAGACCCATGGAGGCTTCGGCTTTGCCGAGGAGTTCGACATCGAGCGCAAGTTCCGCGAGGCGCGCCTCTATCAGGTCGCGCCGATCTCGACGAACCTCATCCTTTGCCACATCGCCGAGCGCGTGCTGGGCCTGCCCAAGAGCTATGGCCCCAAGAGCTAGGGGCTACCCGCCCGCCGGGCTGGCGTGCTAGGTGAGGCGGGTCGTGGCAAGGGAGAACTCGATGTGGTCGGCTGAACTCGCGGGGGCGATCCTGCTCGATCCGGTACATCGCGCATTCCTGCGCGACGAAGCGCGCCGGCAACTCGGCTTCTTCGAAGCGAGCATGCGAGAGGATGGCGGTTTCGACGTGCTCGAGGCCGATGGCAGGCCCATCGCGGGCGCCGCGCAGGAGTTGCATACCACGACGCGGCTCGTGCATTCGTTTGCGCTCGCCCATTCGGCCGGGATGGCCGACGCGGGACGGATCATCGATGCGGGCCTGGGCTTTCTGCGCACGAGGCACCGCGATACAGCCGACGGCGGCTATTTCTGGGCCGTCGCGCCGGGGCGTGTCGTCACCGACACGAAACTCGCCTATGGCCATGTCTTCGTCGTCCTCGCGGGGGCGAGCGCGCATCTCGCCGGCCACCCCGATGCGCGCGCCCTGATCGAGGATGCCGTCGCCATCATCGAGCGGCATTTCTGGGACGAAGCCCGCGGCCTTCTGCGTGATGAGTTCACGCGCGACTGGCAGCCTTTTTCGGCCTATCGCGGCATGAACGCCAACATGCATGGGATCGAGGCATTTCTGGCCGCCTACGAGGCCACGGGTGCCGAGGTGCACCTGGCGCGCGCGGGCCGGATGCTTGATTTCTTCACCGCGCGGATCGCGCCCGGGCACGGCTGGCGCATTCCCGAACACTACGATGCCGACTGGCAGGTTGATCCTGACTATCGGGGCGATCAGATGTTTCGCCCCCCCGGCACGACCCCCGGCCATTCCTTCGAGCTTGCCCGCCTGGTATTGCAGCACTGGGATCTGACGGGCCGGCCGAATAGCGCCGCCCCGGCGATCGCGCGCCACCTGGTTCAGCGGGCCCTCGCGGATGGCTGGCTGGCCGGGGGCGGCTTTCTCTACACGCTCGATCTCGACGGGCGCCCGGGCCTTCTCGATCGGCTGTGGTGGCCGGTGACCGAAGCGATCGGGGCCCTTGCCACGATGATGAAGATCGATTGGCAAATGCACGATCAAGAGTGGTATTGTCGGCTGTGGACCTTCGCGCAGGCGCATTTCATCGACAACCTCCGGGGCGGTTGGCTGCCCGAGATCGGCGCCGACGGCAGGCCGGCCGCGCGCCTCTTCAGGGGCAAGCCCGACCTCTATCATTCGCTGCAGGCGGCGCTGTTTCCGCTCGTGCCCGAGGTATCGCGGGTGCAGGCGGCGCTTGCCGCGGCCAGCACCGACGCCCCCGGCGCCTGAGGGGCACAGCCCTCAGCCCCGGGGCCCGGGGCCCTTGCCGCGCGGCGGCTTGCCGCCCGGTCCCCTGCCCGTGCCGAAGCCGCCACGCGGCCCGCCCGGACCTCTGGAGGATCCGCCGATGCGCCCCGGCGTCCTGACGCCCGTTTTCGGCTTGCGCAGGCTCTGCGAGGGATCGCTCGGATCGGCGGGCGCGCGCGCGGGGCCCTTGGACCGCGGGGCCGCCGCCGGCGAAGGCCGCTGCTCGCGAGCCCCGGGGCGCGGGGCGCGTTCGGCCTGACCGGCGCGGGTTTCCTTGTCGGCGCGTGGCATGCGCGGCTTGCGGGGGGGGCGATCCTCCTGCGCGGTGCGGGGAACGGGCGAGGATGCGGCCGGGCTGACTGTCGCGGGCCCCGGGGGCCGAACGGGCACCGGTTCGGCCGCGCGCGGTGCCGTCCGGGGTGGACGCGCGTCGAACGCGCGCGGTTCGTGCCGCTCTTGCGAGCGGCCGTATTTCGCGGCGGGTTTCGCACCCTTCGCGCGTTCGGGGGCGTCACGCTCGGCGCGGTGGGGCGCGTCCGCCCGTTCCGGCCAGGCCTGCCGCGGCTTCGGACGCTCGCCCCCGCCCTCGCGCGGTCCCCGGTCGCCCCAGGCGGGACGCGGGCGCGCGGCGGGCTGGTCGTCATCGCGACGGGGGGGGCGACGGGCCCCTGCATCCCGCGCACCTGCGGCCGGGCGGGCGCGACCCGCGCCCTCTGGCCCGCGCGGGGCGAACTCGGGCGCCTTGTCCAGCCGTTCGAGCTCAAGCCCTTCGTCGATCGCGATCCGGGAGGCTAGGCGGCCGGCCGACTCGGCGGAAATCTCGACGAAGGTCTCGTCGGCGCGGACCCGGATCGCACCGATCGCATCCCGCGTCAGATCGCAGGCCCGGCATATCCGCGGCAGCAGCCAGCGCGCTTCGGCCCGTTCGGCATGCCCGATCCCGAGCCGATACCAAACCGAGCCGGCAAAGGCAGCTCGCGGCACCGGGGCGGCAGCAGGCGATGACGGGATCGGCCTGTCGGGTTCATCGATGAGGACCTCGGGTGCCGACCTGCCGGCGCGCCAGAACCGCACGAGCGCCGCCGCGAGCGCGCGCGGCCCGTGCGCGGCGGCCAGTTCGGCCACCAGCGCCTCTTCCTCGGCGGTCACCGGCAGACGCAGCGCGTCATGCGCGCGCAACCTGCCATCATCCGCCGTCTGCACCTCATCGGCCGAGGGGGCGCCGCCCCACTCGGCCGATACCTTGGCAACCGCCAGCAGGCGCTGCGCCTTGCGATAATCGGCCGGTGTTACGACGAGGACGGATGTCCCTTTATGCCCCGCCCGACCGGTACGGCCGGAACGATGCAGCAGCGTGTCGGGGCTGCCCGGCAGGTCGGCATGGATGACGAGGTCGAGCCCCGGCAGATCGATCCCGCGCGCCGCGACATCCGTCGCGACGCACACGCGCGCGCGCCCGTCGCGCAGCGCCTGGAGCGCGTGCAGACGCTCGTTCTGCCCGAGTTCGCCCGACAGTGCGACCACCTGCAGGCCGCGATTTCCGATCCGGGCGGCAAGGTGGGTGACAGCGGCGCGCGTCTTGCAGAACACGATCGCGACGCGCGCCTCGTGCAGCCGCAGCAGGTTCAGGATCGCGTGTTCCTTGTCACGCGGACCCACCGAGACCGCGCGATAGGCGATATCGCCGTGCTGACGCTCCTCGCCGCGCGCGACGAGCCGCAGCGCGTCGCGCTGGTAGCTGCGCGCCAGATCCTCGATCGCCTTCGGCACCGTCGCCGAGAACATCAGGGTGCGCCGCTCGACCGGCGCCGCGGCCAGGAGGAATTCGAGATCCTCGCGGAACCCCAGATCGAGCATCTCGTCCGCCTCGTCGAGAACGACCGCCCTGATCGCCTCGAGCTTCAGCGTGCCGCGCTCGACATGGTCGCGCAGCCGGCCCGGCGTGCCGACGACGATCGCGGCGCCGCGCTCGAGCGCGCGCCGCTCGGTCCGGAAATCCATGCCCCCGACACAGGTCGCGATGGCCGCGCCCGTCGCGGCATAGAGCCAGGCGAACTCGCGCGCGACCTGAAGCGCCAGCTCGCGCGTCGGCGCAACGATGAGGCCATAGGGCAGCGGCGCGTGCGCGCCCGCCCCCTCGCCCGCCGCCCCGATGATCTCGGGCGCGACCGCGATGCCGAAGGCAACCGTCTTGCCCGATCCGGTCTGCGCCGACACGATCAGGTCGCGCCCGCCCGTCTCGGGTGCCAGCACCGCCAGCTGCACCGGCGTCAGCGCATCGTATCCGCGCGCGGCGAGCGCCTCGGCAAGAGGTCGGGGAATCGTGTCGGTCATGTCGCGCCCTTGGCCGCGGCCTGCGGCAGACCCGCCAGATAGGCGCAAACCGGCCCGATGTATAGGGCGCCTGCCCGCCTCAGAGCGGCCTGATCTTCAGCCGCGTGATACGATTCTCGCGCCGTGCGGCGATCTCAAACCGAAAACCGTGAAAACTGAAGACCTGCCCCTCGGCCGGGATGGTCTGCGCCTCGTGGATCACCAGGCCCGCGATGGTGTTGGCTTCGTCATCGGGCAGGTTCCAGTCCATCGCGCGATTGAGGTCCCGGATCGTCATCGCGCCCTCGATCAGATAGTCGCCAACCTCGGAGGGAAGCGGAATGTGAACCGGCGTCGCGTCGAATTCGTCCGAGATCTCGCCCACGATCTCCTCGAGGATGTCCTCTAGCGTGATGAGACCGCGCAACGCACCGTATTCGTCGACGACGAGCGCGAAATGGGCCTTGCGCTTCAGAAACTGGCGCATCTGTTCGTCAAGCGGGGTCGTCTCGGGCACGAAATAGGGTTTGCGCGCGACCTTCAGCACGTCGAGCACGCGCGAGGCGTCATCACCCTCGGCCTGGGCGAGGCGGTTCACCTCGCGCAGCAGGTCCTTGGCGTGGATGACGCCGAGGATGTTCTCGACCTCGTCCCGATAGATCGGCAGGCGCGTGTGCGCAGAGGCGAGCACCTGGCTGACGATCTCCTCGGCGGGCAGATCGGCGTCGATCATCTCGACTTGGCTGCGGTGGCGCATGACCTCCTCAACAGTGCGGTCCGACAGATCGAGCGTCGCGAGCAAGCGGTCGCGGTCTTCCTTTTCGACCGCGCCCTCGGAATGGCCGAGCGCGATCGCGCCCGCGATTTCTTCGCGCAGCGCGAGGATGTGACTGTCGGGATCGGTGCTCACGCCGAAAAGCCGCAGGAACGTCCGTACGAACAGCCGCACCACCGACACCACGGGCGAGAGCACCCGGATGAGCACGCCGATCGCCGGCGCGACGCGCATCGCGAAGGGTTCGGGATTGGCGATGGCGAGCGTCTTGGGCAGCACCTCGCCGAACACGAGCACGAGAGCCGTCATGCCGAGTGTGGCGAGCGCGACGCCCGAGTCGCCGAACAGGCGGGTCAGCAGCGCGGTGGCAAGCGAGGCGGCAAGGATGTTGACGACGTTGTTGCCCAGAAGGATCGCGCCGATCATCCGCTCGCTGTCGTCCGTCACGTCCATCGCGCGCTCGGCCGCCTTTGAGCCCTTGTCCGCCTGCGCCTTGAGCTTGCTGCGCGACGAGGCCGTCAGTGCGGTCTCCGAGCCCGAGAAGAAGGCCGAAAGCACCAGCAGGCAGAGAATCATGCCCCCCGTGAGCAATAGGCCGGTGTCGATGCTGTTGGCTTCCATGAGATAGGGGTCCGTTCCGGTTGCACGATGTTGGTTCGATCAGCCCCGCGCGAGCGGGTGGCGCGTCGTCACGAGTTCGCGCAGCCGTTCGTCAAGGACATGGGTATAGATCTCGGTCGTCGAAAGGTCTGCGTGCCCGAGCATGGTCTGGATCGAGCGCAGGTCCGCCCCGCCCGCCAGCAGATGCGTCGCGAAGGCATGCCGCAGCACATGGGGCGAGACGCGCGCGGGATCGATCCCCGCCGCAACCGCAAGCGCCTTGATCATAAGGAAGAACGCCTCGCGCGTCAGGTGCCCGGCCCGGCCGCGTCCGGGAAATAGATACCGCGCCGGGGGGGTCGCGGGCTTCACCTCGCCGCGCCGGTTCAGCCAAAGCGCGATCGCGGCGCGGGCGGGATCGGACAACGGCACCATCCGCTCGCGCCCGCCCTTGCCGCGCACGAGGATTGTCGCCGGATCGCCCCGCACCGCCGCGACCGGCAGGGTGACAAGTTCGCTGACCCGAAGGCCGGTCGCATAGAGAATCTCGACAAGGCAGACGGCACGCGCGCGCGCGACCGGATCGGCGAGGTCGCGCGCAGCCGCGAGCAACGCCAGCACTTCGCCCTGCTCGAGCGTCCGCGGCAAATGGCGGGCACGCCCCGGGCCGCCGAGACCGAGCGCAGGATCGTCGGCCCGCCAGCCCTCGGCGTGCGCAAAGCGAAACAGCGCGCGGATCGAGGCCAGACGCCGCGCACGCGTCGCGAGGGCAAGGCCGCGCGCTTCGCAGGCGACCAGATATGCCTCGATCCCGGCCTGATCGACGGACAGGAAATCACCGGATATTCCCGTCATAAAAGATGCGAAATCAATAAGATCACGGCCATACGCAAGGCGCGTGTTGCGCGCCGCGTCGCGTTCGGCGGCACCTGCCTCAAGCAGGGTCGAGATCCATTGCGCCATCGTCGCGGGCGGGGTTGCGCGCATCTCTCAGCCCCGCCTCTCTAGCAGCAGCAACTCAAGCGCCGCCGATCGCGCGATCCGGTCGAGACCGACCGCCCGCATGAAGGCCAGCGACCCGGCAAGGTCGGTGGCATCCCCCCTCGCCGCCGCATCGATCCCATCGAGCGCGCGCATCAGCGCCAGCGCCGAGCGCCCCTTCGCGATCGCGTCGGCCATGTCGGGGGGCACGAAGGCCGACGGCATCGGCGCGGTCAGCGCGAGCACGACATCGCGCGCGACCGGATCCTCGGGCAGTTCCGGCTCGATCCCGAGGGCCAGCGCGCGAAGAAGCAGGTCCTCGGGGGCATCCGGCCGTGCCTCGGCGGCGATCCGGCGTGCGGCCTCGGACAGAAGGCCGATCCGGAACGCGAGCCTCGCCGCCTGCCCTTCTCCGGCGAGCGCGACGATGCCGACCCCGTATTGCCGCGCGAACTGGACCTGCAATTCCGCCTCGGTCATCGCGGACCACGCCTCGGGGAGGGCGCGCGCCAGCGCTACCGGATCGTTTGCGGACAGTGCCGCCTCGATCCCCGCAGTCGCCGCGACGCGGCGCCATATCCCGCCCGACGCCGCGGGCTGGCCTTGCGAATAGATGCTGAAGAGCAAGTCATGGCCGATCGCGCCCGACCGCGCGAGGCGCTCCGCGGCCTCGATCTGCGCCTTCCATCCGGCACCGCCGCCAAGATCGGCGCGCGCGAACGGCAGCGGCAGGCCCTGCGTCGGCACCGCTTCTCCGACCGCCTCGAGCAATCGCCAGTCAAGGGGCGTGAAGGGCTCGGGCAAGGGCAGGAGCGGGTCGCCGTCCTCGACCAGCGAAGGGTCCAGAAACCGCGCCAACAGTTCCGCCCGGGCCGGCGTAATCTGCCCGAGCGTGCGCGCAACCTCGAGCGTCAGGACAGCCATCCGCCAATCGCCGCGTCGCATCAGGCAGAAAACGCGCAGAGATGGCTCGCGCGCGATGCCGGGAGCGGCGGCAGCCTCGGTGCAGACGGTTTCTTCCTCGCCGAGCAGCAGCGCCACATCGACGGCATGCGCGAAAAGGGCGGGCGGTGTGCTGCCCCCGATCCGTGCCTGCGCCACGAGTGCGGCTGCCTGATCGATCGCCCCGGTCGCGATCAGGGCCCCGGTGCGGGCCACGAGCAAATCGCCCCGCCCGTCCGATCCGGCGGGCGGCGCGAATTCCGCCGTCAGGATGCGCCGGTAGAGGTCGCGCAGCGACGGCAGCGCGTAGGCCCGCGGCGGAAGGATGGCCGCGATCGCCTCGGCCCGGGTCGCCTCGCCCCAGAAGCCGGGCAGGAGGCCGGCGTCCGCGGCCGGGAATAGGCCAACGGCATCGGGGCTCGACGCACCCAGCACCGTCCGGCTGATCGTGGGCGCGGCGGGCGTTCCTTTGGCCGGCAGGGCATCGGCGGGCAGCACACCGGCGTTCAGGCCATCCGCGGGCGTGGGCCCAGCCGGCTCGGGCAGATCGGGCCAGATGATCGCGCCCTCTGCACCCGCCCCCCCAACCAACCCGGTCGCCCCGGGTGCCGGGACGCCCGCATCTGCGGGGCCTTGCGGAAGCGTGCCGACAGCCTGCGCACCACCCGCCGGATCGGCGGACGGCTCGGCCACCTCGCCGCGCAGGCGCTTGGTCAGCCATTCGATGGCCGAGATCGGCTCCTGCGCCGCGCCGACGGTCGGCCCGAGCATGATGCAGACCAGCGCGCCAAGCCAGGCCCGGCGCAATCGGCCGCGGCCATCAGCGGCCATCGGACACCCCCGAGGGCAGGGGCGTCACGATCTCGCGACGCTCGGGCGACAGATCGCCCAGATAGGCAAAGGCGATCAGGCCCAACACTGCGAGCAGTCCCAGAAGGACGATGGCCTTCACGATTCGCATTTCTGCCCCCGGTTTCCGGTTCGGCCCCTGCCTCGATGCGCGAATATATATGGTCTTTGGCGAAAGTTCACGCCATTCAGCGCAAGTCTGCAAAGAAAGGCGTGGCGCGATGGCGTGGCGGCTAAATCGGACGGTGGTGCTCGTGGGGATGATGGGGTCGGGCAAGACAGCCGTCGGCACCCAGCTTGCCCGCATCTGCGCCGTGCCGTTCCTCGATTCCGACGCCGAGATCGAGCGCGCGGCCACCATGAGCATCGCCGAGATCTTCGCCCGGGACGGCGAGCCGTTCTTCCGCCTGAAGGAATCGCAGGTCATCGCGCGACTGCTCGGCGGCCCTCCGGGCGTCCTCTCGACCGGGGGCGGGGCGTGGTTGCAGCCGCAGAACCGGGCCGCAATCGATGCGGTCGGGGTGTCGGTCTGGTTGCGGGCGGATGAGGCGCTGCTCTGGCAGCGGGTTCGCCACAAGACGACGCGCCCGCTCTTGCAGACGGAGAACCCGCGCGCCACCCTCGCGGCGCTGTGCGCGGCCCGCAATCCGGTCTATGCGCTGGCCGAGGTCACGGTCGATGCCGAGCCGGGGCTGAGCGTCGAGGCGATGGCCGAACGGGTCGCGGCGGCGATCTCGGATCGTCGTCCGGATGCACTTGAAAGGATTGCCGATGTCGAACCCTGAGATGGCCGCGATTGAGCGGTTCGATACGGTGCGGGTGGCACTCGGGGCGCGCAGCTACGATGTCGTCATCGGTGCGGGGCTCGTGGCCGATGCCGCCAGATGGATCGGGCCGCTGCTCGCGCGGCCGCGGGTCGCGATCCTGACGGATACATCGGTCGCTCGGCTCCACCTCGAGGCGCTCGAACGCGCGCTCGACGACGCCGGGCTCGCGCACGCGGCGCTGGTGCTGCCCGCCGGCGAGGCCACGAAGGGGTGGGACGGGCTGCGGCGATCGGTCGAATGGCTGCTCGAGCAGCGGGTTGAGCGGCGCGACCTCGTGATCGCCTTCGGTGGGGGGGTGATCGGCGACCTCGCGGGCTTTGCGAGCGCGATCCTGCGCCGGGGGGTCCGCTATGCCCAGTTGCCGACAACGCTGCTCGCGCAGGTGGACAGTTCGGTGGGCGGCAAGACCGGGATCAACACCGCGCAGGGCAAGAACCTTGTCGGCGCCTTTCATCAGCCGGCGCTCGTGCTCGCCGACACGGGGCTGCTCGGCACCCTGCCGGCGCGCGACTTCCTCGCGGGCTATGGCGAGGTCGTGAAATACGGGCTGCTCGGCGACGCCTCGTTCTTCGACTGGCTGGAAGAGAACGGCCCCGCGCTGGCGGCCGGCGATGCCGGGGCACGGCGCGCGGCGGTTCATCGATCCGTCGCGATGAAGGCCGCGATCGTTGCCCGGGACGAGACCGAAGAGGGTGAGCGCGCGCTGCTGAACCTCGGGCACACCTTCGGCCACGCCCTCGAGGCCGCGACCGGCTATGGGAATCGGCTGCTCCACGGCGAGGGCGTCGCGATCGGCTGCGCCCTTGCCTTCGATCTGTCGGCGCGCCTCGGGCTCTGTCCGCAGGAGGCCCCCTCGCGGGTTCGGGCGCATCTCGCGGCGATGGCGATGAAGGCCGACCTTGGCGCGATCGAGGGCGCATTGCCGGACGACGATGCGCTGATGACGCTGATGGCGCAGGACAAGAAGGTGGTGGATGGCCGACTGCGCTTCATCCTCGCGCGAGGGATCGGCGCGGCGTTCGTCGCCGCCGACGTGCCGGCCGAGGCGGTGCGGGCTGTCCTCGACGCGTCGCGGGCCGCGCGGGCGCGGGGCTGACCGCCCGCGGCCGCGTGGGCGCGCTCAGAACGGGATGTCGTCGTCGATCTCGCTGCGTCCGCCAAAGTTGCCCTGCGACTCGCGCCCGCCCGTCTCGGCGAATTCGCGTTCGCCATAGGGGAGCGCGCCGCCCGAGCCGCCCTCGCGCCCGTCCAGAAGCACCATCGTCGAATTGTAGGGCCGCAGCACGACCTCGGTCGAATACTTGTCCTGCCCCGACTGATCCTGCCACTTGCGCGTCTCGAGTTGGCCCTCGATGTAGACCTTCGATCCCTTGCGCAGGTATTGCTCGGCCACGCGCACGAGGCCCTCGGCGAAGATGGCGACCGAGTGCCACTCGGTCTTTTCGCGCTTCTCGCCCGATTGCTTGTCGCGCCAGCTTTCGGAGGTCGCGATGCGCAGGTTGCAGACCTTGCCGCCGCCCTGAAAGCTGCGCACCTCCGGGTCGCGTCCGAGATTGCCGACCAGAATGACCTTGTTCACCGATCCTGCCATGTGTCCCCCCGAAATCCGGCCCGGCCGACCGACGACCGCCCCCCGGTTGTGACCCAACGCGGTTAACGATTTCTTAGCGCCCGAGAGCAGAGCCTGCAACCGCGGGAATGGCCAAACCGATCGAGCCGCGCTATGTCTCGCGAAATTGGAGCGACGATGACCGACCGCATTCCTTCGCCGCCGGCACCATTTGGCGCGCAGCGCGCGGCGTCGATTCTGGCGGTCGCGGTGGCCTTGGGCCTGATCGGCGCGGCCGCATCGGCGGAGGGGCTTCGTCGCGGCGCCAAACCGCAGGCCGACCGCTTCGCGCCGGCCTTCAGGATGCTCGACACGCGCCTCGCGCACCGTCCGGCGCCGGGACATGGGGCGCTGCCCGGATGGGCGGGCAGCTATCGCGGGCCGTGGCTCGAGGCCGCGCGCAGCGCCGCACGCCGCCATGGCGTGCCCGAGGATCTGTTCGTCAGGCTGGTTGAACGCGAGTCGGGATGGGATCACGCGGCGGTGTCGCCCAAGGGCGCGCGCGGGCTGGCGCAACTGATGCCCGCGACCGCATCCGACCTCGCGGTCGACAGCGACGATCCCCACCAGAACCTAGACGGCGGCGCCCGGTATCTGAGGCGCATGTATGAGCGATTCGGGACATGGCGGCTGGCTCTGGCGGCCTATAACGCCGGCCCCGAGGCGGTCGCGCGCCACGGCGGCGTGCCCCCATTTCCCGAGACGATGGCCTATGTGCGGGCGATTCTGGGGTCTTGATCTCTCAATGACTGCTTGAGGGGGCGCGCAGGCGCGCCTAACGTGTCCTCGCGGCCGCTTGCTGGAACCGGTAGACAGACCCGACTTAAAATCGAGGGCCTTCGGGCGTGGGGGTTCGACTCCCCCAGCGGCCACCAGACGCTCGGGGTGCCGAGCGACCAATTCAGGAATTGGTTGCCCGCCGCGCCGGTTTGGTCGGGCGGTTCGGATTGAAGCGGGGCCGGCGTTGCGTCAGATCATGCAGGCCACAACTGGGGAGGTCCTCGGCATGACGAGCTATGTGTTTCCGCCAGCACCCGTCGTCGGCGCGCCGATCGCGGGCACCGATGCCGTGTTTCCGGTCCGCCGCATCTATTGCATCGGCCGCAATTATGCCGCCCATGCGATCGAGATGGGGCACGATCCCAACCGCGAGCCGCCATTCTTCTTCCAGAAGAACCCCGACAACCTCGTCTTTGGCGATGCCTTCCCCTACCCCCCCCGGACGGCCGACGTGCACCACGAGATGGAGATGGTGGTCGCGCTCGGCTCGGGCGGCAAGAACATCCCCGTCGAGCGCGCGCTGGACTGCGTCTTCGGCTATGCCGTCGGCCTCGACATGACGCGCCGCGATCTGCAGGGACAGGCCAAGGAGATGGGGCGGCCCTGGGAAGTGGGCAAGGCGTTCGAACACTCTGCCCCGATGGGCCCGATCATGCCGGTAGCCAAGGTCGGCCATCCCTCGGCGGGCCTGGTCGAGCTGAAGGTCAACGGCAAGGTGCGCCAGTCTGGCGATCTGAACCAGCTTATCTGGAAGGTGCCCGAGATGATCTCCTACCTCTCGGACTATTTCGAACTGGCCGCCGGAGACCTGATCATGAGCGGGACGCCCGCTGGCGTCGGCGCGGTCGTGCGCGGTGACGTGATGGATGGCCGCGTCGAAGGCGTCGGATCCTTCAGCGTGCGCGTGGTCTGAACGCTCAGCGTCCGAGTGCGGGCAGCACGCGGACGCTGACCGATTGCAGATGGTGCAGCATCTGCTGTGCGGCGAGAGCGGGATCGCGCGACACGATCGCGCGATAGAGCGCGTCGTGCTCGACAAAGCTGTGGTGGTCGCGCGGAGGTGCGTCCGTCGTGCGGGCGCGCGCCCAGACGGTTGATCGGCGCACGACGTTCAGCATGTCGAAGAGATGCACGAGCAGTTTGTTGTGGGTCGCCTTGGCGACCGCATGGTGCAGGTTGTTGTCCCACGCCTCGTAGCTGCGCCAGTCGGTGGCGCTGCGGCATTTGCGGGTGCAGGTCTCGATCTGCTCGAAATCCGAGCGCGTGCCGTGCAGCGCGGCGAGGCGCGCGAGTTCAGGCTCGATCGCGAGGCGGGCGGTAATGACCTGCGCCGGCGTCGCGAGTTCCCCGAGATAGGCCACATCCGAAAGGTTCAATACCGGCCGCGCCCCGATGAAGGTGCCGCGCCCGACGTGACGCCAGATCAGGCCATCCTCTTCCAGCCGGTCGAGCGCCTTGCGCAACTCGCCCCGCGTCACGCCGAAGTCGGCGCAAAGGGTGCGTTCGGGCGGAATGCGTTCATTGTGGGCGAAGCCGCGTTCGGCGATGAAGGCGCGGATGCGATGGGCAAGCGCGGATGCAGCGACCCTGTCAGGCATTTGACCAATTCCCCCAATGGTTCGATCATGGCCGCAACTGCGTGATTGTCAACCGTCGTCGGCGCAATATGATTTCGCGGTGAACGGCGTCTGTGCGGCCGAGGGGGATTCCATGCGCTTTGCAACGGTCGAGATCGCCGGACAGCCGGCCTGCGTGGCGGCTGTCGACGAGAACATCGTCCTCGACATCGCCGCGGCGGCGTTTGCCGCGGGCGGTCGTGACCCGCATCTTGCGGCGGGCACCCTCGGGGCGCTGATCGAGGGCGGCGCGGCCGCGCTCGAGGACGTGCGCGACCTCGTGGCGGCCGCGGCGGCCGGCGGCCACCGTCACGCGGTGCACGCGGTTGCGGGTCTGCGGTTCCTCGCCCCCATCCCGGTGCCGCGCAAGAATGTCTTCTGCGTGGGCCGCAACTATGCAGAGCACATCGCCGAGGGTGCGCGCGCCCAGAAGACCACGATCAACGTGACCGAGGTGCCGGTCTTCTTCACCAAGCCGCCGACCAGCGTCGTGGGCCACGAGGCCGAGGTGCCGATATTCCCCAAGGTCTCGGTCAAGATCGACTATGAGGTGGAACTTGCGCTCATCATCGGCAGGCGCGGGCGTGACATCGCGGCCGCGGACGCGCATGCGCACATCTTCGGCTATACCGTGCTGAACGATGTCACCGCGCGCGACGTGCAGCGTCGGCACGGCGGCCAGTTCTTCAAGGGCAAGGGCCTCGACGGTTCGTGCCCGATGGGGCCTTGGGTCGTGACATCCGACGAGGTCGCCGACCCGATGGCGCTGCGGATGCAACTCTGGGTCAACGGCGAGCTGCGCCAGGACGACACCACGGCCGCAATGATCTTCGACATTCCGACGCTGATCGCGTCGCTGTCGGAAGGGCTCACGCTCGAACCGGGCGACATCCTCGCCACCGGCACGCCCTCGGGTGTGGGCTATGCGATGGATCCGCCGCGCTATCTCGCGGATGGGGACGAGGTCTGCTGCGAGATCGAGGGAATCGGCCGGCTCTGCAACAGGCTCCGCGCCGTTTAGATGGCAGGGGCCGCCGCGCCCCTTGCCGCGACTGTCGTAACGTCAACCTGGGAGGAAGACATGATTACAAGACGCAAGTTCGGCGCAACGCTCGCGATGGCGGCTGCGCTCGGGGCGGCGACACCCGCCGTCGTCAGCGCGCAGTCGCTGCGCCAGGTCACCTTTGTGCAGCCGAGCCCCTCGGCCATCAACTCGTTCCCCGTCTTCGTCGCGATCGGCGAGGGGTTCTTCGCCGAGGAAGGGCTCGAGGTTCGCGTCGAGGCCGTCAACGGTTCGGGCGCGGTGCTTCAGGCCATGTCCGCGGGCCAGGCGCAATTCGGCCGCCCGGGCCCCGGCCCCGTGCTGGGCGCCCAGTCGCGCGGTGTGGACGCGGTGTTCATCTACAACGTCGCCGCGCGCTCGAACTTCGGCGTCGTCGTGCCTGAGGCATCCGCTGTCACCTCGCCGGCCGACCTCAAGGGCACGGTCGTCGGCGTCGGCACCGCGGATGGCGCCGAGGTCGGCTTTGCCCGCAACGTGCTGGCCGGTTCGGGCCTGACCGAGGGCACGGATTATTCCTTCCTCGCGGTGGGTGACGGCGGCCCGGCCTCGGCCGCCTTCTCCTCGAACACGATCTCGGCCTATTCGGCCTCGACCGCCGATGCCGCGATCCTCAACCAGCGCGGGGTCAAGGTGCGCGAGATCACCCCGCCCGAGTTCGCCCGCTTCTTCGGCAACGGCATCGCGACGATGGGCGACACGATCCGCAACGATCGCGAACTCGTCGAGAAGTTCGGCCGCGCCTTTGCCCGCGGCCATGCCTTCGCCCTCGATGATGCCAACCGCGACAAGGTCATGGCCCATCTGAAGGCCGGCAACCCGCAGGAGAGCGAGGACGCGGCGTTTGCCTCGGCGCTCTTCGACGCCGTGCGCGCCAAGACCGTCCCGGTCGACATGTCGAACGGGCTTGGCTACATGCCGCCCGAAGTCTGGGAAGAGTGGCAGGCGAGCCTCGTCGCCGGCGGCGATCTGCCCGCCCCGCTGCCCGACCTGTCGAAGGCGTTCACCAACGAGTTCGTCGCCGACTGGAACGCGGGCCTCAAGTGATGTCGACAGCCGCAGCCGCCACACCGATGCCGGGCGCGACCGCTGGCGCCCCCGTCTACGAACTGACGGGCGTCGGCAAGACCTACGCGCGCAACGCCCTGACGGCGCTCGAGGGGGTCAACCTCAGGCTGAACAAGGGCAGCTTCTCGGCCGTCATCGGCTCGAGCGGCTGCGGCAAGTCGACCTTGCTCAAGATCATGGCGGGCCTCATCCCGCCATCGACGGGGCGGGTGACCCTTCAGGGCCGCCCCGTCACCGGTCCTCGCCGCGACATCGGCATGATGTTCCAGCAGGCCACCCTTTTCCCCTGGCGCACCACGATCGACAACATCGTGCTGCCGATCGAGATCCGCGACGGCAAGTCGGCCGCTCGCGCGGCCCGCGATCGGGCGCGCGAGTTGCTCGAGCTCGTGGGCCTCAAGGGATTCGAGAACGTCTATCCCAACGAGCTTTCGGGCGGGATGGCGCAGCGCGCCGCGATCTGCCGGATGCTTATCACCGAACCGGCGGTGCTCTTGCTTGATGAGCCGTTCTCGGCGCTCGACGAGCTGTCGCGCGATTTCATGAACATGGAGCTGCAGCGCATCTGCCGCTCGCGCGAGGCGACGGCCTTCCTCGTCACCCATTCGATCCCCGAGGCCGTCATCCTCTCGGATGTCGTCTATGTGATGAAGCCCCGCCCCGGGCGAATCGCCGAGGTGATCGAGATCGACCTGCCGCGTCCGCGCACGCTCGACATGATCACGACGCCGCAGTTCGGCCATCTCGTCGACAAGATCCGCAGCCGTCTGGACAAGGAGGCCTTCCTGTGAACGCCCCTCAAAGCGCACCCGATACACGCGACGCCACGCAGGATACCGTCTGGGTCGAGACTGTCCCCCTGATCGATCGCATTCCGCGGTCGGTGCAGATGGCCTTCGTCTTCGTCGTCTTCGTCGCCCTCTGGGATGTGGTGACGCGCAGCGGGCTCGTCTCGCCCATCATCCTGCCCACCCCGTGGGAGACCGCGCGCGACCTCGTCTTCGTCGGACGCAACCTGATCGCGGGCGAATACATGCTTGGCGCGCTCTGGATCACCATCAAGGAGGTGATCTACGGGTTCGCCCTCGCGATCGCGATCGGCTTCACGCTCGGCGTGATCGTCGGCGAAACCGCCTTCGGCGAGCGGGCGATCATGCCCTATCTGGTCGCGATCGACACGATGCCCAAGGTCGCCTTCGCGCCACTCTTCGTGGCCTGGCTCGGCTTCGACATCAGCAGCAAGGTTGCACTCGCGGCCTTCATCGCGACCTTTCCGATCGTTGTCGGAACGGCAGCGGGCCTCCACTCGGCCGATGCCAATGCGCGGATGCTCTTCAAGACCATGGGGGCCTCGCGGTTGCAGACCCTCGTGAAGCTCAAGCTCCTCACCGGGCTTCCGCAGATCTTTACCGGCCTCAAGATCGCGGCCGTCGGCGTCATGGCCGGCGCGATCACGGGGGAATTCCTCGGCGGCGGCAAGGGCTTCGGCGAACTGATCCGGGTCGCGGCATCGAACCTCAACACGCCGCGGGTGTTCTCGCTCATCCTCTATCTGAGCCTCGTCGGCCTTGCGCTTTATGCCTTCGTGTCCTGGGTGCAGCGGACCTTCGTCTTCTGGCACAAGGATCAGGTGCTGCGCTCGACGGACTGATCGCGCCCGCCGACCCATGAAAGGGCCGCGCCCGCCCGCGCGGCCCTTTTGCCTGATTCTGTCGTGGTAGATCAGACCACGGGGATGCCGCCGGCCTTGGCCTTGTTCTCGGGCTCGACATGGATCGTGACCCGGGCCTCGTGAACCGCGAGTTTCAGCGCCTTCTCGATCCGATCGCAGATGTCATGGGCGTCGGCGACGCTGGTCTGGCCGTCGATCACGAGGTGGAACTCGATGAAGACGGCGCGCCCCGCGTGGCGGGTGCGCAGATCATGCGCCTCGATCGCCCCGAGGCCGGCGTCAGAGATCGTGGTGCGGATCAGGGCGAGCGTCTCGTCGGGCACCGCCTCGTCCATCAGGCCGCCGATCGAACTCGACAGCACCTTCCACCCCGACCACAGGATATTGAGGGCGACGAGCGCCGCGAGCGCAGGATCGAGGATCGCCCAGCCCGTCACCATCGCCAGCAGGACCCCCGCCGTCACCCCGACCGATGAGACGACATCCGACAGCAGGTGGCGCCCGTCGGCCGCCAGCGCGGGCGAGCGCATCCGCCGCCCCTGCACCAGCAACACCGCGCACCAGAGCGCGTTGATCACCGTCGCGAGGGCATTGACCGCGAGGCCCTCATAGGGCGCATCGAGCGCGACCGGATCGATCAGCCCGAAATACGCCTCGCGCAGGATGAGGAGCGCGGCGACGACGATCATCACGCCCTCGAGCACGGCGCTGAAGAATTCGGCCTTGTGGTGGCCGTAGGGATGGCGCGCATCGGCCGGCCGCGCCGCGACCCGAATCGCCACAAAGGCGGCGACCGCGGTCGCGATGTTGACCGTGCTCTCGAGCGCGTCCGACATGAGCGCGACCGAACCCGTCATCCACCACGCGACGGTCTTGAGCGCGAGGACCACGGCACCGATCAGGATGCTGCCGAGCGCGATACGTTGAAGGAATGGCATCGGATCGTCGCTTCGTGCTGTGGAGTTGAGGCGGGAGGATTCACGAACGCCCCGTAGGGCCCTGCGGGGTAAAGCGGATCGGAGCGTAAACCGTGCACTGATCCCACCCCGGACGCAACCGGCCCCGCCAGATCGCGGCCGCGCGCCTTGCGCGACGGCGCCACCCGCCGGTCACTGATCCTTTGCCAGCACCCGCAGGCGCAATTCTCGCAGCTGTTCGTTGGTGGGCTCGGACGGGGCGCCCATCAGCAGGTCCTCGGCGCGCTGGTTCATCGGGAAGAGGATGACCTGCCGGATGTTAGCCTCGTCGGCGAGCAGCATCACGATGCGGTCGATGCCAGCCGCGCAGCCGCCGTGGGGGGGCGCACCGTAGCGGAAGGCCTTGACCATGCCGCCGAACCGCCGCTCCACCTCATCCGCCGGATAGCCCGCGATCTCGAAGGCGCGGAACATGATCTCGGGCGTGTGGTTGCGGATCCCTCCCGAGATCAGCTCATAGCCGTTGCAGGCCAGATCATACTGATAGGCATGGACCTTGAGCGGATCGCCCGCGAGCGCGGCCATCCCGCCCTGCGGCATCGAGAAGGGGTTGTGGCTGAAATCGATCCGGCCGTCGTCGCCCTTCTCGAACATCGGGAAATCGACGATCCAGGCGAAGCGGAAGCTGTCGGTCTCGCTCAGCCCCAGTTCGCGGCCGATCTCGACGCGCGCCTTGGCGGCGACGGGCTCGAAGGTATCGGGCCGGCCGGCGAGGAAGAAGGCCGCATCCCCCGCGCCGAGGCCGAGCTGGCGGCGGATCGCCTCGGTCCGCTCGGGGCCGATGTTCTTGGCGATGGGGCCGGCGGCCTCTGTCGCCCCCCCCTCGTCCCGCCAGAAGATGTAGCCCATCCCCGGCAGCCCCTGCGCCTGCGCGAAGGCGTTCAT
>CAYYJB010000007.1:0-26279 GCA_964472135.1 uncultured Gemmobacter sp.
CATCGGCGACTGGGCGACGCTGGTGCTGGGCCGGAGCTGACGGGGCCGGAGCTGAGCGGGCTGGCGCCGTCGGGACGCGGCCGGGGGGCGCGCCCTTGCGCCCCATTGAGGGGCGCGCGGGCGCGCGGGTGCCTTGCGGCCCCCGCCGGGCGGCGCGCCTCAGACGATGCGGCCCCCCTCGAGGCGCAGCACGCGGTCCATCCGGGCGGCAAGCTCGAGGTTGTGGGTGGCGATGAGGGCGGCGAGGCCCGTCTCGCGCACGATCTCCATCAGCACGGCGAAGACGCGCTCGGCGGTCGCGGGATCGAGGTTGCCCGTGGGTTCGTCGGCCAGAAGCAGCGCGGGGCTGTTGGCGAGCGCGCGCGCGAAGGCCGCGCGCTGCTGCTCGCCGCCCGAGAGGGCCGCGGGGCGATGATCGGCGCGGCCGGCAAGCCCGACGCGCGCGAGCAGCGCGCTTGCGCGCGCCGCCGCCTCGGCCGCGGGCGTGCCGTTGGCGCGCTGGGGAACGATCACGTTCTCGGCCGCCGTGAACTCGGGCAGAAGGTGGTGGAACTGATAGACGAACCCGATCGCGCGCCGGCGCATCGCGGTGCGCGCGGCGTCCGCCGCCCCCGTCATCGTCTGGCCGAGGATCGCGACCTCGCCCGTATCGGGGGTGTCGAGCAGCCCCGCGATGTGCAGGAGTGTCGATTTCCCCGCCCCCGACGGCGCGACGAGGGCCACGACCTCGCCCCGCGCGAGCGCGAGGTCGACGCCGCGCAGCACCTCGACTGCCTCGGCCCCGTTGCGGCGATAGGTCTTGCCGACCCCCTGAAGGCGCAGCACCTCATTCATAGCGCAGCGCCTCGACCGGGTTCATGCGCGCGGCACGTCGGGCCGGGAACCATGTCGCGACGCACGACAGCCCGAGCGAGAGCCCCGCGGCCTTCGCGACATCGACCGCGCGCAATTCGGCCGGCAGGGCATAGATGCCGCGGATCGCCGGATCCCACACGCCCCCGCCCGCGACATAGTTGACGAAGGAGAAGATCGGGTCGATCCAGATCGCGAAGGCGACGCCCAGAACGACGCCCGCGGCCGTGCCCGCGACCCCCGTGACGGCGCCGCAGATGAAGAAGACGCGCAGGATCGAGCCCTGCGTCAGCCCCATGGTGCGCAGGATGCCGATGTCGCGCCCCTTGTTGCGCACCAGCATGATGAGGCCCGAGACGATGTTCATCGCGGCAATCAGCACGAGGATCGAGAGGATCACGAACATCACGTTGTCCTCGATCGCGAGCGCCCGCAAAAACCCCCCCGCGCTGTCGCGCCAGGTCCAGAACAGCACCTCGGGGCCCGCGGCGGCGGCGAGGGGGTCGAGCATCTCCTCGATCGCCTCGGGCTCGGCCACGGCGACGTCGATCTCGTCGATCCTGCCCGCGCGGTTGAAGAAGCCCTGCGCGGCCTCGAGCGGGATGTAGACGCGGGTGCGGTCGATATCCCACCGCCCGGCGGTGAAGACATAGGCGACCTCGAACCCCGCGACGCGGGGCGAGGATCCGAAGGCGGTGCGCACGCCCGAGGGCGAGATGAGGCGGATCGTATCGCCCACGGCCACCCCCAACTCGCGCGCGAGGCCCGAGCCGATCGCGATGCCCGGCCCGAAGCCCGCCAGATCGCCCACCGCCTCCGCCCCTGCGCCGACGCGCGGGATCGCGGCCAGATCGGCGGGCGCGATGCCGTAGACGTCGGCCGCGCCGGCGCGCTCGCCGGCGGCGGCCATCACCTGACCGCGCACGAGGGGTGCTGCGCGCAGCACGCCCGGCACCGCGCGCAGCGTCGCCGCCAGAGCGTCGGCATCGGTCAGCGTCCGCTCGACCCGGCCGCTGTCATCCATGCGCGGCAGGGCGTGGACGGTGACATGGGCATTGGCGCCAAGGATCGTGTCGACGAACTCGGCCCGGAACCCCGCGCGCACCGCGAGCGTCGCGATCAGCGCGAAGACCGCGAGCGTGATGCCCAAGAGGCTGATCCATGTCATCACGCCCACGCCGCCCTCGGCGCGGCGGGCGCGCAGATAGCGCCAGGCGATCATCCATTCGAAGGCGGCGAAGGGGGGCATGGGGCCTCGGACCGGCAGGGGCGCCGTCCCCCTCTAGCCCGCGGGGGTGGCGGCGGGCAAGGGGCGGGCGCGGAAAGACGTGGCGCGGCGCGGGGCGGGCTGCTAGAAAATCCGGAAAAACACGGAGGGACAGGTTGATGACCGACGCTTTCGCCCCGCAGAAGGCCCGCGCCGCGGCATGGTTCCGCGCGCTCCGCGACGAGATCGTGGCCGCCTTCGAGGCGCTCGAGGACAGCCACGCGCAGGGCCCGCTGGCCGACCGCCCGGTCGCGCGGTTCGAACTGCGCGAGACGCGGCGCGCGAGCGAGGACGGCTCGGATGCCGGCGGCGGGTTGATGAGCGTGATGCGCCGCGGCCGCGTCTTCGAGAAGGTGGGCGTCAACGTCTCGACCGTGCACGGCACGCTGGGCGCGCGCGCGCAGGCGGCGATGGCGGCGCGCGGCGTGCCCGGCATGGCCGATGACCCGCGCTTCTGGGCCTCGGGCATCAGCCTGGTGGCGCATATGCAGAACCCGCATGTGCCGGCCGTGCACATGAACACGCGCATGTTCTGGACGCCGCACGCCTCGTGGTTCGGCGGGGGCACCGACCTCAACCCCTGCCTCGAGAAGGCCGAGGACACCGAGCATTTCCACGCCACGCTGCGCGCGGCCTGCGCGCCCTTCGGGGGGGATGTCTATGACCGCTACAAGTCCTGGGCGGACGAGTATTTCTTCATCCCCCACCGGGGGCGGGCGCGGGGCGTGGGCGGCATCTTCTACGACGATCTCGCGACCGGCGACTGGGAGCGCGACTTCGCCCTGACGCGCGCGGTCGGGCAGGCCTTCCTGCCGGCCTTCGTGCCGCTGGTCGAGCGGCGGCGGGTCGCGCCCTGGGACGAGGCCGACAAGGCCGCGCAACTGGCCCATCGCGGGCTCTATGCCGAATACAACCTCGTCTATGACCGCGGCACGAAGTTCGGCCTCGAGACCGGCCACGACGCGACCGCGGTGCTGATGAGCCTGCCGCCCGTCGCGACCTGGGAATAGCGCCTCAGGCCTCGGGCGCGGCGGCGCGGCCGCGCTTGGGCGGGGCCGCGGGGGCGGCGGCGGCTGCCGCCTCGAGCGCGGCGACGCGCGCGGCGAGCGCCTCGGCCTCGGCGCGGGATTTCAGGACCATTTCGCGCAGCGCGTCGATTTCCTCGCGGGTGGCGAGGTCACGCTCGGCCAGCCAGCGGTCGATCATGCCCTTCATCGCGGTTTCCGCCTCGGCGCGCGCGCCCTGCGCGACACCGAGCGCGTTGGTGAAAAGCTGCGACATGTCGTCGATGAACTTGTTGCGCGTCTGCATGGCCCGGACCCCTTCGCTAGCGCCCTATATGGGCGCGCCCCGGCGCGAGGGCAAGGTTGACTTCGCCCCCGTCGCGCCCGACAACCGGCCGACCCAAGGCCAGACGCATCGGAACCCGCCCGTGACGCCGATCCCCTTTCCCGACATCTCGCCCGAACTCTTCAGCCTTCAGCTTGGCGGGCTGACGCTCGCGGTGCGCTGGTATGCGCTGGCCTATATCGTGGGGCTGCTGATCGGCTGGCGGATCATCGCGGGCACGATGCGGCGGCCGGCGCTCTGGGGGCCGGGCGGGCCGCCGATGGCGCCCGAGGCGGCCGAGTCGCTCTTTACCTGGCTCATCTTCGGGGTGCTGCTGGGCGGGCGGATGGGGTTCGTGCTGTTCTATCAGCCCGAGGTCTATCTGTCCGAACCCTGGCGCGTGCTGCAGCTCTGGCAGGGCGGCATGTCGTTTCACGGCGGTTTTCTGGGCGTCGTGGCGGCGACCCTGATTTGGGCGCGGCGCAACGGGGTGGCGGTGGCGCGGATCGCGGATGTGGTGGCGCTCGCGACGCCGCCGGGGCTGTTTCTGGGGCGCATCGCCAACTTCATCAACAACGAGCTCTGGGGCCGGCCCACCGATCTGCCCTGGGCGGTGGCCTTTCCCGATGCGGGGCAGCTTTGCCCCGGGGTCGAGGGCGTCTGCGGGCGCCACCCCTCGCAGCTTTACGAGGCCGGGCTCGAGGGGCTGGTGCTGGGGCTCGCGCTCTGGTGGCTGGCGCGGCGAGGCGGTCTCATGCGGCCGTGGCTGCTGACGGGGGTGTTCCTCGCGGGCTATGGCGCCGCGCGGATGTTCGTCGAGACCTTCCGCGAGGCCGACGCGCAGTTCATCACGCCCGACAACCCGCTCGGCCATGTCGTCGGGCTCGGGCCGGTCGGGCTGTCGATGGGGCAGCTCCTGTCGCTGCCGATGGTCGTTCTGGGGCTCGTGCTCGTCCTCGGGGCCGTGCGCCGACCCCGGGCATGACGACCCCGCTCGGGCGCAGGATCGCGGCGCGCATCGCGGCAGAGGGGCCGATCGCGCTCGATGCCTACATGGCGGCGTGCCTCTTCGATCCCGAGCACGGCTATTACACCACCCTGCCCGTCTTCGGCGGGGCGGGGGATTTCATCACCGCGCCCGAGATCAGCCAGATGTTCGGAGAACTGATCGGCCTCGCGCTCGGGCAGGTCTGGCGCGACCAGGGCGCGCCGGGGCGGATCACGCTGGCCGAACTCGGGCCCGGGCGGGGCGTGCTGATGGCCGACCTCTGGCGCGCGGCGGGCAAGGTCGCGGGGTTTCACGCGGCGGCGGACCTCTGGCTCATCGAGGCCTCGCCCCGGCTGGCCGCGATCCAGGCCGAGCGGCTGGCCCATGCCGCCCCGCGTTTCGCGACCGATGCGGCGGCCCTGCCCGAGGGGCCGCTCTTTCTCGTCGCGAACGAATTCTTCGATGCGCTGCCCGTCCGGCAGTTCCTCCGCACGCCCGAGGGCTGGGCCGAGACGGTCGTGGGCCTCGGCCCCGATGGCGCGCTGCAACCGGGCCGCGTGCCGGTCGCGGCTGGGCTGCCGCGCGCCATCGCCCGGCGCACCGCCACGACACCCCCCGGCACGGTCCTTGAGCATTGCCCCGCCGCGCCCGCCATCATGGCCGAGATCGCGGGCCGCATCGCCCGCCACGGCGGCGCCGCGATCGTGATCGACTATGGCGGCTGGGACGGGCAGGGCGATACGCTTCAGGCCATCGCCCGCCACCGCCCGACGGACCCCTTCGCCGCACCGGGGACGGCCGATCTGACCGCGCATGTCGATTTCGCCCCCCTCGCGGCCGCCGCCCGTGCCGCCGGGGCCGAGGCGAGCGGGCCGGTGGCGCAGGGCGCGTTCCTCGGCCGGCTCGGGATCCGGCTTCGGGCCGAGGTGCTGGCGCGCGGTCTTGCGGGCGCGGCGCTCGCGGCCCATCGCGCGGCGACAGCGCGCTTGACCGACCCCTCGGAAATGGGGACGCTCTTCAAGGTGCTCGCGATCCACCCAAGGGGCACGCCCCCGCCACCCGGGCTGACGCCCGACGATGCCGCCGAGGAGGGCCCACGCGCATGAGCCTCGACATCATCACGAGCGATGCCCTCGCGCCCGTCCGCCACGGGTTCTTCGGCCGGGGCGGGGGCGCATCCTCGGGGATCTTCGCGGGCCTCAATTGCGGCGCGGGGTCGAGCGATCAGGCCGAGGCCGTCGCGATCAACCGCGCCCGCGCGATGGCGGCGCTCGGCGCGCGCCCCGAGGCGCTCGCGACCCTTCATCAGGTCCATTCCGCGCGCGTCGTGACGCTGGCCGCCCCGCCGGAGGCGCGCGCAGAGGCCGATGCGATGGTCACGCGGACCCCGGGCGTCGTGCTCGGCATCCTGACGGCCGATTGCCAGCCGGTCCTTTTCGCCGACCCCGAGGCGGGCGTGATCGGGGCGGCGCATGCGGGCTGGCGCGGCGCCCTCGACGGCGTGCTCGAGGCGACGGTCGCGGCGATGGCCGCACTCGGCGCGCGCCCCGAACGGATCCGCGCCGTCATCGGCCCCACGATCAGCCAGCGCGCCTATGAGGTCGGGCCCGAGTTCCTCGATCGCTTCCGCGCCGAGGATCCGGACAGCCTGCGCTTCTTCGCCGCCGGTGCGGGCGACCGGCTGCACTTCGATCTGCCGAGCTACGGCCTCGCGCGGTTGCGCGCGGCCGGCATCGGGCATGCCGAATGGACGGGGCATTGCACCTATGCCGACCCGGCGCGGTTCTTTTCCTTCCGCCGCACGACCCATGCCCGAGAGGCCGATTACGGCCGGCTGCTGTCGGCCATCACCCTCTGACCGCGCCGGCCCTTGCGAGGGCGCGCGCGACCCCCCACATCCCCCGCTGAGGCCCGCGAGGGCGGCGCGCCGGTTCCCGGGCGCCGCGAGCGTCGGGCGCTTTGATGGAGAGACGACATGAACCTCGAGAAGTTCACCGAACGGGCGCGCGGTTTTCTTCAGGCGGCCCAGACCATCGCCACCCGCGAAGGCCACCAGCGTCTGACCCCCGAACATCTGCTCAAGGCCCTGATGGACGACGATCAGGGGCTGAGCGCGAACCTCATCCGCCGCGCCGGCGGGGCGCCCGAGCGCGTGGCCGAGGCGGTGACGGCGGCGGTCGCGAAGCTGCCCAAGGTGTCGGGCGATGCCGGGCAGGTCTACATCGACCCCGCGCTTGCCCGCGTCATCGACGAATCCGAGATCCTCGCCAAGAAGGCGGGCGACAGCTTCGTGCCGGTCGAGCGCATCCTGATGGCACTTGCCATGGTGCCGGGCAAGGCGCGCGAGGCGCTCGAGGCCGGCGCGGTGACGGCGCAAAAGCTCAACGCCGCCGTCAATGACCTGCGCAAGGGCCGCACGGCCGATACCGCCTCGGCCGAGGCGGGCTATGACGCGCTGAAGAAATACGCCCGCGACCTGACCGAGGCCGCCCGCGAGGGCCGCATCGATCCCATCATCGGCCGCGACGAGGAAATCCGCCGCGCCATGCAGGTGCTGAGCCGGCGCACCAAGAACAACCCCGTCCTGATCGGCGAGCCGGGCGTGGGCAAGACCGCCATCGCCGAGGGGCTCGCGCTCCGGATCGTGAACGGCGACGTGCCCGAGAGCCTGCGCGACAAGCGGCTGCTGGCGCTCGACATGGGCGCGCTGATCGCGGGGGCGAAATACCGCGGCGAGTTCGAGGAGCGGCTGAAGGCCGTGCTGTCCGAGGTGACGGCCGCCGCGGGCGAGGTCATCCTCTTCATCGACGAGATGCACACGCTCGTGGGGGCGGGCAAGGCGGACGGCGCGATGGATGCGGCGAACCTGCTCAAGCCCGCGCTCGCGCGTGGCGAGCTGCATTGCGTGGGCGCCACGACCCTCGATGAATACCGCAAGCATGTCGAGAAGGACGCGGCCCTCGCGCGGCGCTTCCAGCCGGTGATGGTCTCGGAGCCGACGGTCGAGGACACGATCTCGATCCTGCGCGGGATCAAGGAGAAGTATGAACTCCACCACGGCGTGCGCATCTCGGATTCCGCGCTGGTGGCGGCCGCGACGCTCTCGCACCGCTACATCACCGACCGCTTCCTGCCCGACAAGGCGATCGACCTCATGGACGAGGCCGCGAGCCGGCTGCGGATGGAGGTCGACAGCAAGCCCGAAGAGCTCGACGCGCTCGACCGCGAGATCTTGCAAAAGCAGATCGAGGCCGAGGCGCTGAAGCGCGAGGAGGACGCGGCGAGCCGCGACCGTCTGGCGCGGCTCGAGACGGAACTGGCCGACCTCACGCAGCAGTCGGCGGCGATGACCGCCAAGTGGCAGGCCGAGCGCGACAAGCTCGAGGTCGCGCGCGACCTCAAGGAACGGCTCGACCGGGCGCGGGCGGAGCTGGAAACGGCCAAGCGCGACGGCGACTATGCCAAGGCCGGCGAGCTGCAATACGGGCGCATCCCCGCGCTCGAGAAGGATCTGGCCGAGGCCGAGGCGCGCGAGGGCGACAAGCTGGTCGCCGAGGCGGTCGGGCCCGAGCAGATCGCCGAGGTGATCGAGCGCTGGACGGGCATCCCGACCTCGAAGATGCTCGAGGGCGAGCGCGAGAAGCTCCTGCGGATGGAGGAGGAGCTTGGCCGGCGCGTCGTCGGCCAGCGCGCCGCCGTCGTCGCGGTCGCGAACGCGGTGCGCCGGGCGCGCGCGGGCCTGAATGACGAGAACCGCCCGCTCGGGTCGTTCCTCTTCCTCGGGCCGACGGGTGTGGGCAAGACCGAGCTGACCAAGGCCGTCGCCGAATACCTCTTTGACGACGACAGCGCGATGGTGCGCATCGACATGTCGGAGTTCATGGAAAAGCACGCGGTCGCGCGGCTGATCGGGGCGCCGCCGGGCTATGTCGGCTATGACGAGGGGGGCGTCCTGACCGAGGCGGTGCGGCGCCGGCCCTATCAGGTCGTGCTGTTCGACGAGGTCGAGAAGGCGCATCCGGATGTGTTCAACGTGCTCCTGCAGGTGCTCGACGACGGGGTGCTGACCGACGGCCAGGGCCGGACGGTCGATTTCAAGCAGACGCTGATCGTGCTGACCTCGAACCTCGGGTCGCAGGCCCTGAGCCAGCTGCCCGAGGGCGCCGACAGCGGGCAGGCGCGGACCGAGGTGATGGCCGCCGTGCGCGGGCATTTCCGGCCCGAGTTCCTGAACCGTCTGGACGAGACGATCATCTTCGAGCGTCTGACGCGCGCCGACATGGACGGGATCGTCGAGATCCAGCTCGGCCGCCTCGCCCGCCGCCTCGCGGGGCGCAAGATCGTGCTCGAGCTCGACCGCGACGCGAAGGCGTGGCTTGCGGATCAGGGCTACGATCCGGTGTTCGGGGCGAGGCCGCTCAAGCGGGTGATCCAGCGCGCGCTGCAGGATCCGCTGGCCGAGATGCTCTTGTCGGGCGACGTGCTCGACGGCAGCGTTCTACCGGTGACGGCGGGACCGGGCGGGCTTGTCATCGGGGGGCGGATGGTGGCGCCGCAGCGCGAACCGGGGGCGGGCGCACCGCCCGCGATGGTGCATTGACGGATGGGGGCGGGCCCGTCGGGCCCGCCCCCCTTGCCGATCACATCGGCGGCAGGATGACCGCGTCGATGACGTGGATGACGCCGTTCGTGGCCGCGATGTCGGCCGTCGAGATGGTCGCGCCGTTGACCTTGGCGCCGCCTTCGAGGGTGATCGTCACTTCCGAGCCCTGCACGGTCGCGGCCTTGAGGCCTTCCGAGAGGTCGGTCGACATCACCTTGCCGGCGAAGACGTGATAGGTGAGGATCGCGATCAGCTTGTCCTTGTTCTCGGGCTTCAGCAGATCCTCGACCGTGCCGGCGGGCAGCGCGGCGAAGGCCGCATCGGTCGGTGCGAAGACGGTGAACGGGCCTTCGCCCTTCAGCGTCTCGACGAGGCCCGCGGCTTCGAGGGCGGCGGCGAGGGTGGTGAAGCTGCCTGCCGCGACGGCGGTGTCGACGATGTCCTTGGCGTGGCCGCCGGCAAAGGCGGGGGCGCCGAGCATGCTGGTGGCGGCGGCAAGCGCGATGAAGGTTCTGCGGATCATGTCTCTCTCTCCGGTTTGGGGGATGCCCGAACTGGTGCATCATGGAGGATACGCAGGCCGTAAGCAGAACGGATCAGGGGAAAATCTTCGCGAGGGCCCCTTGCCGCGGCGCGGCATCGCGCCAAGCCGCGGCGCGGCACAATGTCCAGTCAGAAAAACGTGATCGTCAGCGCAGGCGCAGGTCGAGCGTTTCGCCCGTCCCCTTCATCGCGGTGAAGCGCAGCGCGTCGCCCCGCATCTCGACCGTCTGGCAGTCATAACCCAGCAGCCCCTCGCCCATGAAGTCGCGGCAGAAATGCGGACCCTTCCACTCCCACCGCCCCGACACCTTGCGCCCGAGCACCCGGCCAGAGATCGCACCGTCTGGCGTGAGGGTGAGCGTCACGCCGAGCCGCGTGAGGTCGCGCCCCGCTACGAGGCTCCAGAACGCATCGCGCGTGGTGATGCCGGTCGGATCACCCCGGGCAGCGGTCGCGGCGACAAGGCAAAGGCAGATCAGTAACAGACGGCGCATGGGCTGGAATCCGGTTTCTGGCTGGACGCCGGAATTATGGCTCTGGAGGATGCCGGGGCAAGGGTGCGATTTTGTGATCACACATTTTCGTTCAGTGATCACAAACTGACGATTTTCGTTTGCGCCGTGCCCCAGCCGGCAGAAAATCGTTTATTTCCCGAAGCGCTTGCGGCAAATCGAGGGTCAGAATCGCGGCGGAGCAGGACGGAAGCCATGAACATACACGAGTATCAGGCCAAGGGCCTTCTGCGCAGCTACGGGCTGCCGGTCGCCGACGGGCGCATCGTGCTGCGCGCCGAGGACGCCAAGACCGCGGCGGGCGAGCTCGACGGGCCGGTCTGGGTCGTCAAGGCGCAGATCCACGCGGGCGGCCGCGGCAAGGGCCGCTTCAAGGAAACCGCCGCCGGCGACAAGGGCGGGGTGCGGCTGGCGCGCTCGGTCTCGGAGGCCGCCGAGATGGCCGCGCAGATGCTCGGCCGCACGCTCGTGACCCACCAGACCGGCCCCGCCGGCAAGACGGTCGGGCGCGTCTACATCGAGGAGGGCGCCGCGATCGCGCGCGAGCTTTACCTCGCGCTGCTCATCGACCGGAAGTCGAGCCGCATCTCCTTCGTCTGCTCGACCGAGGGCGGCATGGACATCGAAGAGGTCGCCGCCCACAGCCCCGAAAAGATCCTGACCTTCACGGTCGATCCTGCGACGGGCATCCAGGGCTTTCACGGCCGCCGCGTGGCCTTCGCGCTCGGGCTCGAGGGCAAGCAGGTCAAGCAGTGCTCGGACCTCGTCAACCGTCTCTTCAGGCTCTTCACCGAGAAGGACGCCGAGATGGTCGAGATCAACCCCCTCATCGTCACGCAGTCGGGCGATCTGCGCTGCCTCGATGCCAAGATGGGGTTCGACAACAACGCGCTCTATCGCCAGCCCGACGTCATGGCCCTGCGCGACGAGAGCGAGGAGGACCCCAAGGAACTCGCGGCCTCGAAGTTCGACCTCAACTACATCGCGCTCGACGGCGAGATCGGCTGCATGGTGAACGGCGCGGGCCTCGCCATGGCGACGATGGACATCATCAAGCTCTATGGCGCGGCGCCCGCGAACTTCCTCGACGTGGGCGGCGGCGCGACCAAGGAGAAGGTAACCGAGGCGTTCAAGATCATCACCTCGGACCCCAACGTGAAGGGGATCCTCGTCAACATCTTCGGCGGCATCATGCGCTGCGACATCATCGCCGAGGGCATCATCGCCGCGGTGAAGGAGGTGGGGCTGAAGGTCCCGCTGGTCGTGCGGCTCGAGGGCACCAACGTCGACAAGGGCAAGGCCATCATCGCGGGCTCGGGCCTCAACGTCATCGCGGCCGACAACCTGTCGGACGCGGCCGAGAAGATCGTGAAGGCGGTGCGGGGGTAGGCCGGATGCAGACCCGCCGCACCATCGCGCGCGCCCGCCCGATCGTCGCCCTTGCGGCGGCGGGGATGCTTGCGGGCTGTGCGGGTGGTGGGGCGGGCGGACCCGAGGGGTTCGAGCTCGCGAATATCGCTGAATCGAACATCGTTCCCAAATCCTCGCCGGCGCAGTTCGTCGGTGCCTTCGCGCGCTTCTGCCTCGACACGGCCGAGGCAGACCGCCCCGCCGCGCTGCGGGGTGCCGACTATGTGCCGTTCGCGCCGGTGCGGGCAGCCTCGCGCGTGCGCACCTTCGTCGTCGACGACCGCCGCCCGGCGGTGATGCTCGGTGGCAGGGGTGATTGCGCCGTCGCCGCCGAGGCGCGCACGGGCCAGAGCGCGCGCGCCGCGCGCCTGATCGCCGAACGGTTTCCGGGCGCCAGCCCGGTCGAACCCGCCCGCCTCGGGCCGAATGTCGAAACCGCCTGGCTCAGCCGACCCGGCGGGCCGGTCATCCTGACGATGCGGCAGATCCGGCCGGGCCTGCCCTCGCGCTACATGCTCGCGCTCGTGCATACCAAATGAAGAACCCGCCGGCAGACCGGCGCACCACCGAAACGGAAGGGCTGACGATGGCCATACTCGTGAACGAAAACACCCGCGTGATCTGCCAGGGCTTCACCGGCAGCCAGGGCACCTTCCATTCCGAACAGGCGATCGCCTACGGCACGAAGATGGTCGGCGGCGTGACCCCGGGCAAGGGCGGGACCGAGCATCTGGGCCTGCCCGTCTTCAACTCGGTCCACGAGGCGCGCGCGCGCACCGGGGCGGACGCAAGCGTGATCTATGTCCCGCCCCCCTTCGCGGCGGATTCGATCCTCGAGGCGATCGACGCCGAAATCCCGCTGATCGTGTGCATCACCGAGGGGATCCCGGTGCTCGACATGATGCGGGTCAAGCGGGCGCTGGCGCATTCGCCCTCGCGCCTCATCGGGCCGAACTGCCCCGGCGTCATCACCCCCGGCGCGTGCAAGATCGGCATCATGCCCGGCCACATCCACCGCCGCGGCAAGGTGGGCGTGGTGTCGCGCTCGGGCACGCTGACCTATGAGGCCGTCAAGCAGACGACGGATGTCGGGCTTGGCCAATCGACCTGCGTCGGCATCGGGGGCGATCCGATCAAGGGCACCGAGCATATCGACGTGCTCGAATGGTTCCTCGCCGACCCCGAGACCGAGGCCATCATCATGATCGGCGAGATCGGCGGCGCGGCCGAGGAAGAGGCGGCGGCCTTCCTCGCGGCCGAGACGAAGAAGGGCCGGGGCAAGCCGACGGCGGGCTTCATCGCCGGCCGCACCGCCCCGCCCGGCCGGCGGATGGGGCACGCGGGCGCCATCGTCTCGGGCGGCAAGGGCGATGCCGGTTCGAAGATCGAGGCGATGAAATCGGCGGGCATCGTGGTGGCCGACAGCCCCGCGGGCCTCGGGCAGGCGGTGCTGGCCGCCATGGGCCGCTGAGACAGACAGGAAAGGGCGAGAGATGACCGAGCAATCCCCGAACGCGCAATTCCATGCCTCTTCCTTCCTGCAGGGCGCGAATGCCGATTACGTCGATGCGCTGGCCGCCCGCCATGCCGAGGATCCGGGCAGCGTCGATGCGCAATGGGCCGAGTTCTTCCGCGCGCTCGGCGACGATCCGCGCGACGCCCGCCGCGCCGCCGAGGGGCCGAGCTGGGCGCGCCCCGACTGGCCGCCGACACCCGCCGACGATCTGACGCTCGCGCTGACGGGCGCCTTTCCGGCCGAGGTGCGCGCCAAGGCCGAGAAGATCGCGGCGAAGGCCGCCGAAGGGGGCGTGAGCATCAGCGACGCGCAGATCCAGCGCGCGGTGCTCGATTCGATCCGGGCGCTGATGATCATCCGCGCGCACCGCATCCGCGGGCACCTCGCGGCCGATCTCGATCCGCTCGGCATGCGCGAGACCTCCGCGCATCCCGAGCTCGACCCCGCCTCCTACGGCTTTACCGAAGCCGACATGGACCGGCCGATCTTCATCGACAACGTGCTCGGCCTCCAGACCGCGAGCATGCGCCAGATCCTCGAGATCGTCCGGCGCACCTATTGCGGCACCTTCGCGCTGCAGTACATGCACATTTCCGACCCCGAGCAGGCGAGCTGGCTCAAGGAACGGATCGAGGGCTACGGCAAGGAAATCGCCTTTACCCAGAACGGGCGCAAGGCGATCCTCAACAAGCTCGTCGAGGCCGAGGGCTTCGAGAAGTTCTGCCATGTCAAGTTCATGGGCACCAAGCGCTTCGGGCTCGACGGGGGCGAGGCGCTGATCCCCGCGATGGAGCAGATCATCAAGCGGGGCGGCGCGCTCGGCGTGCGCGACATCGTCATCGGGATGCCCCACCGCGGGCGGCTGTCGGTGCTCGCCAACGTCATGGGCAAGCCCTACCGCGCGATCTTCAACGAATTCCAGGGCGGCTCGTTCAAGCCCGAGGATGTCGACGGCTCGGGCGACGTGAAATACCACCTCGGCGCCTCGTCCGACCGCGCGTTCGACGGCAACACGGTGCACCTGTCGCTGACGGCCAACCCCTCGCACCTCGAGGCGGTCAACCCGGTCGTGCTCGGCAAGGTGCGCGCCAAGCAGGACCAGTTGGGCGACGCCGACCGCGCCCAGGTGCTGCCCATCCTGCTGCACGGCGATGCGGCCTTTGCCGGCCAGGGGGTCGTGGCCGAGTGCTTCGGGCTCTCGGGCCTCAAGGGCCACCGCACCGGCGGCACGATCCACATCGTCGTCAACAACCAGATCGGCTTCACCACGGCGCCGAGCTATTCGCGCTCATCGCCCTATCCGACCGACATCGCGCTGATGGTCGAGGCGCCGATCTTCCACGTCAACGGCGACGACCCCGAGGCGGTCGTCCACGCCGCCAAGGTCGCGACCGAGTTCCGCCAGAAGTTCCACAAGGACGTGGTCATCGACATCTTCTGCTATCGCCGCTTCGGCCACAACGAGGGCGATGAGCCCATGTTCACCAACCCGGCGATGTATACCCGAATCAAGCGGCAGAAGACGACGCTGCAACTCTATACCGAGCGCCTCGTGCGCGACGGCCTGATCCCCGAGGGCGAGATCGAGGACATGAAGGCGGCCTTCCAGGCGCGCCTCAACGAGGAGTTCGAGACGGCGAAGGACTACAAGCCCAACAAGGCCGACTGGCTCGACGGGCGCTGGTCGCATCTCGACCGCGAAGGCGAGGACTACACCCCCGGCGATACCGCCATCGCGCCCGAGACGCTGGCCGAGGTGGGCGCCGCGCTGACGCGCGTCCCCGACGGATTCGATCTGCACAAGACGGTCGGCCGCCAGCTCGAGGCCAAGCGCGAGATGTTCGCGACCGGCAAGGGCTTCGACTGGGCCACCGCCGAGGCCCTCGCCTTCGGGAGCCTGCTGACCGAGGGCTTCCCCGTCCGCCTCGCGGGTCAGGACTGCACGCGCGGCACCTTCAGCCAGCGCCACTCGGCCTTCATCGACCAGACGACGGAGGAGCGCTTCTATCCGCTCAACCACATCCGCGAGGGCCAGTCGCGCTACGAGGTCATCGACTCGATGCTCTCGGAATACGCGGTGCTCGGCTTTGAATACGGCTTTTCCCTCTCGGAGCCGAACGCCCTCGTGATGTGGGAGGCGCAGTTCGGCGATTTCGCCAACGGCGCGCAGATCATGTTCGACCAGTTCATCAACTCGGGCGAACGCAAGTGGCTGCGGATGTCGGGCCTTGTCATGCTGCTGCCGCACGGCTTCGAGGGGCAGGGGCCCGAACATTCCTCGGCCCGGCTCGAACGCTTCCTGCAGCTTTCGGCCGAGGACAACTGGATCGTCGCCAACTGCACCACGCCCGCCAACTACTTCCACATCCTGCGCCGCCAGATCCACCGCAGCTTCCGCAAGCCGCTCGTGCTGATGACGCCCAAGTCGCTGCTGCGCCACCCGATGTGCATCAGCCGGGCCGAGGAGTTCACCACCGGCTCGACCTTCCACCGCGTGCTGTGGGACGATGCCGAAAAGGGCAACTCGACGCTGAAGCTCCAGCCCGACGCCCGCATCCGCCGCGTCGTGATCTGCTCGGGCAAGGTCTATTTCGACCTCCTGGCCGAGCGTGACGCGCAGGGCCTCGATGACGTCTATCTGCTGCGGCTCGAACAGTTCTATCCGTTCCCGGCGCTCTCGATGGTGCGCGAGCTCGAGCGCTTCAAGCAGGCCGAGATCGTCTGGTGCCAGGAGGAACCCAAGAACCAGGGCGGCTGGTCCTTCGTCGAGCCGAACCTCGAATGGGTGCTGACCCGCATCAAGGCCCGCAGCACGCGCGCCACCTACGCCGGCCGCGCCGCCTCGGCCTCGCCCGCCACGGGGCTCGCGAGCCGCCACAAGGCCGAACAGGCCGCGCTTGTGGCCGAGGCGCTCGGCCGCGCCGGGGCCTGAACCTTGGGGGCCGACGATCCCCGCGCCCGCATCGGGCGCGACAACCCGAAACCGCGGCGCCCCGCCGCCGCAATCCAGACCGCGCAAGGGCGTTCCCGCCAGCGCAGAAGAGGGCAGAATGGTTGACGTGATGGTGCCCGCCCTGGGCGAAAGCGTGTCCGAGGCCACGGTTGCGACCTGGTTCAAGAAGCCGGGCGACGCGGTCAGGCAGGACGAGATGCTTTGCGAGCTCGAGACCGACAAGGTCTCGGTCGAGGTGCCGAGCCCCGCCACCGGCACGCTCTCCGAGATCCTCGTGCCCGCGGGCGCGACGGTCGCCGCCGGCGCCCGCCTCGGCATCGTCGCCGAGGGCGTGGCCGCCGCTGCGACCCAGGCCGCCCCCGCTGCCCCCGCCCCCGCCCCCGCCACGCCCCCCGCCACGCCCCCCGCCAGCGCGGTCGAGGATGCCCCCTCGGCGCGCAAGCTCATGGCCGAGACGGGCACCCCGCGCGAGGCCGTGACCCCCACCGGCCGCGACGGCCGCGTGATGAAGGAGGACGTCCAGCGCGCCCTCGCCGCCCCGGCGGCACCGCCCGCCGCCACCCCGGCACCCGCCGCCACTCCCATCCCGCGCGCCCCCGTCCCCGCCGACGATGCCGCCCGCGAGGAGCGCGTCCGCATGACGCGCCTGCGCGCCACCATCGCCCGCCGCCTCAAGGACGCGCAGAACACCGCCGCCATGCTCACGACCTACAACGAGGTCGACATGTCCGCGGTGATGGAGCTGCGCAACAGCTACAAGGACAGCTTCGAGAAGAAGCACGGCGTCAAGATGGGCTTCATGTCCTTCTTCGTGCGCGCCTGCTGCCATGCGCTCAAGGAAGTGCCCGAGGTCAACGCCGAGATCGACGGCCAGGACATCGTCTACAAGAACTACGTCCACATGGGCGTCGCCGTCGGCACGCCCTCGGGCCTCGTCGTGCCGGTGGTGCGCGACGCCGACCGCCTCTCGCTCGCCCAGATCGAGAAGAAGATCGCCGAGCTGGGCCTGCGCGCCCGCGACGGCAAGCTCTCGATGGCCGAGATGCAGGGCGGCTCCTTCACCATCTCGAACGGCGGCGTCTACGGCTCGCTCATGTCCTCGCCGATCCTGAACCCGCCGCAGTCGGGGATCCTCGGCATGCACAAGATCCAGGACCGCCCCGTCGTCGTCGGCGGCCAGATCGTCATCCGCCCGATGATGTATCTGGCCCTCAGCTACGACCACCGCATCGTCGACGGCAAGGGCGCGGTCACCTTCCTCGTGCGCGTCAAGGACGCCCTCGAGGATCCCCGCCGGCTGCTCCTGGACCTCTAGCCCGATGGGCCTCGCGCGCGCCCTGACGCCCCTCGCCGCCTGCCTCGCCCTCGCTCCGGGCGGGGCGGCGGCCGAGATCGTCTTCCTCGGCCTCCCCCAGAGCCGCGTGATCGCCCACGAGGGCGCCACCCAGCGCGAAGACCTGGCGCCCGGGGCGCGCACGGACGCCGCCACCCTCATCTCGCGCACCCCTCAGGGCTTCGCCTGGACAAGCCGGGGCGACATCCCCCTCTCGCGCACGACATCGGGCATCTATGAAATCTACACCGCGCCGGGCGGCGCCGGCTTCATCAAGATCCAGACCTTCCCGCTGCCCGGCGAGGATCCGGGCGCGCGCCCCTATCTCGAGGTGATCCACCAGCACCTCGTCACCATCACCCATTTCGGAACCGGCAGCCCCCAGCCATGACCCCCGAACTCGCCGCCCTTGCCCTCGCGGGCCTCCTCCAGATGGCCCAGATCACCCTGTTGGCCGTCCCCGCCAACCGCGACCTCGGCCCCGACTGGACAGCGGGCCCCCGCGACACCCCCCCGCCCCGGCCGCTCTCGCCGCTCGCGGGCCGGCTCCAGCGCGCGGTCGCCAACCACTTCGAGGGGCTCGCCCTCTTCACCCTCGCCGTCCTCGTCGTCACCCTCGCGGGCAAGGGCTCGGCCCTCACCGCCGCCTGCGTCTGGGTCTACCTCGGCGCCCGCATCCTCTATGTCCCCGCCTACGCCCTGGGCTGGACACCCTGGCGCTCGGTCGTCTGGGCCGCGGGCTTCGTCGCCACCGCCGTCATGCTCCTCGCCGCCCTCCTCGGATGACCCTGCCGCCTCATCTTGGCTCAAATACCCTCGGGGGGGCCGCGCGGCACGCGCGGCGGGGGGCCGAGGCCCCCCTGCCCTCCCGCCTCCAGCAAAGGATCCTGCCATGCCAAGCTTCGATCTGATCGTCATCGGCGCCGGCCCCGGCGGCTATGTCTGCGCCATCCGCGCGGCCCAGCTCGGCCTCAAGGTGGCGGTGGCCGAGGGGCGCGCCACGCTCGGCGGCACCTGCCTCAACGTCGGCTGCATCCCCTCGAAGGCGCTCCTCCACGCCACCCACATGCTCCACGAATCGCAGGAGAACTTCGCCCGCATGGGGCTCGTCGGCCCCGCGCCCGCCGTCGACTGGCCGAGGATGCGCGCCTACAAGGACGAGGTCATCGGCCAGAACACCAAGGGCATCGAGTTCCTCTTCAAGAAGAACCGGATCGAATGGCTCAGGGGCTGGGCCTCGATCCCCGCCCCGGGCCGCGTGCAGGTGGGCGAGACGGTGCACGAGGCGCGCGCCATCGCCATCGCCACGGGCTCCGAGGCAAGCCCCCTCAAGGGCGTCACGATCGACGAGGAGGTCATCGTCACCTCGACCGGCGCGCTCGAGCTCGGTCAGATCCCGAAGACGCTCGCGGTCATCGGCGGCGGCGTCATCGGGCTCGAGATGGGCTCGGTCTATGCCCGCCTCGGCGCCGAGGTCCATGTCTTCGAATACCTCGAGACGATCCTGCCCGGCATGGACGCCGAGGTGCAGAAGACCTTCCAGCGCATCCTCGCCCGGCAGGGGCTCAAGTTCCACCTCGGCGCCGCGGTGGGCGCGGTCGAGCGGACGGGGGCGCGCGCGCGCCTCGACTGGACCCAGCGCAAGGACGGCAAGCCCGGCACGCTCGAGGCCGACGCGGTCCTCGTCGCGACGGGCCGGCGCCCCTTCACCGCGGGCCTCGGGCTCGAGGCGCTGGGGGTGGCGATGACGCCGCGCGGCCAGATCGCGGTCGATGCCCGCTTCGCCACCAGCGTGGCCGGGATCTTCGCCATCGGCGACGCGGTGCCGGGCCCCATGCTCGCCCACAAGGCCGAGGACGAGGGGATCGCGCTCGCCGAGATCCTCGCGGGGCAGGCGGGGCATGTGAACCACGCCCTCGTGCCGGGCGTCGTCTATACCCATCCCGAGGTCGCGACCGTCGGCGCCACCGAAGAGGCGCTGAAGGAGGCCGGCCGCCCCTACCGCGCCGGGCGCTTCTCGCTCATGGGCAATGCGCGCGCCAAGGCGGGGTTCGCCGCCGAGGGCTTCGTCAAGATCCTCGCCGACGCCGAGACCGACCGCATCCTCGGTGCCCACATCATCGGCCCCGCGGCGGGCGAGCTGATCCACGAGGTCTGCGTCGCGATGGAGTTCGGCGCCGCCGCCGAGGATCTCGCGCGGACCTGCCACGCGCACCCGACCCTCTCGGAGGCCGTGCGCGAGGCCGCGCTCGCCTGCGGTTCGGGCCCGATCCACGCCTGATGCAGGCGCCGCCGCCCGGCGGGTGCAACCCGCACCCGCGCGCGCCGCGACCCCTCGCATGGGGTCGGGGCGCGCTCCCCCCTTCGGCACGCACCCACCATGGGCGCCCTCACCCGGGGCGCGCTCCCCGCCGCACCCGCGCGCCTCAGCCCGCGATCAGCGCCCGTGCCGCCGCACGCGCGGCCTCGGTCACGCTCTCGCCCGCGAGCATCCGCGCGATCTCCTCGATGCGCGCCTCGGGGTCGAGCAGGCTCACCCCGGTTTCCGCCACCCCGTCCGCGAGGCGCTTCTCGACCCGCCAGTGATGGGCGCCCAGCGCCGCGACCTGCGCCGAATGCGTCACGACCAGAACCTGCGCCCCGGTCGCAAGCGCGGCGAGCCGCCGCCCGACCGCATCGGCTGTCGCGCCGCCGACGCCGCGGTCGATCTCGTCGAAGATCAGCGTGCCGGCCGATCCCGTCCCCGCCAGCGCGACCTTGAGCGCGAGCAGGAAGCGCGACAGCTCACCCCCCGAGGCGATCCTGTCGAGCGGCCCTTCGGGCGCGCCCGGCGATGTCGCGACGACGAAGGACACCGCGTCGGCACCCTCCGGCCCCGGCTCGGCCGGCGCTATGGCGGTGCGGAAGGCCGCGCGTTCGAGCCGCAGCGGCGCGAGTTCTGCCGCGACCGCCGCATCGAGCGCACCCGCCGCCCGGGCGCGGATCGCGCCCAGCGCCGCCGCCGCCTCGGCATGGATGGCGGCGGCGGCCGCGACCGCGCGGCGTGCCGCCCCGATCCCCGCCGCCCCGGCATCGAGCGCCTGCAGCCGCGCGCCCAGATCGCGCGCGAGCGCCGGCAGATCGTCGGGCACCACGCCATGCTTGCGCGCGAGTGCCCGGATCGCGAAGAGCCGCTCCTCCGCGGCCTCGAGCGCGCCCGGATCGGCGTCGAGCCCCTCGAGCCAGCCCTCGATCGCGGCCTCGGCCTCGGCCAGTTCGGACCGCGCCCGGCCGAGCGCGCCCAGCGCGTCGGCGAGCACCGGATCGTCCTCGCTCCCGGCGACCGCTGCCGCGCCGAGGCGGCGGTCGGCCTCGCGCAGGGGGCCGGCCGCCCCCTCAGTTCCGAGGGCCGCGAGCGCGCGCGCCACATCCTCGCGCCGCCGGGCGCCCGCCTGAAGCGCGCGCCGGCGCGCGTCGAGCGCATCCGCCTCGCCGGGCCGGGGATCGAGCCGCGCGAGTTCCTCTACCGCGTGGCGCAGGAATGCCTCGTCGCGCTGCGCGGCCTCGAGTGCGGCCTCGGCCCCGGCCAGCTTGCCGCGCGCCTCGGCCAGTCGCCGCCAGGCTGCGCGGCAGCGCTCGACCGCTTCGGCGGCGCCCGCGAAATCATCGAGCAGCGCGCGGTGGCCGCGGGGGTTCAGCAGGCCCCGCTCATCATGCTGGCCGTGCAGTTCCACGAGCGTCTCGGCCAGCGCGCGCAGCGTCTCGGCACCGGCGCGGCGGTCGTTCACCCATTGGCTGCGCCGGCCGTCCGCCGCGACCTGCCGGCGCAGGATCAGCATGTCGTCGGCGGCGGGGAGACCGGCCTCGGCCAGGATCGCGCGCGCCGGATGGTCGGGCGGCAGCGCGAAGGTCGCGCTGACCTCGCCGGTCGGGGCGCCGGGGCGCACGACATCAGCCCGCCCCCTCCAGCCGAGCGCGAGCCCGAGGCAATCGAGCAGGATCGACTTGCCCGAGCCCGTCTCGCCCGTCAGCACCGTGAGGCCGGGCGCGAAATCGAGATCGAGCGCGCGGACGATCAGGATGTCGCGGATCGAGAGGTTCAGCAGCAAGGCCCCACTCCCGCCCCGGGGGTCAGAGCCATTCGCCGCGCAGGGTCTGGCGCCAGATGCGTTGCAGCCAGCCTTCGCCGTCGGATGCCTCGGGGCTCAGGCCCTGCCCGGTCAGGAGGGCGTAGCTGTCCTGATAGAATCCGCTTGAGGCATAGTTGTGCCCGAGGATCGCGCCCGCCGTCTGTGCTTCGGTCGCAAGGCCGAGGGCCAAATAGCACTCCACCAGCCGGTGCAGCGCCTCGGGCGTGTGGGTGGTGGTCTGGAATTCCTCGACCACGACGCGAAAGCGGTTGATCGCGGCGGCATAGTGACCGTCGCGCAGGTAATAGCGGCCGATCTCCATCTCCTTGGCCGCGAGGTGGTCGAAGGCGAGATCGAACTTTAGGCGCGCCGAGCGGGCATATTCGCTTTCGGGATGCAGCTCGATCACGTCGCGCAGCGCCCGCAGCGCGTCGAGCGTCAGCGCCTGATCACGGCCGATCGCGTCGATCTGGTCGTAATAGGACAGCGCGAGGATATAGCGCGCCCATGCCGCATCCGGGCTGCCCGGAAAGACCTCGAGATAACGCCGCGCGGCGCTGCGGGCCTCATCGTAGCGGCGGGCCTGATGGTGGGCATAGGCCTGCATCACGAGCGACCGGCGCGCCCATTCGGTATAGGGATGCAGCCGCTCGACCTCGGAGAAGAGACGCGCGGCCTCGGTGCCGCGCGGATCATCCGCCAGCGTCCGCTCGGCGAGGGTGAAGATCTCTTGCGCATCCATCCGCTCGACCGGATCGACCTCGGCCTGCTGCGGCGCGCACGCCCCGAGCAGCGTCGCAAGCCCCACCGCGGCCGCGAAGTTGACCCATGCCTTGCCGGTCGTCATCCTGACTGCCTTCGTTCCTGCCCTTGCGGCGTCGGACTTAGCACAAAGATCGGGCGGCGCAAAACGCCATTCTGCCCCGCGACGGCGCAGCGAAGATCAGGCGGCAAGATCCTCGGCCGAGATGCCCGCGCCGGGAAGACGCGCGCGGCAATCGGCGCTGCATTCCTCCCACGAGGCCGCACCCGGACGCGTGAAAAGCGCCCGCAGCAGCCGGTTGGTCAGCGCGTGCCCGGCTCGGACGCCGCTGTAGCGCCCGAGGATCGGCCCCCCCGCAAGCGCGAGATCGCCCATCACGTCGAGCATCTTGTGGCGCACCGGCTCGTCGCGGTGGCGCAGCCCGCCGGGCGAGAGCACCTCGCCGCCCGCAAAGACCACCGCGTTGTCGTAGCTGCCGCCGAGCGCGAGGCCCGCGCTGCGCATCGCCTCGACATCCGCGGCCCGGCAGAAGGTGCGCGCGTCGGCCAGTTCGCGCAGGAAGGCGCCGTTCGCCATCTCGAGGGCGAACGCCTGATGCCCGATCCCCGGTTCGTCGAAGTCGATCGCGAAATCGATCATGAGGGTGTCGGCCGGCTCAAGGATCGCGCACGCCGCGCCGTCGCTGACCTCGACACGTTCGCGCAGGCGCAGCACCCGCACCGCCCGCCCCTGCGGCCGCAGGCCGGCCTGCAGGATCGCCCGGGCGAAGGGGCGCGCGCTGCCGTCGAGGATCGGCACTTCGGGGCCGTCGATCCGCACGAGGGCGTTGTGCACCCCCGTGCCCGCGAGGGCTGCCATCAGATGCTCGACCGTCGAGACCGAGATGCCGTCAGGATTCTCGATCCGGGTGCACAGGCGCGTATCGGCCACCGCATGCCACAGCGCCGGGATCCGTGCGCCACCCGCCCCGGGATCCGTGCGCTCGAACACGATCCCGTGGTCGACCGGCGCGGGCAGGATCGCAAGGCTGACTTCCCTGCCGCCATGAAGGCCGACGCCGGAAAACCGAACGCTCTGGGCAAGGGTTTGCTGCACGATCACTTCCACCACACCACCATCTCTGACTAGGCGGAGCGCGCGCGGGCCTCAAGTCACCTTTTGCAACAGTCGTGAAACAATCCCCGTCAGGGCGCGGCGCCCTGGCCCTGTGCCGCCAGTTCGGCGCGGAAGGCAGCCACCTCGGCGCCGCGGTGGCGCACCCGAGGCGAGAGCCGAGAGAGGTCGGCATCGGCGAAATCGTGCCAATTGCCGAGATCGAAAGACGGCGCGCCGCGCGCTTCGGCCAACTCGCTCAGCGCAGCCGCGAGGGCGTGGACGTCGTGCGCGATGTCGGCCCGGTTGCGCGCACCCGCGACGAGGGCCTCGCCCGGCGCCCGTGCCCGCGCCGGCGCGGCCGGCACGCCGCCGCCGCCCGCCGCCAGCGCCGCGCTCGCGGTCCGGGCCTTGCCCGGATCGGCGAGGATCATGTCATGGGCGCGGCTGAAGGCGGCAAGATAACGCTCACCCCGCTGGGGGTCGGGGGAATGGTAGTGCCGCACCGCCGCCGCCCAGGATCCGTGCCGATCGTGCAACTCCCGCAGAAAGCGCACGGCATAGGCGATGTTCGTCTCGGGGTTCATCATCGCGTCGAGCGAGGCGAAGTTCGCGCCGTGCCAGTAGTGGTTCACCTGCATGCAACCGACGTCGATGTTGGTGCGTCCGCGCACCGTCGCCTCGCGCAGATAGGTCATCGCCTCGGCGCGCGTCTCGAAATAGAGGCCCTTGCCCGCGTGGTTGAGGGTCCAGGGCCAGGCGCGCCGCTCGCCGCCCTTGCCGCGCCCGGCCTCGATGCGCGAGATCGCGGGCAACAGGCCGGCCGGCAGCCCGGCCCTGCGCCCTGCCTCTGCCGCCATCGCCTCGCAATCGGGCACGATCCCGAGAGCCTGCGCGGGGCGCGGCAACGCGGCGAGGAGGATGAGCAGCAAGAGCGGCAGGATCAGGCGCATGCCCATCCGCTGCAAGGAACGCGCCAGCCGCATCGGCACGGCGCGACCTTAGCGGATGAAGTCGAACAGGCTCTGCTGGCTGATCTTGGCGAAGACCTGCTGGGTCGCGTCTCGGTTCACGAGCAGGCTCTGAAGCTGGCTGATGACCTCGGCCAGATCGGCGTCCTCGAGCCCCGAGACCGCCTTGCGCACCAGGATTTCCCGCTTGCCGAGCGTCTCGGCCTGCACCTCGGCGGTGCGCGCATAGGCCCCGACGCGGGTCCGCTGGGCCGCGACATGGGTCGTCATCGCCTTGAGGTCGGCCACCGACTGCGTCAGGCCCTCGCGGCCCTCCGGCGTGTCGGATGTCGCAAGCGCGGTGATGAAATCCTCGACGATGGTGAAGGCCGATTTCGGCCCGCTCCCTGTCGGCACCTGCTGAAGCGCCGAGGCGCCATCAAGGCTGGTGGGCAGGCTCTGCGAATCCGAGATGCGCAGCGTATGCACGCCGCTGTCGCCCTGATAGACCACCCGCCCGTCCGCCCCCCGCACGAAGGGCGTATCGGCGGTGCGGTATCCGGCAAAGAGCGATTGCCCCTGCGAATCGCGCGTGTTCGCGAGCCCCATCATCAGCTCGAGCTGCTGTTCCACCTCAAGCCGCAGCGCCTGCCGGTCGGCGTGGCTCAGCGTGTCGGTCGCGCCCTGCACTGAAAGCTCCGAGAGCCGGATCGCGACGTTGCCGATCTGCTCTAGGGTGCTGTCTGCAAGATCGAGGCGTATCATCGCCACGTCGATGTTCGTCTGATAGCGTTCGATCCCGCTCAGGAGTTCCTTGCCGGCCGAAAGCTTCACCGCCGACATGAGGTCCTGCGAGGGGCGCGTGTCGGCGCGCCCGGTCGCGACCTGATCCTGCAAGCCCTGCACCCGATCGTTGAGAAGGCCGATCTGCCGGACCGTCTGTTCGTTGAACAACCTCGTGCTGATCGTCATGGCGGCCTCTCAGGGGGTCAGATGGAACGCAGGAGCGTGTCGAGCAGGTCGCGCGCGGTGGTCATGACCCGCGCGAGCGCCTGATAGACCTGCTGCTGCTGCAAGAGTTGGGCCGCCTCGCTGTCGAGGTTGACGCCCGCGAAGGCGGATTCGACCTCGGCCGCGCCATCGCGAAGCGCCTCGGCCGAAGCGGCGGAAATCGTTGCCGTGCGCACCTTGCCGCCGACATCGGTGACAAGCGCGCGAAAGATGTCGTTGAAGCCCCCGCGCCCCGTCGCCGCATCGAGCTTTTCGAGCGCGAGCAGCGCCTCGGTGTTGCGCGCATCCCCGATGCCGCCCGTGTTGGGCACGACGAAGAAGCGGTCGCCCGTCGCCGTCGCCCCGTCAACGACGAAGCGATAGCCCCCCGCGATGATGAGGCCGTCCGCGTCATAACTGCGCGTCGCGATGGAATGGCCGGTGATGCGGTCGATGATCTCGACCCGGCGCTGCGCGGCATCAAGAACGCGCACCTCCACCGCGGGCGGCAGGCCGGGCGGCGGGCGCGCACCCGGCGGATCCATGCGCGCCGCCAGCCGCCGCGCCCCCCCCGCCCCGGTCATGACGACGATCAGATCCTCGTCGGGCAGGTTGCCGAGCGTGATGCGCTGCCCCGCGAGGCTTTGCGCGGACCCGCCGATGGCGACCGGCTGGCCGTCCACGCTCTCGGCCCGGAGTCCGGCGGGCGTGACGGTCAGCTGCGCGTTGGCCGTCTCGAGCCCGAGCGCCGCATCGCCCGGGGGCAGGATGCGGAAGGGCTGGGCCGCGGCGGCGCCGGTGAGGGTGATGACGAGGGGGCCATCGGTATTCGTGATCCCAACCGTATTAATTGGGGACGTTCCGCTTATAGCCCAACTAGAATTCGAAAAGGTAGCCGCATAGGTCTGGCCATCCAGTTCGAAGTTGAAGGACATTCCGTTAGAAAGCGAAACATTCTTCCGGCCCATGACCGTCGCGGTGGTTCCCGTCCCAAGCCCGAACGTCGTTGCTGCGGAAGGGTCCGCCGACGGGTCAAGGCGCAGGCTCTGCCCGGTCAGGAGCCCGTCGA
>CAYYJB010000007.1:26379-50913 GCA_964472135.1 uncultured Gemmobacter sp.
GAAGGGTCCGCCGACGGGTCAAGGCGCAGGCTCTGCCCGGTCAGGAGCCCGTCGAGGGTGGAGATCTTCAGCTTGAATTGAGTGCCGCTCGGAACAAACCCCGCGACGACACGCCCGGCCTCGGGGCCGTCGACCCGCACCTCACCGCCCCGCATGGTCAGCGTGTAGCGCTGCGAGCCGAGCATCACCGCGACCGAGGCGCCCTCGGGCGGCAGGGCGCCAACCGCCGCACCCGTCAGCGCGGGCACCGGGGCCTTGGCGCGCAGCCCCGCCGCCATCGCCGCCGCCACCCCCGCCGAGGACGGATCGGCCAGATCGGCCGCCCCGACCGTCGCGCCGATCCCCCCGACCGTCAGGGTATAGCGGCCCGCCGCCGCACTGGCCGAAAGCCCGTCGCGCGCGGCCTCGTTGGTGTCGATCCCCTCGACAATGCCAAAGGCGATGTCCTGCCGCTCACCCGCCGCCGACACCGCGCGCGAAAGGATCCCGCCGGTGAAGGCGTCCGCGGCGCTTGTGTGTGTGTCGAGGCCGATGAACGCCGCCGTGCTCGCGGCTGCGCGCAGGGTGATGGCGCCCTTTTGCCGCAATGTCGGGCCAATGAACGGGGCGGCTGCCGCGCCTTGATAGGTTTCGCCGACCTCGCGAAACTCGATCGCGCCAGCCGCCGGGGTGAACCCGCCGATGACGATGTCGGCGCCGGTTGAGGATTCCAGCACGATCCGCTGGCCGTCGGGCGAGATCGCCGCCGTGATCCCGGTCAGGCCGGCGCGGTTGTTCAGCGCATTGGCGAGAAGCAAGAAACTCGGAGGGATGCCCTGACCCGATGGGATACCCGCCTCGATCGCGACGGGCGTCCCGTCCTTGCCGGCAAGCGTGAAGGCGATCGTGCTCGGCGGCGTTGCGCCGAAACTGAGCTCGAGCCTCGTGCGGGCGCTTGCGTGGACGCCCGTGTCGGCGCTGCGGGCGTTGATGAGGGCGGCGAGGTCTTCGGCCGACGCGGTCGAGGGGATCTGGATCGTCTCGGTGTCGGTGCCGGCCTTGAATGTCACCGCGCCGTCGGCCAGCGCCGTCTCGACCTGCGCCCCGCTCAGCCGCAGCACCTGCTCGCCCGTGGGGATGGACTGCGTGACCTGCAGCCCGAGATAGCCCGCCCCGCCGGCGCCGTTCAGCCAGTCGGCGCGGTATTCGGCCTGCGGCATGAAGCCGTTCTCTTCGGTCAGCAGCCCCACGAGTTCGGATTGCGCCAGCGGCGTGCCCGCGACATGCCGCCCCTCGCGGGTGAAGACCTGGATCGTCGAGGGCGTGCCGTTGCCGGGGATCGCGGTGCCTTGAACCGGCCCCGAGTTTGTTAGCGCAATGGTCCCTGTCCCAAGGCTGCCCGCCGTCCCCGCGATCGTGAGGATCCCGCCCTCGCCCGAGGCATGCACGCCAAGGCTGGCGAAGGTGACGCCCCCCACTCCCTCGATGCTGCCCTCGTTCAGCAACTCGGCGAGGTCGGACATGTCCGCCTCGGGGTTTCGTGCCCGCAGCTCCACCCATGCGGAGGATGCTCCGAGATCGAAGTTGCGTGCTTGCCCACCCACGGTGAGCGTCAGCGTCCCGAGCCCCCCCAGCGCCGCATCCGTGACGGTGAAGCTCAGGCTGTCCTGCTGGGCGAGCGAGAAGAGGTCGACCGCGCCGGTGCCCGCGGGGATGTAGCCCACGACCCCCTCGGCGCGCAGGCGCGTCGCCGTCAGGGCCGAGCCGTCGTTGCGCAGGATCGAGCCGAGCGTGCGCAGGTCGGGCGGTTCGATCCCGCCCTCGAGCTGGGCGCTGATCTCGGCGCTGCCGAGGTTCGAGTCGGCCCTGCTCGCGAGGCTGAGCGCGCCGGCGGCGATGGCCTGCGGGCGCTCGGGCAGGAAGCGCATGTTGGCGGCCTTGCCGCGGCTCAGCGTCAGATAGAAGGTGTCCTTGTCGGCCGCCCGCCCCGAGAGCGAAACCGTGACGTCGCCATAATTCAGCACCTCGCGGCCCGAGACGCGTTCCTGCCCGGCCGCGTCGATGCCGCGCCAGAGATCGGCGGCCGCGTCATAGACGATCCGCAGGTCCGGGCGCTCGCCGGTCAGGACCGGGGGGGCGGCGACCGTGGCGCTCGCGCCGCCGAGGTTGCGCGCATCGGGCGCAAGCGTGGTGCGGTCGGCGGTGAAGAGGACCCCGCCCCGCGTCCCGTCGAGCGTAAGCCCGCCCGCGTGAACGGCGTTGAGGTCGGAAGAGAGCTTGACCGCCAGCGCATCGAGGCGGCCCATCGTCTCGGTGATCGCCTCATAGGCGGCGACGAGGCCCGCGACCCGCCCGCCGCCGATCTGCGAGGTTTCCGCCTGACGGCCCTGCCAGCCCGAGAGCAGCACGAGCCGCCCCTGCGCCTCGGTGACGGCAAGATTGCCCGCGTCGAGGCCCTGAAGCACCGTCCGCCCCGCCCCGCTCGGGCCGAAGGTCAGCGTGACATCGCCACGAGCGCCGTAATCCACGCTCATCTTCGCGGTTTCGTTCAGGGCCTTCACGATCTTGTCGCGTTCATCGAGCAGCGCGTTCGACGCCTGACCGCTCTGGCCCGCCGAGGTCAGGCGCCCCTGCACGTTCAGGAGGCCCTCGAGCGTCGTGTTGAACTCGCTCGCGGCGATGCGGGCCTGATCGACCACCGACTCGCGCAGCCACGAGAGGGTCGAGGACGCCTGCCCGAACGCCCCCGCCAGCGCGCGCCCCTGTTCGATGAGCGCCACCCGAGGCGCCAGATCCCCCGGCGCCTGCGCCATCCCCGAGACGCCCGAGAAGAAATCCGAGATGAAGAAGCCCAGATCGTAATCCTCGGGCAGCAGCAGCCCCTCGAGTTCGTCGAGCATCGTGCGATAGGTGTCGGCCGAGGTGAAATCGGCGCTCGTGTCGCGCACGCGCGCGGCGAGGAAGCTGTCGAAGGCGCGGCCGATCTCCTCGACCCGCACGCCCAGCCCGGTCTGGTCGGCCTTGGTGTAGATGCCCGATTGCGAGGCCGAGACCTCTTGCAGCGACGCCTCGCGCCGGCGATAGCCCTCGGTGTTGATGTTGGCGATGTTCTGGCCGGTCACGCTCAGCGCGTTGCGGTAGGCACTGATCCCGCTTGCCGCGATGTCGTAGAGGCCGGCCATCCGTCAGCCTCCGCTGGCGCCGCGCCGGAAGGTGAGTTGCTCGACCATCGCCTCGGCGATCCCGAGATCGACCCCGCGCGAGACGGACCGCGACAGTTCACCGTCCATCATGGCGCGGAAACTGTCTTCGGCCGAACTGTCGAAAAGCCCATCCGCGAGTTTGCTCGAGCGCGCCTGCTTGAGGAACTCCTGCAGGAAATAGGCCTCAAATTCCTTCGCGAGCGACTTGAGTTGCGCGCGCTCATCCTCGCCGGCCGCAACAGTGGGGCGCCCCCACGAAGGCCCCATCGGGGGCAGGATGCTTGCTGCCGAACCAGAAATTGCCATCCCAGCCCCCTAGATGATGATGAGTTCTGCCTTGAGCGCGCCCGCCTGCCGCAGCGCCTCGAGGATCGCGACCAGATCGCCGGAATTGGCGCCGACCGCGTTGATCGCATCGACGAGCGATGAGAGCGACACGCCCGGATCGAACACGAAGGCGCGCGCCGGCGGGGCATCGACCGCGATCTGGCTGTCGGGTGTGACCACCGGCTCACCGGGCGCGACGACGGTCTGCCCGCCACCCGTCACGACGTTGTTGCCCTGCGCGACGTTGAAATCCTCGTTCACCCGCACCGTCAGCGATCCGTGCGTCACCGCCGCCGGTGTCACGCGGACGTTGCCGCTGATCACGACGGTGCCGGTGCGGGCGTTGACGATGACGCGGGCCGGGGGTTCGGCCGTCTCGGCCTCGATGTTCTCGAGCAGCGAGACGAACGAGACGCGCTGCGAGGGATCGGCCGGGGCGCGCACGCGCACCGAGCTTGAATCGAGCGGCACGGCGACATCGGGGCCGAACACCTCGTTGATCGCCTCGGCGACATTCGCGGCGGTGGTGAAATCGCCCTGGTTGAGGTTCAGGATCAGATGCTCGGTCTCGAGGAACGAGGTCGGCACCATCCGCTCGACCGTCGCGCCCCCGAGGATGCGCCCGACCGTCGGAATGTTGACGACCATCGAGGAGCCGTCATTGCCGTCGATCCCGAGCCCGCCGACGACAAGGTTGCCCTGCGCGATGGCATAGGTCTCGCCGTCCGCCCCGAGCATGGGCGTCAGCAGGAGCGTGCCGCCCCGCAGCGATTTCGCCCCCGCCACCGCCGAAACGGTGACATCGAGCGCCTGGCCGGGCTTGACGAAGGGCGGCAGGTCGGCCGTCACCATCACGGCCGCCGCGTTGCGGGCATTGAGCGAGGCCGCATCCGTCAGCACGCCGAAGCGCGACATCATCTCCTGCATCGATTGCAGCGTCAGCTGCACGCCGCCGTCGCCCGTGCCGGGCAAGCCCACGACGACGCCGTAGCCCACAAGCTGGTTCGGCCGCACGCCCGCGATCGAGGCGATGTCCTTGATCCGCTGCGCCGAGGCGGGCGAGAGCGCGGCGAGCAGCGCGAGGACGGCAAGGGCAAGCCTCAGGAGCGGCATATCTTTCGCCTCACATCGGGTTGGCGGTGTTGAAGAGCCGGTGCAGCCAGCCCTGCTTGCCCACATCCGCGACATCGCCCGCGCCGATATACTTGATCTCGGCATGCGCGATGCGTTCGGAGAGGACGACATTCTCGACCGAGATGTCCTGCGGACGCACGACGCCGCGCACCCGGATGTATTCGTCGCCGTTGTTGAGGGTGAGCTTTTTCTGGCCGTGGATCTCGAGGTTGCCGCCCGGCAGGATGCGCACGACGGAAACCGACATCCGGCCCGTCAGCGAGTTCGACTGCGCCGCCCCGCCGGTGCCGGAGAACGCCTGTTCGCTGCCACCCGCGAGACCCTCGTCCGTCAGCGCCCCCGAAATGGTCGAGAGCGGCGCCCCGAGGATCGGCGGCAGCGTGACCGAATATTCCGAGGTCTTCGAGGTCGATGCGTTCTGGTTCTTGGTCGCCTGGAAACGTTCGGTGAAGGCGACCGTCAGGATGTCGCCGACCTGCCGCGCGCGCTGGCTGCCCGAGACGATGCCCGACTGGTTGGGCGCATAGATGGATCCGTTCGCCATCGCGACCATCGGCATCTCGGCCGCGGGGTCGAGATAGACGGGCTCGAACTCGACGCTCGCGCGTTCCTCGATCCGGCTCGAGCATCCAGCGAGCGCCGCGATCGCGACAAGCGCGACGACGGAAGATCTGGTTGTGGCGGGCATCGGCGCCCCCTCAGAGGTTGTTCGAGATGAAGCGCATCATCTCGTCGGTGCCGGTGATCGCCTTGGAGCTCACCTCATAGGCCCGCTGCGTCTCGATCATGTCGACAAGCTGCTGGACGACGTTCACGTTCGAGCTTTCGAGATAGCCCTGCACGAGCTTGCCGAAGCCGCCGTCAAGCGGGTTGCCGTCGATCGCGGGACCGCTCGAGGCTGTCTCGACAAGGAATGTCTCGCCGATGGGCTGGAGCCCGGCCTGGTTGGCGAAGTTCGTCAGTTGCAGTTGCCCGACCTCTTGCGCCTGGACCTCGCCCGCGATCATCACCGACACGATCCCGTCAGCCGAGACCGTGATCGAGGTGACATTCTCGGGGATCTGGATCTCGGGCTGCACGATATAGCCGCCCATCGACACCAGCGTGCCCGCCGAGTTGGTGCTGAACGATCCGTTGCGGGTATAGGCGATGCGGCCGTCGGGCATCAGCGCCGAGAAGAACCCCGATCCGTCGATCGCGAGATCGAGCGAGTTCTCGGTGTTCATCAGCGAGCCCTGCGAAAAGAGCTTTTGCGTGTTGACGATCTTGACCCCGGTGCCGACCGTCGTGGCCGACCCCAACTCCTGCCCGTCGGCCGTCGTCGCGCCACCCGCGCGCAGCACCTGATAGAGCAGGCTTTCGAAGTTCACGCGGTCGCGCTTGAAGCCCGTGGTGTTGACGTTCGCCAGGTTGTTGGCGACCACTTGCATCCGGGTCTGCTGAGCATTGAGGCCCGTCTTGGCGACGTGCATTGCGCTGGCTGACATCTGCGATCTCCTTGAGCAGGTCGTTCACCGTGACCTGCAAGAGACGTGCCAGCCGCCTGCCTCAGCCCTCTGGCAGGCGCATCACCTCGGCACCGGCGCGGTCGATGTCCTCTGCGAGCGAGATGAGCTTGATCGAGATCTCGAACTGGCGCTGCAATTCCATCGAGGATATCAGCTCCTCGACCGAATTGACATTCGATGCCTCGAGCATCGATTGCTGCATCCGCGCCCCCTGATCGGCCGCCGGCACGGTGCCGTCGGGGCGACGGATGCGGGTGTCGAGGCCCTTTCGCAACTCCTCGCCGACCGCGAGCGTCGTGCCAAGGACGCCCACCTGTTCGAAGGCGTTGGGTTCGGCCCCGAGCGGGTGCACGAGGATCTCGCCCGTGGGCGTGATCTGGACCTCGGTGTGGGGCGGCACCTCGATCGGGGCCAGATCCGGCCCGAGGACGCGTTCCTGCGCCCCGTTCACGAGGAAGCCGTCGCCAGAGACCGAGAAATCACCCCGCCGGTTCAGTGCGATGTTGCCGTCCCCCGGATCGACGAAGAAATACCCGTCGCCGAGGATCGCCACGTCCCACATCCAGTCCGTCTGGCTGACGGTTCCCTGACGGCGCGAAAAGGCGGCAGGGCCCTCTTCGAGCGCGAAGCTGCGCGCGCTCGGCGTTCCGTCGAGATTGAGGTTGAAGGTGCCCCCCTCGTTGGGCATGTCGCGCCGGAAGCCCGGCACGGTCATGTTCGCGAGGTTGTTCGAGATCTTCGAGCGCGTGTCGTAGAGGTTCTTGATCGAGTTCAGCGCCGTGTGGATCATCCGGTCCATGAAGGGGGCCCTCCGTCAGACATCCGCCATCACTGGCGGATGTTGATGATCGTCTGGTTGAGGCTCGTCGTCGTCTCGATCGCCTTGGCCGAGGCCTGATAGTTCCGCTGCGCGGTGATCAGGTTCACGAGTTCCTCCGTGATGTCGACGTTCGAGCGTTCGAGCGAACCCGACAGGATCGTGCCGAACCCCTCGGCGCCCGCCTCGCCCACCGTCGGCGGACCCGAGATCGCGGTCTCGACATAGGTCGCGTTGCCGACCTGCTTGAGGCCGTTCTGGTTGTTGAAGTTCGCGATGACGATCTTGCCGAGCGGGTTGTTGTCGCCGTTGGTGTAGTTTGCGCGGATCGTGCCCGAGCTGTCGATCTCGAGGCCGTCGAGGCGGCCGGCGGTGAAGCCGTCCTGGCTGATGTTGATGACGCCGAAGGGCTGGGCGAGCTGGGTCGAGGCCGAATAATCGACCTTGAGCGTGATCGAGGCGCCTTCGAGCTGCTCCTCGTAGCCCACGAGGTTCTTGGGGCTGATGAGCCGCCCGCCCTTGTCGAAGGTCAGCTCCCCTTCCTTGATGTAGAGGGGGTAGTAGTCCGAGACGAGTTCGGAGTCGTCGGGCTGCGCCGTCGTCACCTTGCCCTGCGGATCGACGAACAGCAGTTCGCCCCGCTCGTTCACGGCCTGCTGGAGGTCGAAGATCTCGGGCACCGAACCGATCCCGAGCGGCACGTCGTCGAGGCCGAAGCGCGCCGGGCCCGAGACCTTGATCGTCGAGTTGATGCCCGTCGTGCCGGTCGTGAAGGTCAGGTTGTTCGAGGTCGGGTTGTAGCGCACCGTGACGCCGCCGATCGTCTTGCCGGTGATCGGGTCGCTCATCTGGTTGATGCGTTCCTGCAGGGCGCTCGCAAGGGTCGAGCCCGCATAGGTCCTGGGCGGCAGCACGATGGTGGCGCTGACCCCGTCGACCGAGATGCTGAAGACGTTCTCGGCGTTGGTCGAGGTCAGGCGGAAGGCGGTCGCGAGCGGGATCTGGGCCGAGCTGCCCGCCGCCACGGCGGGCTTTGCCGCGAGGCCCTTGCCCGCGACGAAGGCCACGTTCTCCTTCTTGACCGTCCCGAAGCCCATCAGGAAGTTGGTGCCGCCCCCGATCGTCTTTTCCGTCGGCAGGACGTTCTCGAGCAGCTTGTTGGCCGTTGCCGAGCCGTCGGTCGAGGAGATCGCACGCCGCCCGATCTGGATGTTCGACGCCTGCTGCGGCGCGGTGACGCCCACGGCGTAGTTCGCGCCGATCGCCTCGCCGGTCGAGCCGGAGGCAATCGTGAACGACCGCGCGTCGTTGTCGTATTCCACCTTGATCCCGAAGCGCTTGTCGGCGTTGAGTTCGCGCCCCGTCGCCACGAACGCCTCGGCCTCGAGCACCTCGCCACCCCGGATCGGCGCCTCGCGCCGGTTCGTCGCGGCCGCGATGCCGATTCCGTTCGATCCCGATGTCAGCTGGTTGTTGAAGACCGTGAAGGTGCTGAAGCCCGCGCCGGCGGAGCCCAGCACGTTGCGGTCGGTGCTGAACTCGAGGTTCTGCCCCGACGCGTCATAGGATATCTTGATGGGCGGATTGCGCTCGTCGACCCACGAGGTTGTGGCGGTGACATCCGCTGAAGTCAGTTTTAATAGCGTTGTTGCGTCATCAGTAGTGCTGGCAGAACCAGTAGTTGTTGAAGAAAAGGTGAAAACGCTACCGGGCTTATCAGCCTGTGCAGGTGATCTTGTAGCTGCCGGGCCAATTTCGCGAACGACGATCTTCTTCGTGCTATAGGGTTGAAACACACCGTCGATACCCATCTCTGAACCCTCGAAGAAGGCTTCAACTTGAGTAGACGAACCGGCATAAATTTTCAGGCTCTGGAGTGCAGATGCCTGATCATCGGTCAGGGTCGTTTGCCCGATATCAATTTCAATATAATCCCCATTAGCATCATCCACCTTTCTTACGATCTGAAACTCGATGCCATTGAAGCCATTTGGTAGATTGGTAGTGCTGTTCTCGCCAGCAAGAACAATACTTGTCGCACTAGCGAGCGCACTCACATCTGCAACCTTGAGCTTAATGACGCCAGTTCGTTCAGTCAATTGACCTGCAATTGCAACCTCGCTATCAAAAACTGACAATCCAGGCTTCTTTTCAGCATTGTATGTATATACAAGATGATGCACAGAGTTAGTATCACCCTGTGTGTTTGGAGTAGGGTCTCTTGTTATCTTAACGACTTGTGTTGTTGTCGGGAAAGACGAGATCACACCACTCGATGCTCGCGTAAAGAGCGAGTTCTGAATGTTCAGGTCCGCATGACGCGTCGAGTTGATCGAGACTGTCCCTGAAGTTTGCCCCGGCGTGATCAGATACTTGTCGAGCGTCGCGTTCATGCGCAATTGTGCATGCGCAAGGAAGTCTTCGCGGGTGAGGTTGACACTCGATCCTGCGATGCTGGTGCCGGAAAGCTGGACAGAGCTCGGCAAGGCATATGAGGACTCGAACAGATCCACCTCGATCGGTTCGTCGAGGAGCGAGGGGACGCCGTCGACCGTGCGGATGAGGTCGATCGAGAGGTTGCTGTCGGTCGCCTTCGAGAGCTGGATCTGGCGGTCGTCGCCATAGGCCTCGTTGATCGCGCGCTCGACCTCGGCCGCGAGCTGGGCGGGGTTGTAGAGGCCGGGGCGGATGGTGACGGACACCGGGCTGTCGCTGTTGTCGACGTTGATGAGCAGGAAGTCGCGCCCCCAGTAGGTGTCGGTGACGGTCGAGTTGCCGGCCTCGTTCGTGGCCTGGAAATAGACCGGATCGGTGACGATCTCGACGATGCGGTCGGCTTCGTCGCCGAACTCCATCGCGGAGCGGTCACCCCGCAGCGAGGCGGGCTGCGAGGGGACGGTCTGCGTCATCGTGTCGGTGCGGTAGAGTGGCGAGAACTTGTTCTCGTTGTTGTAGCCGCTGAGCGGCACCTCGGTCGTCTGGTTGCCGAACTTGTCGATGAAGATCTGCTGGCCCGCGTCGCTGACCGAAGGCACGAGGTCGGGCTCGATGATCTGCCCGTTGACGACGAGGCGCGTCTCGTACTTGTTCGTCGGGTCCTCGGGCGAGGCGTTCTGGGTCTTGATGTAGTAGACCGTCGCGATGGTGGGGTTGCCGAGGTCGTCGAAGATCGTGATCGAGGTCGAGTTCGTGTAGGTGTCGGGGTTCGCGGGGTCGAACTCGTAGCCGTCGGGGAAGTTCTCGGGCGAGGGGACGATCTCGGCGTCGGCGGGCAGGTTCACGCCGAGGTTGATGATCTCGGTCGCCTTGTTGTCACCGGCGGTCACGGGCAGTTGCAGCGGGCCGGCGCTGCCGAGATCCTTCGCGGTCACGGATCCGTCGGGGTTCACGGGATAAACCATCAGATACTGGCCCGCGCTGTCGACGACGTAGCGTTCGTTGTTGACGCTGAACGAGCCGTTGCGGGTGTAGACGGTCTGGGTCGCGGTCACCGAGGGCTTGAGCGTGAAGAAGCCCTGGCCCGAGATCGCGAGGTCGAGCGCGTTCAGCGACGAGGCGATGTTGCCTTGGGTGAACTGCTGCGTGATGCCCTTGAGGATCGTGCCCGAGCCGATCGAGGAGGAGGCGTTCTGCAACGGCGAGGTGGCGAAGATGTCGCCGAACTCCGCGCGCGACCGCTTGAAGCCCGTGGTGCCGACGTTGGCGATGTTGTTCGAGGTCGCGGAGATGTCCGCCTGCGCCCCGTTCAGACCCGTGAGAGCGGTATAGAATGACATCGTTCTTCCCTTTCCGTGCTTCGAGCGCGGCGCGCCTGGCCCGCGTTAACCTTCTGCCTGCCCCGCCTCAGCGGAAGCGCACGATGCTGGTTGCGTCGATTTCGCCGTAGTCCTCGACATCGAGCTTGACGGCGCCTGCCTCGGTTCCGTCGGCCGAGGCCGAGAGGACCTTGGCATAGACCGATGCGCCGAACGCCTCGGGGCCGCGGCCGAAGTTGACCGTGGCCGAGATGCGCACCGGCCGCTTGCCCTCGCGCACCGCTGCGGGCAGGTCGGTCCAGCCGAAGCCCTGCAGGCCGCGGCCCGTCGCGCCGAGGTTCTGCTGGTGCAGCGCCTCGCCCGTCGCGGCGTCGGTGTAGGTGATGACCGTATCGCTCGAGGCCTGCGGCAGATCGAGCACGCCGTGGATCTCGCCGTCGGCATCGGGCCGCGCGAGGCTGCCCGGCACCAGGACGGAATGGCCAAGCAGGGTCGAGGCCGTCGCGATGCGCGACCACTTCAGCTGATCGGTGACGGAGGTCAGGCTCTCGTTGATTTCCTTGATGCCCGCGACGGTCGAGAACTGCGCCATCTGCGCGATGAAGTCGCCGTTCTCCATGGGCGCGAAGGGATCCTGGTTCTGCAGCTGGGTGATCATGAGCTGCAGGAAATCGTCCTGGCCCAATGTCTCCTTGGCGCCGCGGTCGGCCGCGTTCTGCTGCGTCGCGATCCCGAGCTTGCGAAAGAGCGCGTCCTGCGACGCTGCAGAGGATGAATCGATCGTGGCCATGGTGTTCCCCCGTTTCCCCGTCAGCGACCCATGTTGATCGTGCGCATCATCAGGGCGCGCACGGTTGAGACGACTTCGAGCGTGTTCTGGTATTGGCGTGAGGCTTCGAGCATCTCGACGAGTTCCTCGTCGGTATCCACCGCCGCGACATAGACGAAGCCACCATCGTCGGCCTTGGGATGCTCGGGTTCGTAGACCTTCTCGGGCTCGCGATCGAGCGAGACGATCTGCGTCACATCCGTCGTCGAAAGCCCCGAGCGGGCGAAATCGTCGGCATAGCGCGTCTTGAAGACCGGCCGCACGGCGCGATAGGCCTCCTCGCTCGACCCCGCGATCGAGCGCGCGTTGGCAAGGTTCGAGGCAACGGCATTGAGGCGCGTCACCTGCGATGACAGGGCCCGACTCGCGATGTCGAAGACGTTGCGGATCTCGGCCATCTCATTCCTCCTTGATCGCGGACAGCAGGCCCGTGATCTTGCGGTTGAGGAAGTTGAGCGAGGTCTGATAGCGCATCACGTTCTCGGAGAACTGCATCTGCTCGACCGACAGCTCGACCGTGTTGCCATCCTTCGCGGGCGTCGTGGGCACGCGGTAGGAGATGCGGTCGGGCCGGGGATTGACCGCGGCGGGCAGATGGTTCGAGGCCGTCGTCGTCAGCGGACCGTCGTTCATGTGCTTGCGGATCTCGGACGCGAAATCGATGTCGCGCGCCTTGAAATGCGGCGTCGCGGCGTTGGCGATGTTCGAGGCAAGGATGTCGGTCCGGCGCGAGCGCAGTTCGAGCGCCGAAGCATGGATCCCGAGATGGTCCTTGATTCCCTGCATCTGCGTCGGTCCCTGGTTTCGATGCGGCGAGGCCGCGGCTTGGACCGGATTTTGCAAGGAGAGTGCCAACTGACCCGAGGGGAGGACGAAAAAATGTCAGAGTTCGCCAAGCTGCGCAGCCTTGCGGAACGCCGGCTGCCCGACCCCGACCTGCCGCCCATGTCGCCCGAGATGGAGGCGCTGCGCGCGCGGTTCCTCGGCGCGGTCGAGCATCTGACGATCACCGAGGCGCTCGCGATGCTCAAGTCGCGGCTTGCGACCGAGACGAAGGAGATGATGCGCCTTGGCAACCTCGCGGCGCAGACCTGGCTCGTGCGTCAGCGCCTCGTCGCGATCCGCAAGGGGCTCGAGATCGGCAGCGTGGCGGAGATCCTCAAGGGCACGCCGCGCAAGGCGCCCCGCGCCGCCGCGGCCGACGGCGCCGCCGCGCCAGAGGGCGAGGCGCCCCAGCCGCAGCCGATCGATCCCCTGAGCTGGGTGCGCGTGCGGATCGTCTCCGAGGCCGAGGTGAACGGGATGCGCTTCTTCGGGGGCACCGCGCTCGACGTGAAGGGCGTGGACGCCGAGCGCCTGATCGCCGCCGGAACGGCCGAGCTGCTGGTCGAGACGGCCCCCGCAACGACCGCCGCACCCACCCCCGAGCCCGCGGCCCCCGCACCCGCGGCGCCCGCCGCCCGCGGCCGCGCGAAGGCGAAATCATGACTGAGGTTCCCCGCGCAGCCATCTGGGCGCTTCTCGGCGGGCTCGTCACCCTCGCGCTGGCGGTCGGGCTCTATGCGCGCTGGGCGGGCGGCCTCAGCCGGTTCGAGCAGACGATCCTTGCCTGCCCCCAGAGCCTGATCGGCCCCTTCGAGCTTGTCATCAACGACCGGCGCGTCGGCGCGATGGCGCGGCTCCTGCGCCCCGAGGGCGAGACCGCGCTCGAGGTCACCGAGCGCCTCGACGGCACCCTGACGCTTGCGGGCGGGGATGTGGCGCTGCGCGCCGAACCCGACCGGGCGCTGGTCGTGGTCATGATCGACTCGCGCCTTTCGCAGGTGCGCTGCCGCAAGACCGAATTCCGCATGTAAGGCACCGGACGGCACGGCACTTGCATGTGACGTACCGAAACGCGCCTTGGGGGCCCACATGATACCGATCATCCGCACCGGCATGGCTTCGGCCTCGAAGGACATGGCGGTCATCTCGCATAACATTGCCAACGGGGCGACGAACGGCTTCAAGCGGTCCTCCGCGCAGTTCGAGGACGCCTATCCGACGGGTCTGCCCGGCAATGTCGTCCCGGGCATGGGCAGCCGCGATGTCGCGCCACGCCGCAGCCATGCGCCGGGCGCGATCCGGACGACGGGCCAGGTGCTCGACATGGCCGTGCTGGGTCAGGGCATGTTCGTGCTCGGCCCTGCGGCCGACGGGGGGCGGCCGAGCTTCACCCGCAACGGCACCTTCCAGCTCGACCGGCAGGGGTTCATCACCACCCCGCTCGGCCAGCCCGTGTTGTCGACCGAGGGGCTCCCGATCAGGGTTCCTGCCGAGATCACCACCGAGGGCGGCACGACCGCGGCGCTGAGCGCGCTGTCGATCGACGCCAGGGGCGTTGTGTCGGGCTCCTACGGCCTGCTCGGCGACCAGCCTCTTGGGCGGGTGGCGCTCGCGCGATTCGTGAACGAACCGGGGCTGACGGCACTTGGCGACACCGTGTACGGCGAGTCCGAAGCCTCGGGGGCGGCACGCGTCGGTGCAGCCGGTGAACCGGGGTTCGGCACTCTGCAGTCGGGGGCGGTCGAGACATCGAACGCAGACATGACGTCGGACCTTACCTCGCTCATCCGGGCGCAGCAGGCATTCGCGGCCAATTCCCGCATGCTTCAGACGGCCGTGGACATCGAACGCAAGCTGAGCGAATAGGCCCGACCGCCTACTGACCCGCGGCAGGTGCCTCGGCCGGCGTCGCGGCCGCGGCGGCGGCGTCATCATTCACCCCCGCGCGCGCGAAGGTGGAAGCCTCGAACACCGCCACGGCCTTGTCCTGCGCGGCAAGCAGCGCCTCGGGCTCGAGCGCTTCGGCAACCTTGTCGAGCCGCGCCTGCGCGCCGATGACCCCTATCGCGCGGCCGACCGAGAACCAGACATAGGCCGACTCGAGGTCGGGTTCGGCGCGCAACTCGGCGTTCAGGATGCCGAACTTCATCACCGCCTCGCGGCGGCCCTCGGCCAGTTGCGCCTCGATGCGCGCCGCGATCCGGTCGACGACCGCCGCCTGCTGTTCAGGCAGCACGACCGCACGCAGCCGTTCGACCATCGCCTCGGCCGACCGGCCGATCTGGCCGTTCTCCTCAAGCGCACGCTTGGCCGAGAGCAGCGATTCCTGATCGCCCTTGATCCCGAGCGTCAGCGCATCGACGGCCACCAGCGTCTCGAGCCGCGCGAGCAGCGCCCAATAGAGCGCCTCGCGATAGTTCTGCGTCCGCCCGCGACCCTCCCACAGCAGCGCCGAAAGGATGTATTGCGCCTCGGGGAGGTTCTTTTCGGCGAGCACCTCGAACAGATCGAAGGCAGTCCCATGGTCGCGCGCGCGCAGAGCCTCGGCGGCGGCCGCGAACAACACCTTGTCGTCGCCGACGATCTCCTGCGCCCGGACCGGGGCCGCCGCGGACACCGAGAGCGCCACTCCGACGGCGCACGCGGCAAGCAGGCCGCGCGGCCCGCCCGTCATTTCCCCGCCATCATGACGAGTTGAAGATAGAGCACCCGCACCTTGAACCTCGAGTTCGGGCGCTGTTCATAGACGATGATCTTCGGCCGGTCCGCGACGGCCTTCGAGAACTCGATCGAGATTTCCTCGGGCAGGTGAACCCCGGCCCGTTCAAGGCACCCCTTCGGATCGCCGCTGAAATCGGCATAGAAGGCCGGATCGATCCAGATGCGCGCCAAGGCCCGGCCGAGGATGTCGGGCAGGAATTTCACGACCTCTTCGCGGTTGTGCAGCTCGACATCGTCGCGCACGATCTTGAAGGGTGCCTCGCCCGAGCGGGCGCGCTGCACCGGCGCGATCTGTCCGCCGGGCTGATAGGGCACGAGCGCATTTGAACTGCTCTGAGGCATCACGGCGACCTGCGACTCCGGTTCGTTCGGTTATCTAGCCATGGATTCGCCGGTTTGCACTATAAACTTGGAGAGAATGTTTATCAAAGTCACCATTCTATCACCGATGGTTTCCGATCGTTCCTTCATCCGCGATGGCCGCCGCCAGATCGGCCAGCAGGCGGCGGTGCCCCTCGGGCAGCGTCGCCATCCGCCGGCCGAGCGCCGCCGCGATGAGCGGCTGCACCTCGGCATGCCCGTGCGCCACCGCGAGGCACCGCCACCGCCCCTCGGACATGAGGTCGCCAAGCCCCAGCACGGCAGGCGCCACGATCACGCGCGGCTGGCGCGCGTCGCCGCCATCGAACGCCAGCACCGCGCCGCGCCGCAGGAAGAACAGATGCTCGACCGCGACGCCGGGCAGGGCCAGCACCTCGCCGTGCAAGAGCCGCACGAGGCCCCCGCCAACCGCTATGCCAAGGCGCGCGAGATCGACGTGCATGGTCACGACGCGCCTACCGCCTCGAGCGCGAGGATACGGGCGAGCGTCCAGGTCAGCGGATCGCGGGCGTGCAGGGCGCTGCGCACCGTATCGCGCGGCAGATGCGCGACGGTGCAGGGCTCGCAGGCGATCCAAGGCGCGCGCGCGGCGCTCTCGGCGAGGAATTCGGGCAGCGCGAGCACGCCGCCGGGCCCGATGCGCGCCCCGCTCGCGGGGTTGCGCACGCTGCCGGCGGCGACATAGATCAGCCTGTCAGTGGCCGTGTCGGGTGCGACCACCGTCGCGCCGCGCGCGAAATCCTGGCGGGGAAACCCGCCGATGTCGATTCCGTCCAGAAAATCCGCGCGCATGTCGTCCTCCGCATTGGGGAAACGACGCGGCCCGACAAAGCTTTACCCCCTCAGCCGAGGATCGCGAGCCAGCCGAGCGCCGTCAGCACGCAGGCGGCCGTCGCGACAAGGACGGTCGCGGCGGCAACGCGCTGGCCGACGCCATAGAGCCCCGCGAAAACATAGGTGTTGATGCCCGGCGCCATCGCGGCGACGATCACGGCCGCGCGCAGCGCATCGGGCGCAACCCCGAGCACCCGCCCGATCCCGAGCGTCAGCGCCGGATGCAGCACCAGCGAGACCACCGCGACGAAGCCGATCAGCCGCACGTCGCCCGCCGGGCTGTAGCGCGCCAGAACGCCGCCCAGCGCAAAGATCGCGACCGGCAGCGCCGCGCGCCCGATCATGTCGAGCGTGCCCGTCAGAACCTCGGGCAGCACGATCCCGCCGAGGTTCAGCAGCAGCCCCGACACGAGCGCGAGGACGAAGACATTGCCGAACATCCCCCTGACCACCCGCCCGAGCGCCAGCATCGGGCCCATGCCGCGGCTGCGCACCGCCTCCATCGCGCTGATGCCGATCAGATATCCCACTGGCGCATGCAGCGCGATGATGGCGAAGATCGTGGGCAGCGCCGCCGCGCCATAGGCGCGCTCGCCGACCGCGAGGCCGAGCATCACCGTGTTCGAGAACATGCCGCAAAAGCCGATGGCGACGCTTTCCTCGATCGGACGGCCGAAGATCCGGCGCGCGCCGGCAAGGCAGATCGCAAAGCTCAGCGCCGCACCGCCGAAAAACGAGGCGAGCATCGCGACGTCGAAGCTCTGCGCCAGATCGAGGGTCGACATCGCGCGGAAAAGAAGAGCGGGGATCGCGATGAGCTGGGCAAAGCGCAGCAGCGCGTCGATGGCCTCGGGCCCGAGCAGCCGCGCGCGCGCCGCCGCGTAGCCCGCGCCGATCAGCAGGAAGACCGGCGCGATCACCTGGATGAGCGCGATCATGTCAGATGTCGTAGCTGATCGTCATGCCGTCATGGGCGGGGGTGACGTGCTCGGGCGTCTCGGCCGCGACGGTCGCGTGATCGAGATCGAGGTGCATGTTCGTGAGCACCGCGCGCCGCGGCGCTGCCCGCGCGATCCATTCGAGCGAGAGCGCCAGATGCGCGTGCGTCGGATGCGGCGCGCGGCGCAGCGCGTCGAGCACCCAGCAGTCGAGGCCGCGCAGATGCGTCCAGGCGGCCTCGGGGATGGTCGCGACATCGGGCAGATAGGCCAGATCGTGGATGCGAAAGCCCAGCGCGTCGGTCGTGCCGTGCCCGACCTCGAAGGGCTGCAAGGGGATCGCGCCGCCCGCGCCCGCGATCTCGAACGCCCCCCGGATCGGGTTCAGATCGAGGATCGGCGGATAGGGCGACCCCGCGGGCTGCACGAAGGCATAGCCGAAACGGGCGATGAGCGCCTCCTGCGTCGGGCCGTCGGCCCAGACCGGCAGGCGGCGGCGCATGTTGTAGACGATCTGGCGCAGATCATCGATGCCGTGGACATGATCGGCGTGCGCATGGGTATAGACCACCGCGTCGAGCGTCCCGACGCCCGCATCGAGAAGCTGCGCCCGCATGTCGGGCGTGGTGTCGATCAGCACCCGCGTCGTGCCCCCGCCCTCGTGCCGCTCGATCAGCATCGAGCAGCGGCGGCGGTTGTTCCTGGGGTTGGTCGGGTCGCAATCGCCCCAGTCGTTGCCAAGCCGCGGCACACCCCCCGACGATCCGCAGCCGAGGATGGTGAAGACCAGCCGCGCCATCACGCGGCCCGGCTCGCGCGCGCGGCGCGGGTGAACAGGCGGTCGAAATTGGCGGTGGTGATGCGCGCGAGTTCCCCGGGCTCGAGCCCGAGGTCGGGGGCGACGGCCGCCACCGTCAGGGCGGTAAAGGCGGGCTCGCACCGCTTGCCGCGATGGGGGGGCGGGGCGAGATAGGGGGCGTCGGTCTCGGCCAGCAGCCGATCGCGCGGGGCGGCGGCGAAGATCGCGCGCAAGGGCGCCGATTTCGGAAAGGCCGCGATCCCCGACATCGAGAGGTAGAACCCGATCCCGAGCGCCGCCTCGGCAAGCGCCGCCCCCGAGGAAAAGCAGTGCATCACGCCCCCGAACGGCCCCGCCCGATGCTCGCGCGTCAGGATCGCGGCCATCTCCTCATCCGCGCCCCGGGCATGGATGATGAGCGGCAGGCCCGTGCGCCGCGAGGCCTCGATATGGGCAAGCAGGCTCTCGATCTGCTGCGGGCGGCTTTCGGCGGTGTAGTGGTAATCGAGGCCCGTCTCGCCGATGCCCACGCATTTGGGGTGGCGCGCGATGGCGCAGAGCGCCTCGGGCGTGGCGAGCGGTTCTTCGGCGGCCGACATCGGATGCGTGCCGGCGGCATAGAAGACGCCCGCGAAGCGCTCGGCGATGGCGCGCACGGCGGGTTCGTTGCGCAGCCGCGTGCAGATCGTCACCATCCGCCGCACGCCCGCGGCCTCGGCGCGCGCGATCACGGCGGGCAGATCCTCGGCCAGTTCCGGAAAATCCAGATGGCAATGGCTGTCGACGATCTCGGGGGGCGCCATGGGTTACCTTCTCGACAGCGATCCCGCCGCGGCATCGATGCGCAGGAGCATATCGACAAGAAGCGTCGCGGGGTCAAGGTTGACCGCCCGCGCGGCGCGCACGCGCGCGGTCAGGGTCGCCGCAAGCTCCGCCCAGCCGCGGCCCGCGGCCATGTCGGGGGCAAGCCGGTGCAGGATGCGCGCCTCGTCCGGCACGGCCTCGGGCGGGGCTTTCCCGCTCGCCCCGGTGCGGGCAATGCGTTGCAGGAGCCTGTCGACCAGATCGAGCAGCACCTCGAAGCGCGTATCCGCCCCGCCGCCGCGCTGGCCCATCTCTTCGGCAAGCGCGATGAGGGCGGGGCGCGGGGCACGCGGCATCGCGCCGGCAAGCGCGACGAGGCGCGCATAGACCTCGGCCCCGTCGAGCCGCGCCAGCGCGACCGCCGTGCCCGCCGACCCCTCGGCAAGCGCCGTGATCGTCCCGAGCGCCGCCCCCTCGGGCATCTCCTCGCCCAAGGCGGCACCGACCGCCGCCCCGAGCGGGGCGGGCCCGAGCGGCCCGAGCCGCAGCATCCGGCAGCGCGAGCGGATCGTGGGCAGGATGCGCGCCGGCTGATGCGCCACAAGCAGCATCACCGCGCCCGCGGGCGGCTCTTCGAGGAGTTTCAGGACCGCATTGGCCGCCGCCGCGTTGAGGTCATCGACGGCGTCGATGATGACGACGCGCCGCCCGCCATCCGCGGCCGACATGCCGAAGAACGACCCGAGGCGGCGGACCTCGTCGATCGGGATCTCGGCGCGCAGCCGGCCCGTCTTTTCGTCGAGGGGACGGCGCAGCAGGAACAGCCGCGGCTCGCTCAGCGCCGCGATGCGCCGCAGCGCGGGATGGCCCGCGGGCGGATCGAGGGTTCCGGGCGGCTCCGGCGCGCCGAACAGCCCGCCCTCGGGCGTCTCGGGCGCCGTGATCAGATGGCGCGCGATGCGCCAGGCGAGCGTCGCCTTCCCGATCCCCCGCGGCCCCGCGATCAGCCAGCCGTGATGCAGCCGGCCCCGCGCCGCAGCCGCCAAGAATTCGGCCTCGGCGCCCGCGTGGCCATGGAGCACGGCCGTCTCGCGCGGGTGGGGGGCACCCGGCAGACGGTCCGCCTCGGGGGGGGCGTCATCGGTCATGCAAGGCGTGCCGCGATCTCGGCGGCGACCGCCTCGGGCGCGCGGTCGCCGTCGATGATCCGCACCCGCTCGGGAAAATCCCGCGCCAGCGCCAGAAAACCCGCGCGCATCGCCTCTTGCATCGCAAGGCCCATCCCCTCGAACCGCTGCTCGCCGTCGCTGCGGGCGGCGGCGCGGGCAAGGCCCGTCTGGGGCGGGATGTCGATGACGAAGGTCAGATCGGGCTCCACCCCGATCATCAGCGCGTGCAGCCGGTCCACGATGCCGCGCAGGTCGCCCCGCGTGATGCCCTGATAGACGCGGGTCGAATCGGCGAAACGGTCGGTCACGACCGTAGCGCCGCGCCCGAGCGCGGGACGGATGGTGCGTTCGAGGTGGTCGCGCCGGGCGGCGGTGAAGAGCAGGATTTCCGTTTCCGCCGACCAGCGGTCGGCCTCGCCCCGCAGCAGCAGGGCGCGTATCTCTTCGGCGCCGGGCGATCCGCCGGGTTCGCGCGTCAGCACGACTTCGTGCCCCGTCGCGCGCATACGGTCGGCGAGCATCCGCGCCTGGGTCGACTTGCCCGACCCGTCGATCCCCTCGAAGCTGATGAAGCGCGCCACGGCCTCAGAAGCCCGCCAGCGCGCGCGCCCGCCCGAGCAGCACCTCGGCCGCGACCCCGAGCCTGCCGGCAAAGCCCGCGCCGGCGACATCGCCCGCCGCCACGACGGGGATGCGCCGCTCGGGCATATCCGCCACGCGCACGACCAGTTCGCCCAAGGGCTCGCCCGCGCGGATCGGCGCCGGCACGGGCGTGCGCAGCACGACCTCGCGGCCGATCCCCTCGCGGGCCGAGGCGGGGATCAGCAGCCGCGCGTCGGCGCCCGCCACCATCCCGACCGTCGGCGCCGCGCCGAGCCAGACCTCCGCCTCGCCGAGCGGCTCTCCGGTCCGGGCGACATCGACCATCTGGAACTGGCGGAACGCCCAGTTGAGGATACGCGCCGTCTCATCCGCGCGCGCCTGCTCGGACTCGAGCCCCGAGACGACGACAATCACCCGCCGCTCGCCCATCACGGCCGAACCAACGATGCCATAGCCCGCCTCGGAGGTGTGCCCGGTCTTGAGGCCGTCGGCCCGGATCGCGTCGGGATTGCCCGCCTCGCCCGGAAAGAGGCGAAAGAGCGGGTTGCGGTTCATCCGGTTGGCCGGTGAGCGTGCCTTGTAGTCGAATTCGCGGATGTCGAAAAAGGCGTAATGCTCGGGGAAATCCTCGATCAGCCGCACCGTGAGGAGCCCGAGGTCGCGCATCGACATGCGATGGTTCGGGTCGGGCCAGCCCGAGGCGTTCGTCAGCGTCGTATGCTCAAGCCCGAGCGCACGCGCCCGATCGGTCATGAGCCGGGCAAAGGCCTCTTCGGTGCCCGCAAGGCCCTCGGCGACCACGACGCAGGCATCGTTGCCGGAATTGACGATGATCCCGATGATGAGGTCGCGCACCGTCGGGCGGTCCTGTTCGTTGAGGAACATGGTCGATCCGCGCATCGCCTTGGCGCGCGCCGAGACGGCAAAGGTCGTCTCCATCGTCACGCGCCCGTCCTTGAGCGCCTCGAACAGCATGTAGAGGGTCATGAGCTTCGACATCGACGCCGGCGGCAGCGGCCGGTCGGCCTCCTTCTCGAGCAGGACGGTCCCGGTGCCGACATCATAGACCCAGGCCGAGCCCGCGCGCGTCTCGAAGGCGGCGGCAACGGGGCCGGCGGCGATGGCCGCGATCACAAGGGCGAAGAGGTGGATCAGGGCGCGCGGCATGGGTCCTCCGGCAGGGTTCGGAACGCAGGCGTCACGATAGCGGCGCCCGCGTGCGACGGAAAGGCTGCGCATGTCACGCCTGCGGCATGGATGCGGCTTGGCAGGGGCGGCGGGGCTGGTATCCTGCCTTCACCGCAATTTCAGAAAGGTCTTGCCATGTTCAAGCAGAATGTCGGCACCATCGACCGCGCCATCCGGATCATTGTGGGGCTCGCGCTGATCGCGGGGTATTTCCTCAACCCCGACGCCTCGCTGCGCTGGCTCTACCTGATCGGGATCCTCCCGCTCGCGACTGGCATCCTCGGCACCTGCGGGCTCTACAGCCTGCTCGGGATCAGCACCTGCCCCGCGAAGCGCTGAGGCGCCCTATTCGGCGGCGACGCGGCCGCGGGCCAGCAGCGGGCGCAGATAGCGGCCGGTGTGGCTCGCCTCGATCTCTGCCACCTCTTCGGGGGTGCCGGTCGCGACGATGCGCCCGCCCCCGTCGCCGCCCTCGGGGCCGATGTCGATGATCCAGTCGGCGGTCTTGATGACATCGAGGTTGTGTTCGATGACCACGACGGTGTTGCCCTGCTCGACCAGCTCGTGCAGCACCTCGAGCAGTTTTCGCACATCCTCGAAGTGCAGGCCCGTCGTCGGTTCGTCGAGGATGTAGAGCGTGCGGCCCGTGGCGCGGCGCGAGAGCTCCTTGGCGAGCTTCACCCGTTGCGCCTCACCGCCCGACAGCGTCGTCGCCTGCTGGCCCACCTTGACGTAGCCGAGCCCCACCTGCACGAGCGCGTCCATCTTCTCGCGGATCGCCGGGATCGCGGTGAAGAAGCCCTGCGCGTCCTCGACCGTCATCTCGAGCACGTCCGAGATCGACTTGCCGCGGAACTTCACCTCGAGCGTCTCGCGGTTGTAGCGCGCGCCCTTGCAGGTCTCGCAGGTGACATAGACATCGGGCAGGAAGTGCATCTCGATCTTGATGACGCCGTCGCCCTGGCAGGCCTCGCAGCGCCCGCCCTTGACGTTGAAGCTGAACCGCCCCGGCTTGTAGCCGCGCGCCTGCGCCTCGGGCAGGCCCGCGAACCAGTCGCGGATCGGGCCGAAGGCGCCGGTGTAGGTGGCGGGGTTCGACCGCGGCGTGCGGCCGATCGGGCGCTGGTCGATGTCGATGACCTTGTCGAGATGCTCGAGCCCCCGGATCGTCTCGCATGGCGCGGGCGTCTCGTGCGCGCCGTTGAGGCGCATCGCCGCCGTCTTGAACAGCGTCTCGATCGTCAGCGTCGACTTGCCGCCGCCCGAGACACCGGTGACGCAGACGAAGCGGCCGAGCGGGAAATCGGCCGAGAGGGTGCGCAGGTTGTTGCCGGTGGCGTTGATGACGCTCACGCTCTTGCCGTTGCCCTTGCGCCGGGTGCGGGGGACCGCGATCTCGCGCTTGCCCGACAGATACTGGCCGGTCAGGCTCGCGGGATCGGCCGCGATCTCGGCCGGCGTGCCCTGCGCCACGATCCGCCCGCCGTGGACGCCTGCCCCGGGGCCGATGTCGAGGACGAAATCGGCCTCGCGGATCGCTTCCTCGTCGTGCTCGACCACGAGGACGGTATTGCCCTGATCGCGCAGGTTCTTGAGCGTCCCGAGCAGCCGGTCGTTGTCGCGCTGGTGCAGCCCGATCGAGGGTTCGTCGAGGACATAGAGCACGCCCGTCAGCCCCGAGCCGATCTGGCTCGCGAGGCGGATGCGCTGGCTCTCGCCGCCCGAGAGGGTGCCCGCGTTGCGCGCGAGCGTGAGGTAGTCGAGGCCGACGTTGACGAGAAACCCGAGCCGCTCGCGGATCTCCTTGAGGATCGGGCGCGCGATCTCGTTCTTCTGGGCCGAGAGGTGCCCGGGGATGGAGAGCGTCCAGTCATGCGCCTCGCGGATCGATAGCGCCACGATCTCGCCGATGTGGCGCCCCGCGACCTTGACGGCGAGCGCCTCGGGCTTCAGCCGGTGGCCGCCGCAGCCGCCGCAGGGGCGGTTGTTCTGATAGCGCTCGAATTCCTCGCGCACCCAGGCGCTGTCGGTCTCGCGCCAGCGGCGCTCCATGTTGGGGATGACGCCCTCGAAGGTGCGGCTGACCTGATAGACCCGCCCGCCCTCGTCATAGCGAAAGGCGATCTCCTGCCCGTCCGAGCCGCGCAGGAAGACCGCGCGCACCGCCTCGGGCAGGTCCTTCCACTTCTTGCGCGCATCGAAGCCGTAGTGGCGCGCGAGCGCCTCGACCGTCTGCGTGAAATAGGGCGATTTCGACTTGGCCCAGGGCGCGATCGCGCCCTGCGGGATCGAGAGCGCCTGATCGGGCACGATCAGCCGTTCGTCGAAGAACAGCTCCTGCCCGAGCCCGCCGCAGGCCGGGCAGGCGCCGAAGGGGGCGTTGAACGAAAAGAGCCGCGGCTCGATCTCGGCGATGGTGAAGCCCGAGACGGGGCAGGCGAATTTTTCCGAGAAGGTGATGCGCTCGGGCTCGCCCTCGGCGGGTGCAGTCTCGAGGATGGCGATCCCGTCGGCGAGGTCGAGCGCGGTGCGCAGGCTGTCGGCTAGCCGCGTCTCCATCCCCGGGCGCACCACGATGCGGTCCACCACCACGTCGATGTCGTGGCGCAGCTTCTTGTCGAGCACGGGCGGATCGTCGAGTTCGTGGAAGGCGCCATCGACCTTCACCCGCTGGAAGCCCTGCTTGCGCAGCTCGAGCATCTCCTTGCGGTATTCGCCCT
>CAYYJB010000008.1:0-50626 GCA_964472135.1 uncultured Gemmobacter sp.
CCGAGCTTGCCAAGGCGCGACAGACCGCCCTGCGCGAGATGGAAGAGCGCGCCGCCGCACTCGGGGCCGATGCGGTGGTGGGCGTCGACCTTGATTACGAGGTCATCAACAACATGCTGATGGTGTCGGCCTCGGGCACCGCCGTCTCGCTCGGCTGAGCGGCATGCGCACCCTCGCCGCCATCCGCACGCATCACTGGGGCGAGGATGCCCGGCGCCTGCACGCCCAGCTTGCGCCCGTGTTCGGCGAGGATCTGGTCGTCGTCTTTCACAACCGCCCCGCGGATCTCGAACTGCCGGTGCCGGTCATCGACATCAACGATGACTGGGTCGCGGGGCAGGGGTTGCGCCTCGTGCCCGACTGGGGCTGGCGCTGCGGCGATTATTTCCTCTATGCCCTGCGCGCGGCGCGGCGGGATGCCGACTTCTTCTGGCTGATCGAGCCTGACGTCTATTTCTCGGCCGACCCCGCGCCGCTTTTCGCGCGACTGGCGGGGGCCGGGCACGACGCGCTCGGCGTGCAGGTCGAGGCATTGCCGGCCGAGCACGATTTCATGCGGCGCGCCGAGGGTCGGCAACTGCATCGCGCGATCTTCGCCTTTTCCCGGTGGTCGGCGCCTGTCCTCGACTGGCTGTTCGACCTGCGCCGGCGCTACAGCGCCGAACTCGACCCCGCGCGCAAACCGCTCAATGATGAGTGCTTCTGCTTCACGAGCCTCATCGAGCAGGATCGTTTCTCGCTGGCCGGGATCGCCGAACTGGTGCCCGATCTGGTCAATCCCGCCACCATCCAGACCGACCCCGACATCCTGGTCGAGATGGTCCGCGACGATGCGGGCTCTATCGTCCACCACCCGGTGCGCGCGCGCGCGGGTTTCGTGGCCGCCGCATCGCTTCGTATGGCGACCAGGGCAATCAAGCACAATGATTTCATCCTGCCGGGGCTGCGCCACCTTTCCGAGGATGACGTGCACGACATGTGCCGACAGGTCGGTGTGCATCTGGCGCGCCATCTTCTTCAGCAACGCACGCAGATGATCCGGCACGATCGCCGCATCGCCCGCAAAAACAGGAGCCTACGCCATGCTTGAGATCCGCAACCTTCACGTCCGGCTCGAGGACGGCGGCAAACCCATCCTCAAGGGCGTCGACCTGACGGTCGAGGCGGGGCGGGTCCATGCCATCATGGGGCCGAACGGGTCGGGGAAATCGACGCTCTCCTATGTGCTCGCGGGCCGCGAGGGCTATGAGGTGACGGCGGGCAGCGCCACGCTCGCGGGCGAGGATCTCTTGGCCATGGAGCCGGAGGAGCGCGCGGCCGCGGGCCTCTTCCTCGCCTTCCAGTATCCGGTCGAGATCCCGGGCGTGGGCAACATGACCTTCTTGCGCACCGCCCTCAACGCCCAGCGCAAGGCGCGGGGCGAGGCCGAACTGTCGGCGGGCGACTTCCTCAAGCTCGTGCGCGCCAAGGCCGCGACGCTCAAGATCGACCCCGAGATGCTCAAGCGCCCCGTCAACGTGGGCTTTTCGGGCGGCGAGAAGAAGCGCAACGAGATCCTGCAGATGGCGCTGCTCGAGCCGCGCATGTGCATCCTCGACGAGACCGATTCGGGCCTCGATGTCGATGCGATGAAGCTCGTCTCGGACGGGGTGAACGCGCTGCGCGACGCCGGGCGCGGGTTCCTTGTCATCACGCACTACCAGCGCCTGCTCGACCATATCCGCCCCGATGTCGTCCACATCATGGCCGAGGGGCGGATCGTGCGCACCGGCGGGCCCGAACTTGCGCTCGAGGTCGAGCGCAACGGCTATGCCGACATCCTGGCCGAGGTGGCATGATGGCGCGCCCCAAGGCCGACCCGGCTGCGCTCGCGGCACTGATGGCAGGCTTGCCGGCGCAGGCGCAGGGCGGCTGGCTTGCTGCCGCGCAGGCGGCGGGGGCCGCCCGCCTCGCCGCCATGGGCCTGCCGCTGCGGCGCGACGAATACTGGCGCTATACCGATCCTGCCGGCTTCAACGCGCCCCTTCCAGATCCCGCGCAGCCCTCGGCAGAGCCCGGCGCCTTCGAGGGCATCGAGCGGGTGCGCCTTGTCTTTGTCGATGGCGCCTTCGATGCCGCCGCCTCGGATGATCCGGCCGCGGCGGGGGTGGAGATCGCGCGCCTCGCGGTGGCGGGTGCGGCCGATATCCACTGGGCGCGCGAGCTGCACGGCGCGATCGAGGGGGCCGCGCATGCGGCCGTGCCGCGGCCCTTCGCAGCCCTCAATGCCGCGCGCGCGGCCGACGGCGTCGTGATCCGCGCGACCCGCCCCGCGCGCCTGCCGGTCGAGATCGTGTGCCGCTCGGCCGGCGGGGCGCGCGATGTCCTCCTGCGCCACCTCGTGCGGGTCGATCCCGGCGCGTCGCTGACGCTGATCGAGACGCTGCAGGGCGGGGCGCGTGCCCTTGCCGTGATCGAGGCCGAGATCGGCGCCGACGCCGCCCTCCACCATATCCGGCTGGAGCCGCAATCGGGCGCGCATCTGGGCCAGAGCCACCTCCATGCCCGCCTCGGCGACCGCGCGACGCTCAAGTCCTTCACGCTCTCGGGCTCGGCCCGGCTCGTGCGCAACGAGACGGTGGTCGACATCCGGGGCGATGGCGCCATCGCCCATGTCGCGGGCGCACTGGTGGCGGGCGAGGGCACCCTGCACGACGATACGGTGTTCGTGACCCATGCGGGTGTCGCCTGCGAGAGCCGGCAGGTCTTCAAGCGCGTGCTGCGCGACGGGGCGGTCGGCGTCTTTCAGGGCAAGATCCTCGTGCGGCCGGGCGCGCAGAAGACGGACGGCTACCAGATCAGCCAGGCGCTCCTGCTCGATGAATCGAGCCAGTCGCTCGCCAAGCCCGAACTCGAGATCTACGCCGACGACGTGAAGTGCAGCCACGGATCGACGACGGGCGCCATCGACGAGACGGCGCTGTTCTATTTGCGCTCGCGCGGGGTGCCCGCGGCACAGGCCGAGGCGCTGCTGGTGCTGGCCTTCCTCGCCGAGGCGGTGGCCGAGATCGAGGATCAGGCCCTCGCGGCGGCGGTGCAGTCCCGGCTCGCGGGCTGGTTCGGGCAGGACATGGCGGACTGAATGACGCTGCTTGGCCGGATCGTCGGCACCTGGCGCGATCCGCGCGGCACCATGCGCGCGCTGCTCGCGGGGCCCGCGCGCGAGGATCGGGCGCTCGCCGTGCTCATGGGGGCGGCGGCGCTCGTGGTCGTGGGCGAGATCCCGGCGGCGACGGCGGCGGCCGCGCGCGATCCGTCCATCCCGCTCGATGCGCGCATCGGCGGCGCGCTGATGGGGGCGGTGTTCGTGCTGCCGCTTCTGGCCTATGCGCTGGCCGGGCTGAGCAGGCTGATCGCGCGGCTGCTCGGGGGGCGCGGCACCTGGTTCGGGGCGCGAATGGCGCTGTTCTGGGCGCTGCTGTCGGTGCAGCCGGCCGTGCTTGCCCATGCCGCGCTCGAGGCCGTGGTGGGGCGTGGCGCGGTTTCGGGCGGCGTCGGAATTGTGGCGTTCGCGGGTTTCCTCTATCTCTGGATCGGCATGCTGATCGCGGCCGAGTCACCCGCCGCCGCCGAGAGGGTCTGAGCGCCATGTCCGCCATCCTGCCCGCCCCGGCAGTCCTGTTGCGCGAGGCCATCGCCGACCCGCGCGCGAGCGCGCGCCGCATGATCGCGGCCAACCTGCCCGCAGATGTGGTGTGGGGAGCGCTCGTGCTGGCCTCGGTGCTGTCGGTGCTGCTGATCTGGGTCACGCTCGGGGGGTTCGGCCAGATCCCGCCCGTCGCGCCCGGCACGGCCGGCCTGCCCTCGCCCATCATGCTTGCGGTGATGCAGGCGGCCTTCACCCTGCTCGGGGCGGCGACGATCACGATCATCGGCGCGCGCTTCGGGGGCAAGGGCGAGTTCGGCGAAGTGCTGGTGGTCATGGTCTGGATGCAGATCCTGCTGGTCGTGGTGCAGGCGGTGCAGACCTTCGCGGGCATCATCCTCGCGCCGCTCGCGGGGCTGATCGGGCTGGCGAGTGTCGGGCTCTTCTTCTGGCTGCTCACCAATTTCGTGGCCGAGGTGCACGGGTTTCGCCACCTCTGGCGGGTGTTCTTCGGGCTGGTTGTCGGCCTGATGGCCTTCGGCATGGCGCTGTTCGCCGTGCTGGTCGCGCTGATGGCGTCTCTCGGGGGGGCGGGTTGATGTTCGATGTCGATGCGGTGCGGGCCGATTTCCCCATCCTGTCGCGGCAGGTGAACGGGCGGCCGCTCGTCTATCTCGACAACGGCGCCTCGGCGCAAAAGCCCCGCGCCGTGATCGAGGCGGTGACGCGCGGCTATGCCGAGGAATACGCCAACGTCCACCGGGGCTTGCATTACCTCTCGAACCTCGCGACCGAGAAATACGAGGCGGTGCGCGGGATCGTGGCGCGCTTCCTCAACGCCCCCCACGAGGATGAGATCGTCTTCACCTCGGGCACGACCGAGGGGATCAACCTGATTTCCTACGGCTGGGCCGCCCCGCGCATGGGCCCGGGCGACGAGATCGTGCTGAGCGTGCTCGAACACCACGCCAACATCGTGCCGTGGCATTTCCTGCGCGAGCGGCAGGGCGTCGTGCTGCGCTGGGTGGAACCCGAGGCCGACGGCAGCCTCGACCCCGAGCGCGTCCTGGCCGCGATCGGGCCGCGCACCCGGCTCGTTGCCGTCACGCACATGTCGAACGTGCTCGGCACCATCGTCGATGTCGCGGCGATTGCGGCGGGCGCGCATGCGCGCGGCGTGCCGGTGCTGGTCGATGGCAGCCAGGCGGCGGTGCACATGCCCGTCGATCTGGCCCGCATCGGCTGCGATTTCTACGCCGTCACCGGCCACAAGCTCTATGGCCCCTCGGGGTCGGGGGCGATCTGGATCTCGCGCGCCCGCCAGGCCGAGATGCGCCCCTTCCTCGGCGGCGGCGACATGATCCGCGAGGTCACGCGCGAGGGCGTGAGCTATGCCGACCCGCCGATGAAGTTCGAGGCCGGCACGCCCGGCATCGTGCAGCAGATCGGGCTCGGCGTCGCGCTCGAGTATCTCATGGCGCTCGGGATGGAGAATGTCGCCCGCCACGAGGCGGCCTTGCGCGATTACGCCCGCGCGCGTCTGGCGGGCCTCAACTGGCTCAGCGTGCAGGGGCAGGCGGCCGAGCGCGGCGCGATCTTTTCCTTCACGCTTGACGGTGCAGCCCATGCGCACGACATCTCGACCGTCCTTGACAAGCGCGGGATCGCGGTGCGGGCGGGCACGCATTGCGCGATGCCTCTGATGCAGCATCTCGGCGTGGGCGCGACCTGCCGCGCCTCCTTCGCCCTCTACAACACCCCCGCCGAGGTCGATGCGCTCGTCGATGCGCTCGAGTTCTGCCACGACCTCTTCGGCTGAGGCGGCGGTTGCGCCCCGGCCCGCTTGGGGCTATAGCACCCGAAGGCACCCGTAGCTCAGCTGGATAGAGTGCTGCCCTCCGAAGGCAGAGGTCACAGGTTCGAATCCTGTCGGGTGCGCCACTTCGATTGTCGGGATCGTCCCATTCGGCATGCCGCGCGGGGCTCTGCCTAGCTGGCGGCAGCGCTGTCTGCGAAGGGCGATCGGATCGTTCCCCCGTGATCTTTTTTCGGCGCGATTTCCATCGGGCGTTCTCGAACGCATGCGCACCGCCGAGACGCAGCAGCGCCCTCCTGACCGTCATCCCTGGGCGCAAGGCCGGGCAGAAGCGGGCGATCGTCGCCGGTCGTTTTGGCACCCTCTCGCGGACAGGATGCGCCCGCAATCTCATCCCGCGCGGCCGTCGGGCGCCCAAGCGGCGAAGTGGTCAGCGCCAGAGCCCGTCAGGCGGCAGGGCGCCCAGCCGCGCCGCAAGCGCCGCGAGCGTGCGCCGCGCTGCGGGCGTCCAGTCTGCGGCGCGCGCGGCAAAGAGGGTCGCCTCGGATCGGTGGATCACCCCGTCGTCGAGCACGCGCAGGTGGTTGGCCGCGAGCGTCTCGCCGGTCGAGGTGATGTCGGCCACGGCTTCGGCGGTCTGCTGGCGCACGCTGCCCTCGGTCGCGCCCTGGCTGTCGACCAGCACATAATCCGCCACCCCCGCCCGGCGCAGGAAGTCGCGCGTCAGCCGGTGATATTTGGTCGCGATCCGCAACCGGTGGCCGTGGACTGCGCGAAAGGCCGCCGCCGCCGCATCGAGGTCATCGACCGTCGCGACATCGATCCAGGCGGCCGGCACCGCCAGCACGAGGTCCGCGTGCCCGAACCCGAGGCGCACCCACTCGGGCGTCGCGCGGGCCCAGTCCGCCAGCCCCTCGCGCACGAGGTCCGAGCCCGTCACGCCCAGATGCACCCGCCCCTCGGCCAGCGCCTGCGGCACCTCGGCCGCCGAGGCGAGCACCACCTCGAGCCCCTCGAGCCCCTCGGCGACGGCGGCATAGGTGCGCGCCGCCCCGTCGCGGCCGATCGCGATGCCGTGGCCCGCGAACCAGGCAAAGCACTGCTCCATCAGCCGGCCCTTGGAGGGGAGCGCGATCCGCAGCGTCATGCCCCGCCCCCCGCAAGATCGGCGACCAGCCCCGGCCGGATCACCGCCCCCACGGCCGGGATCGAGCGGCCCTGCCCGAGCCGCGCCGTCAGCGCGTCATACCGCCCGCCCGAGGCGACCGGCGGCAGATCGGCGCCCGGCACCGAGAGGGTGAAGACGAAGCCGTCGTAATATTCCATCGTCGTCCGCCCATGGCTGGCCTCGAAGCCGAGCGAGGCCGGGTCGACCCCGCGATCCGCGAGCGCGCCGAGGCGGGCATGGAGTGCGGCGACCGCGGGCGCGATCGCGGGCATCTCCTGCGCGAGGGCCGAGAGGCGCGCCGCCGCCTCGGGCGCCGGCCCCGCGACCGCGAGCAGCGCGTCGATCCGCGCGGCCTCGGCCTCGGGCAGGGGGGGCGCGTCGGCATCGGCCAAGAGGGCGGCGGCGCGCGCCTCGATCTCGGCCTCGGTCCTGAGCCCGACGAGGGGGCCCGCCGCGCGGATCATCGCGCCCGCCCCCTCGGCCCGCAGCCGCGCGATCAGATCGGCGCGGGCCTGGAGCACCGGCGCGCGGCCCGCGAAACGGTCGATCAGCGCGCGAAATCGCGCCGGCCGCCAGATGTGGCGCGCGAGTGCCGCCTTGCGCGCGGGGCTGAGCGTCAGGCCCGCCACCGCGGCACCCAGGAGCCCCATGTCGCCCGTCACCGCCCGCAGGCCGAGCGGCGCGAGCAGCCCCGCGATCAGCGCGAACACCTCGGCATCGGCCGCGGCGGGATCGTCGCGGGCGAAGACCTCATAGCCGACCTGCAGATATTCGCTCGGCCGCGTGGCCGGGCCGTCCTGCTTGCGAAAGACCTCGCCCAGATAGCAATAGCGCGCGGGCTCGGCGCCCTCGGCCATGTGCATCTGCACGACCGGCACGGTGAAGTCGGGGCGCAGCATCATCTCGCCCTGCACCGGGTCGGCGGTGACATAGGCGCGCGCGCGCATCTCCTCGCCATAGAGGTCAAGGAGCGTGCCCGCGGGCTGGAGGATGCGCGCCTCGACCGGCTCGGCGCCGGCTGCCCGCAGCGCATCCATCAGCCGCTGCCCCTCGGCCCGGGCGGCCGCCGCGCCGGCCATCTCAGCGCCCGATGATCCGCCGCACCGCGGCCACGAGGTCGGCACGCGCGACCTCGACCTGCGCCGGGCGGGCCTTCCAGTCCTCGAGGCTCGCGCCGGCCGCGATCGCGGCCCCCGCGACCAGATCCTTGATCTGCACGACATCGCGCGCGGCCTCGTCCGAGCCTGCGATGATCGCGACCGCGGCGCCGCGGCGGTCGGCGTATTTCATCTGGTTGCCGAAGTTCTTGGGATTGCCGAGATAGACCTCGGCGCGCAGCCCGGCGGCGCGCAACTCGGCCGCCATCTTCATGTAATCGGCCATCCGCTCGCGGTCCATCACGGTCACGACCGCGAGGGGCTCGGCCGCGCCCGCCGCCGCCCCGCGCGCCCGCAGCGCCGCGAGCAGCCGGTCCACCCCGATCGAGACGCCCGTCGCCGGCACCTTCTGGCCGGTGAAACGCTCGACCAGATCGTCATACCGCCCGCCGCCCGCCACCGATCCGAACTGCTGGCGGCGGCCCTTTTCGTCCGTGACCTCGAAGGTCAGCTCGGCCTCGAACACCGGCCCCGTGTAATAGCCAAGCCCGCGCACGACCGAGGGATCGATCTGCGCGCGGTCGGGCCCGATCCCCTGCGCCTCGAGCAGCGCCGCGATGGTCTCGAGCTCGGCCACCCCCTCGGCACCCGTGGCCGAACCCGCCACCAGATCGCGCAGGCGGGCGACCGTCGCGGCCCCCGTCGCGGCCTTGGCGGCCATGAACCCCATCACCACCGAGACCGCCTCGGGGCCGAGCCCCGCGCCCCTGGTGAAATCCCCGCTCTCGTCCCGGCGGCCCTCGCCCAGGAGCGCGCGCACCCCGGCCTCTCCCAGCCGGTCGATCTTGTCGATGGCGCGCAGCACGATCCCGCGCTCGGCGGCCATCCGTGCGGGGTCGGCGGGGTCGAGAAGCCCCGCGACCTCGAGCACGCCATTCAGCACCTTGCGATTGTTGATGCGGATCACATAGTCGCCGCGCGCGATCCCCACCGCCTCGAGCGCCTCGCACAGCATGGCGCAGATCTCGGCGTCGGCCGCCACGCTGCCCGCCCCGACCGTATCGGCGTCGCACTGATAGAACTGGCGAAAGCGGCCCGGCCCCGGCTTTTCGTTGCGCCAGACGGGGCCCATCGCATAGCGGCGATAGGGGCTCGGCAGGTCGGCGCGGTATTGCGCCGCGACACGCGCGAGCGGGGCCGTCAGATCATAGCGCAGCGCCAGCCAGTCGCTGTCCTCCTGCCAGGCGAAGACGCCCTCGTTGGGGCGGTCGACATCGGGCAGGAACTTGCCCAGCGCCTCGACCGTCTCGATCGCGGGTGTCTCGAGCGGGTCGAAGCCGTGGCGCTGATAGACGGCGGCGATGCGGTCGAGCATCGCCTTGCGCTCGGTCACCTCGGCGCCGAAATAGTCGCGGAAGCCCTTGGGGTTCTCGGCCCGCGGGCGGCGGGTGGGTCGGTCGGCCATGGCGTCCTCGCGCAGATCGCGCGCGGCATAGCGGAAGGGCCGCTTCAGGGCAAGGCGGGGCGCCCGAGGCTGGCGGGCGGCCCCCGCCCGTGCTATCGCTCCGCCCATGTCCCAACGCCTGCACGACATCGAAGAGATGCTCGCCCATCTGAACCGGGTCTGCGACGACCTCTCGGCCGTCGTCGCCCGGCAGGGGCGCGAGATCGAGACGCTGCAGCGCCGCGTCGGGCTGCTTCTGGAACGCGCCGCCGAGGCCGAGGCGGAGGCCGCGGGCCTGCCGCCCGCCGACCAGCGCCCGCCGCACTGGTAGGGCGATGGCGAAATCCGCCACCCCGTCCTTCGCCTGCACCGCCTGCGGCGCGCTCCACCGCAAATGGGTCGGCCGCTGCGAGGGCTGCGGGGCATGGAACACCCTCCACGAGGAGGCGCCGCTCTCGGCCGGCCCCGCCGGGCGCGCGATGGCCGCGCGCGGCCGCAGCGTGCCGCTCTCGGCCCTGACCGATGCCGAGGCGCCGCCGCCGCGCGTGCCGACGGGCCTTGCCGAGGTCGACCGCGTGCTGGGCGGGGGGCTGGTGCCCGCCTCGGCCATCCTGCTCGGCGGCGACCCGGGGATCGGGAAATCGACGCTGCTGTTGCAGACGGCCGCGCATCTGGCGCGCGGGGGTCTGCCCACCATCTACATCTCGGGCGAGGAAGCGGCCGCGCAGGTGCGGATGCGCGCGGCCCGCCTCGGGCTTGCCGACGCGCCCGTGCGGCTCGGCGCCGAAACCGCGCTGCGCGACATCCTGACGACGCTCGACGCCGAACGCCCGGGCCTCGCGGTGATCGATTCGATCCAGACGCTCTGGTCGGACATGGTCGAGGCCGCGCCGGGCTCGGTCGCGCAGGTGCGCGCCGCCGCCCACGAACTCGTGAGCTTCGCCAAGCGGCGCGGCGTCGCCGTCGTGCTCGTGGGCCATGTCACCAAGGACGGCCAGATCGCGGGGCCGCGCGTGGTCGAGCACATGGTCGACACCGTCCTCTATTTCGAGGGCGAGCGCGGCCACCCCTTCCGCATCCTGCGCAGCGTCAAGAACCGCTTCGGCCCCGCCGACGAGATCGGGGTGTTCGAGATGACGGGCGGGGGGCTGGCCGAGGTCGCGAACCCCTCGGCCCTCTTCCTCTCCGAACGCGACCGCCCGGCGCCCGGCTCGGCGGTGCTCGCGGGGATGGAGGGCACGCGCCCCGTCCTGACCGAGATCCAGGCCCTCGTCGCGCCCGCCCCCTTCGGCACGCCGCGCCGCACGGTCGTTGGCCTCGATGCCGGCCGGGTGGCGACCGTGCTCGCCGTGCTCGAGGCGCGCTGCGGCATCCCCTTCGCCGGGCTCGACGTCTTCCTCAACGTCGCGGGCGGCATGAAGGTCGGCGAACCGGCGGCCGATCTCGCGGTCGCGGCCGCGCTCCTCTCGGCGCGCGAGGATCAGGCGATCCCCCCCGAGATGGTCTTTTTCGGCGAGGTCAGCCTCTCGGGCGCGCTGCGTCCCGTGGGCCAGACCGAAAACCGGTTGAAAGAGGCGCGGAAACTTGGTTTCACGGCGGCGGCCCTGCCGGCCGGTTCGCGCCTCGCGGCCACCGAGGGGATGGCGCTCCAAGAGATGCCCGACCTCGCGGCGCTCGCGGGCGGGATGTTCGGCGCCGGGTGACAGGCAGGATCGGGACGCGCATGGAAGGCTTCAACATCGTCGATGCCGTCGTCGCGGGCGTGATCGTGCTCTCGGCCGTGCTCGCCTGGTCGCGCGGGATCGTGCGCGAATCCCTCGCGATCATGGGCTGGGTGGTCGCGGCCGCCGCGGCGCTGGCCTTCGCCGCCCCGGTCGAGCCGCTGGTGCGCGAGGTGCCCCTGCTCGGCGACATCCTGCGCAATTCCTGCGAGCTTTCGCGCCTCGCGGCCTTCGCGACCGTGTTCGCGGTCGCCCTCGCCGTCATGGCCCTCATCACGCCCGCGATCGGCTCCTTCGTGCAGGGCTCCGTGCTCGGCGGCCTCGACAGGGCTCTCGGCTTCCTCTTCGGCGTCGCGCGCGGCGCGCTGCTCGTCGCGGTCGCCCTCATCGTGCACGACCGCGGCTTCGCCGGCACCCGCCTCGCGATGATCGACGAGGCCCGCAGCCAGGCCGTCTTCGCCGGTGTCGCCACCTCGGTCGAGGCCGCGCTGCCCGCCGACGCGCCCGGCTGGATCGTCGCCCGCTACGAAACCCTGATCGGCGATTGCCTCGCCCCCCGCTGAGGGGGCCGCGCCGCCCCGAGGCCAGAAACCCGTTCCGATCCGCCCGAGGTCGCACCCCAGATGCCCAGCCAGTTCCCGATCCACCCCTTCGACGACGACCGCCTGCACGAGGAATGCGGCGTCTTCGGCGTCTCGGGCCTCGCCGAGGCCGCGAATTTCGTGGCCCTCGGCCTCCACGCCCTCCAGCACCGCGGCCAGGAGGCGGCGGGCATCGTCAGCCACGACCCCGCGGTCGGCTTCAACTCGGTCCGCCGCTTCGGCTATGTGCGCGACATCTTCACCAAGCCCGACCTGATGGAGACGCTGCCCGGCCCCCTCGCGATCGGCCATGTGCGCTATTCGACCGCCGGCTCCAAGGGCGCGACCGCGATCCGCGACGTCCAGCCCTTCTTCGGCGAATTCTCGATGGGCGGCTCGGCCATCGCCCACAACGGCAACCTCACCAACGCAACGGCGCTCCGGCGCGAGCTGATCGAGCGCGGCTCGATCTTCCAGTCCTCCTCCGACACCGAATGCATCATCCACCTGATGGCGCGCTCGATCCAGTCGACGATCACCGAACGCATGAAGGACGCGCTGCGCCGGGTCGAGGGCGCCTTCTCGATCGTCGCCATGACGCGCACGAAGCTCATCGGCGTGCGCGACGCGCTCGGCGTGCGCCCCCTCGTCATCGGCCGGCTCGGCGAGGGCTGGGTGCTGAGTTCCGAGACCTGCGCCCTCGACATCATCGGCGCCGAGTTCCTGCGCGAGGTCGAACCCGGCGAGATGGTCGTGATCGAGGGCGGCACCCTCTCCTCCTCCCGCCCGTTCGAGCGCCGCCCCCCCCGCTTCTGCGTCTTCGAGCACGTCTACTTCTCGCGCCCCGACTCGGTCCATGGCGGCCGCTCGGTCTACGAGACGCGCCGCCGCATCGGCGAGGAACTCGCCCGCGAGGCCCCGGTCGAGGCCGACCTCGTCTGCCCCGTCCCCGACAGCGGCACCCCCGCCGCGGTGGGCTTCGCGCAGGAATCGGGCATCCCCTTCGCGATGGGGATCATCCGCAACCAGTACATGGGCCGCACCTTCATCGAACCGACCGAGCACATCCGCAACATGGGCGTGCGCCTCAAGCTCAACGTCAACCGCGCGCTCGTGCGCGGCAAGCGCGTCGTCCTCGTCGACGATTCGGTCGTGCGCGGCACCACCTCGCGCAAGATCAAGGAGATGATCCTCGAGGCCGGCGCCGCCGAGGTCCATTTCCGCATCGCCTCCCCCCCGACCGCCTGGCCCTGCTTCTACGGCGTCGACACGCCCGAGCGCTCGAAGCTCCTCGCCGCCACCATGACCGAGGCCGAGATGCGCGACTGGATCGGCGTCGCCTCCCTGCGCTTCGTCTCGCTCGACGGGCTCTACCGCGCCCTCGGCGCCCCCGCCGGCCGCGATCCCGCGAACCCCGCCTGGTGCGACGCCTGCTTCTCGGGCGACTACCCCGTGCCACCCCCCTCCCCCGAAAACGCCCCGGCATGACAGGCCCCCGCCCCGCTCATCTTGGCGCAAATACCCCACGGGGGGCGCGGGGGGCGTGGAGCCCCCCCGTTGCCCCCCCGGCCCCCCCGGCGACCGCAGGGCCCGCCCCCCAACGCCCCCCCCCCCCCCGCCCGCCCGCGGCCCCCCCGCCCCGCCCCCCCCCCCCCCCCCCCCCCCCCCCCCCCCCTTCCCCCCCGTCCCCGAGGTCTCCCGATGTCCCTCCCCGAAACCTCCCCGCCCCCGCTCGCCCTCGTCACCGGCGCCTCGCGCGGGCTCGGCGCGGCCCTCGCGCGCGCCCTCGCCGGCCGCGGCTGGCAGGTGCTCGCGGTCGCGCGCACGCAGGGCGGGCTCGAGGAGCTTGACGACCGGATCCGCGCCGCGGGCGGCACGGCGACGCTCGCCCCGCTCGATCTCACCGACGAGGACGCGGTCGCGGGGCTCGCGCGCGCGATCCGGGGGCGCTGGGGGCGGCTCGATCTCTGGGCCCATGCGGCGATCCACGCCCCCCCCCTCTCGCCCGTCGGCCATGTCGATGCGCGCGATCTGGCGCGCGCGCTCGCCCTCAACGTCACCGCGACGGCGCGCCTCGTCGCGCTCCTCGGCCCGCTCCTCAGCGGGGGGGGCGATGCGCGGCCGGGGCGCGCGCTCTTCTTCGACGACCCCGCCGCGGGCAAGCCCTTCCACGGCGCCTATGGCGCGACCAAGGCCGCTCAGATCGCGCTCGCGCGCAGCTGGCAGGCCGAGGGCGCGCGGATCGGGCCCGCGGTTTCCATCCTGACGCCGCGCCCGATGCCGACCGCGCTCCGCGCGCGCTTCCATCCCGGCGAGGATCGCGCGCCGCTGGCCGACCCCGACGCCGAGGCCGCGCGCCTGCTCGATCTCCTCTTCGCCGCGCCCTGAGGCGACCCCGGCCCTGCGGGGCAGAAATGCCACGCGGACGGGCTTTTTCGGCGGCGGGCTGGACCGGGACGCCAAAGCCGGGTAACGTTCGCGTCAACCGGGGCGTTCGACCCCGGAGACGAGGCAGAGATGGACACCCCCGAGCGGTTCGCGCATTTGCCGGACTACGCATTCCCGCGCCTGCGGGCGCTGCTCGACGCGCACGCGCCGGGCGGGCCGACCGTCCACATGAGCATCGGCGAACCGACCCACCCGACCGCGCCCTTCCTGCCCGAGGTGCTGGCGGCCGAGGTCGCGGGCTTCGGGCGCTATCCCGCCAATGACGGCACGCCGGCGCTGCTCGGGGCGATCTCGGGCTGGATCGGGCGGCGCCATGGCGTGCCGGTCGGACCCGAGCGGCTGATGGCGCTGAACGGCACGCGCGAGGGGCTCTTCAACGCGCTCCTCGCCCTTTGTCCCGAGAAGAAGCGCGGCCGCCGGCCGGTGGTGCTGATCCCCAACCCCTTCTATCAGGTCTATGCGGTCGCGGCGCTCGCGGCCGGGGCCGAGCCCGTCTATCTGCCCGCGACGCGCGCCACGGGATACCTGCCCGATTTCGCCGCGCTGCCGCCCGACCTGCTCGACCGCGCCGCCATCGCCTTCGTCTGCTCACCCGCCAACCCGCAAGGGGCGGTGGCGCCGCGCGACTATCTGACCGACCTGCTCGATCTGGCCGAGCGGCACGATTTCCGCGTCTTTTCGGATGAGTGCTATTCGGAGGTCTGGCGCGACGCGCCGCCCGCGGGCCTTCTCGATGCCGGCCGCGCGCATGATCCCGAGCGGCAGGTCGTGTTCAACTCGCTCTCCAAGCGCTCGAACGTGCCGGGCCTCAGGTCGGGGTTCGTCGCGGCCGGCCCGGCGGCGATCGGCCCGATCCGGCGGCTGCGCGCCTATGCCGGCGCGCCGCTGCCCGATCCGCTGCAGGGCGTTGCCGCCCGGCTCTGGCAGGACGAGGCGCATGTCGAGGCGAGCCGCGCCCTCTATGCCGCGAAATACGCGATCGCCGAGCGCATCCTCGGCGACGTGCCGGGCTGCCGGGTGCCCGAGGCGGGGTTCTTCCTGTGGCTGCCCGTCCCGGACGGCGAGGCGGCCGCGCTGAAGCTCTGGCGCGAGACGGGGGTGCGGGTGCTGCCCGGCGCCTATCTCGCGCGCGAGGTCGAGGGGTTCAATCCGGGCGCGGGCTATGTCCGCGTCGCGATGGTGGCGGGGCTTGAGGCGTTCGAGCGCGGGCTCGGGGCGCTCAGGCGGTGCCTTTACGGTTAGGGGGCGGGCAATGGCATCCTATCAGAGCCGGCGGCGCGCGCCGCTTCTCGATCGCTCGACGCAGGCGATGGTCGAACGGCGCGGACGCGAGCTGTTCGGGCTGACGCTGATCGGCGTGGCGCTCCTCGTGGTGATGGTGCTGTCGAGCTATTCGCCCGACGATCCGGGCTGGATGGTCGCGACCGACGAACCCGCACGCAACGCGCTCGGGCGGGCGGGCGCGGCGGTTGCCTCATCGCTCGTGATCATCACGGGCGTCGGGGCGTGGGGCCTCGCGGTCATCCTCGGCGGCTGGGGGGTGCGCTTCGTGCTCCATGCGGGGCAGGAGCGCGCGCTCGGCCGACTGCTGTTCGCGGCGCTTGCGCTCGCGCTCGGATCGGTCTTTGCCGCAAGCCATGTGCCGGGCGCGGAGTGGCCCCATGGCTTCGGGCTCGGGGGGCTTCTGGGCGACACGATCCTGGGCGTGCTGCTCGGGGTCGTGCCGCTCGATCCGGGGGCGGCGCTGCGGGTGCTGTCGCTTGCCACCGGGCTTGCGCTGGTCGGGGCGATGCTGTTCGTGCTGGGCTTCAGCCGGGCAGAGCTGCGCGCGATCGGCCGCTTTCTCTATGTCGGCGGGATCGTCGCCTATGATGCGGCCGTGCGTCTGGGGCGCAGGATGCTGCTGACGGGGGCGCGCGGCGTCGTGGCCGGCGCCGAGGCGGGGCGCGCGCGGATGGTCGCGGCGCGTGCCCGCAACGAGCCCGAAGGCGCCGGAGAAACTGCCGCGCCATGGCCGCGGGACGACCTGCGCGAGCCGCTGCTGTCGCGGGGGGGCGCGCGGCGCGCGCTGCGCGGCCTGATGCCGACGATCGGGGCGCGCCGCGCCGGACCCGAGCCCGAGCTGGTCGTGCACGACCTCGCGGACCGCGACATCGCCGCGCCAAGCCCCGAGCGCATCAGCGCGCGCATCTCGGGCGCGATCGAGGCGCGGCGGCGCGGCGATCCGCCGCTCGTGTCCGAGCCGCATCTGCGGCCGCGCGGCGCGCCGCTCTTTGCCGGCGACGCCACCGCCGCCGAGGAGGAGGATGAGGGCGCCACCCCCGAACCCCGGCCCCAGCCTGCCGTGCCCGAGGGCCGGCGCGTGATCGTGCCGACGCCGCGCAAGGGGGCCTCGCGCAGGGCCGACGCCGAGGCCCAGCCTAGCCTGCGTTTTGATGACGCGGCACCGGGATACGAGGCGCCGGCGCTGAGCCTGCTCACCGCGCCCAAGACCATCGTGCGCCAGACCCTCTCGACCGAGGCGCTCGAGGAGAACGCGCGCATGCTCGAGAACGTCCTCGACGACTATGGCGTGAAGGGCGAGATCACCTCGGTCCGGCCCGGCCCGGTCGTGACGATGTATGAGCTCGAACCCGCGCCGGGCCTAAAGGCCAGCCGGGTGATCGGGCTGTCGGACGACATTGCGCGGTCGATGTCGGCGCTGTCGGCGCGCGTCTCTACCGTGCCGGGGCGCACCGTGATCGGGATCGAGCTGCCCAACGCCGAGCGCGAGAAGGTCTTTCTGCGCGAGATCCTCGCCGCGCGCGAGTTCGGCGATTCGACGATGCGCCTGCCGCTCGCGCTCGGCAAGGACATCGGGGGGGCGCCGATCGTCGCGAACCTCGCCAAGATGCCCCACCTGCTGATCGCGGGCACCACGGGTTCGGGCAAGTCGGTCGCGATCAACACCATGATCCTGAGCCTGCTCTACAAGCTCTCGCCCGAGGAATGCCGCCTGATCATGATCGACCCCAAGATGCTCGAGCTGTCGGTCTATGACGGCATCCCGCATCTGCTCTCGCCCGTCGTGACCGACCCCAAGAAGGCGGTGGTCGCGCTGAAATGGGTCGTGGCCGAGATGGAGGAGCGCTATCGCAAGATGTCGCGCATGGGCGTGCGCAACATCGAGGGCTTCAACGGCCGCGTGCGCGAGGCCCTCGAGCGGGGCGAGATGTTCCGCCGCACCGTCCAGACGGGCTTTGACGACGAGACGGGCGATCCGGTCTTCGAGACCGAGGAATTCGCCCCCGTCGCCCTGCCCTACATCGTCGTCATCGTGGACGAGATGGCCGACCTCATGATGGTCGCGGGCAAGGAGATCGAGGCCTGCATCCAGCGTCTGGCGCAGATGGCGCGCGCCTCGGGCATCCACCTCATCATGGCAACGCAGCGCCCCTCGGTCGATGTCATCACCGGCACGATCAAGGCGAACTTCCCGACCCGCATCTCGTTCCAGGTCACCTCGAAGATCGACAGCCGCACCATCCTCGGCGAGCAGGGGGCCGAGCAGCTTCTGGGCATGGGCGACATGCTCTACATGGCCGGCGGTTCCCGGATCACCCGCATCCACGGCCCCTTCGTCTCGGACGAGGAGGTCGAGGAGGTGGTGACGCACCTCAAGTCCTTCGGGCCACCCGAATACCTGACCAGCGTGGTCGAGGGCGGCGACGAAGAACGCGGCGAGGAGATCGACGCGATCCTCGGCCTTGGCGGGGATGGCGGGGACGACGCGCTCTATGATCAGGCGGTGGCGATCGTGGCGCGCGACCGCAAATGCTCGACCTCCTACATCCAGCGCAAGCTCGGGATCGGCTACAACAAGGCCGCCCGCCTCGTGGAGCAGATGGAGAACCAGGGCGTCGTCACCCCCGCGAACGCCGTTGGCAAGCGCGAGATCCTCGTCCCCGAACCGTGATCGCGGGGGCGTTTGCACGCGCGCGAAACCCTGCTAGGAATTCGCGCATGACGATGCGCCGTGCCTTTCTTTTCGCAATTGCCCTTCTGCTGCCGGCCTGGCCCGGGGCGGCCGGTCCCGTGCCGCTCGCCGAGATCTCGGCCTATATCGGCTCGATCACCACGATCCGGGCGCCCTTCGTGCAATTCAGCCCCGACGGATCGGTGGCGTTCGGGACGATTTCCTTGCAGCGCCCGGCGCGCGCCCGGCTCGATTACGAGGACAGTTCGGGCCCCCTCATCATCGCTGCCGCCGGACAGGTCGCGATCTTCGACGGCGCCTCGCGCGAGCCGCCGACGGTCTATCCGACCTCGCGCACCCCCCTTGCGCTGCTGCTCGACCGGCGCGCGGATATCGCGACCTCGCCGCTCGTGGTCGGTCATTTCCTCGATGGCGACACGACCATCGTCGCCCTGCGAGACCCCGAGGCGCCCGAGATGGGCACGGTCGAGCTGTCCTTCGTCGACTCTCCCTTGCGGCTCTATGGCTGGTCGGTCATCGGCGACACGGGCGAGCGTGTCGATGTCTTTCTCGAAGAGGGTGAGACGGGCATCGCGATCCCGCCCGCGACCTTCAGCATCGACGACGAATTGCGCGCGCGCGGCCTCGTCAAGACCGACTGACGCCCGTCAGATCCGGCACCCCTCGAGCTGACGCTCATAGCGCGCGGCCCGGCTCGCGACCTCGCGCGAGCGGGTGATGAGCCAGGGCTTGGCGTTGTGGCTGCCCCGCTGATACCCGGCGCGCCCCTCGTGATAGGCCAGATATTGCGATGCCGCATCGGTCTTGGCGATGCCGAGGCGGCGCGCGGAGGTGTCCATGTACCACCCGATGAAGTCGGTCGCGTCCTCGATCCGGTCGCGCCGCGCGGCGCCGTTGCGCGTGACGCGGCGGTATTCGTCCCAGGTGCCGTCAAGCGCCTGGGAATAGCCGTAGGCGGTGCTCTGGCGGCCGGTGGGAATGAACCCGAGCGCATAGCGCCGCGGCGTCCGGGCGTTCCGGATGAAGCGGGATTCGTGATAGATCGTCGCCATCTGGACATGGACCGGCACGCCCCATTCCTCGGCCGTGGCCTTCATGGCGCGGGCATAGGCTGGCTTTTCCCGCGCCAGGGCGCAGGCGTTGTCGAGGTTGCGCGGGGCGGTGCCCGCGGCGCAGGACGCCAGCAGCAGACACAGACCCAGACCGCGGAGAACTCTGCTCATCTGCCTCTCGCGTGTTCTTTTTTTGCGATCATAGCAAAAAAATCTCCGAGGGCAAATCCGTGCGACACCGCTGCACGCGACCCGGTGGACAATCGCGCGATGCTGGGGCAAACACCCCCCCGAGGAGGCGCGCGATGATCAAGGGGCAGGCGAAATACCATCTCGGCCAGGTCGTGCGGCACCGCAAGTTCCCCTTTCGGGGGGTGGTCTTCGATGTCGACCCCAAGTTCTCGAACACCGACGAATGGTACGAGGCGATCCCGCCCGAGAACCGGCCGCGCAAGGATCAGCCCTATTACCACCTGCTCGCCGAGAACGCCCACAGCTATTACGTCGCCTATGTCTCGGAGCAGAACCTGCTGCCCGACGAAAGCGGCGAGCCGGTCGGCCACCCCGATGTCTCGAGCCTTTTCGGCGACTTCAGCGAGGGGCGCTATCCGCTCCAGTTCCAGCTGAACTGAGGGGCGGCCTTTTCCTGCCCGCGCCGATGGGCTAAGCCGCCGCCAGTCCGCCCCAATCCGGTGCCGCAGCGATGAAGTTCACCCTCTCCTGGCTTCGCGACCATCTCGAGACCGACGCCACCCCGCAGGCCATCGCCGAGGCGCTGACCGACCTCGGGCTCGAGGTCGAGGAGGTCAGCGACCCCGCGGCCCGGCTCGGAGCCTTTCGCATCTGCCGCGTGATCGAGGCGGTTCCCCACCCCAACGCCGACCGGCTGCGACTCTGCCGGGTCGAGACCTATCCCGACGGTCCCGGCGGGCGGCGCGAAGAGGTGCAGGTCGTCTGCGGCGCGCCCAACGCGCGCACCGGCATGGTCGCGGTCTTCGCCCCCGTCGGCACGCATGTCCCCGGCACCGGGGTCGATCTGAAGCCCGGGATGATCCGCGGCGTCGCCTCGAACGGGATGCTGTGTTCCGAGCGCGAGCTCATGGTCTCGGACGATCACGACGGCATCATCGACCTGCCGGCGGATGCCCCGCTCGGGGCGCGCTTCATCGACTGGCGCGGCCTCGATGATCCGATGTTCCACATCAAGATCACGCCCAACCGCCCCGATGCGCTGGGCGTGCGGGGGGTGGCGCGCGATCTGGCGGCGCGCGGGATCGGGCGGCTGAAGCCCGAGACGATCGCGCCCGTCCCGGGCGGCTTCCCCTCGCCCATCGGGGTCGCGATCGACCCCGCGCTGCGCGACAGGGGCTGCCCGATCTTTGCCGGCCGCGTCATCCGGGGCGTGCGGAACGGCCCCTCGCCCGCCTGGCTGCAGGCGCGGCTGCGCGCGATCGGGCTGCGCCCGATCTCGGCGCTGGTCGATGTCACGAACTTCTTCACCTATGATCGCAACCGCCCGCTGCATGTCTTCGATGCCGCGAAGGTCCGGGGCAGGCTGCGCATCCACCCCGCGGCCGGCGGCGAGGAGATCCTCGCGCTCGACGGGCGGAACTATCGCTTCGCGCCCGGCATGATGGCCATCTCGGACGATGCCGGCCCCGAGAGCATCGCGGGCATCATGGGCGGCGAGCATTCGGGCTGCACGCCCGAGACGACCGAGGTCTTTCTCGAATCCGCCTATTGGGATCCGATCACGGTCGCTGCCACGGGCCGGGCGCTGCGGATCAATTCCGATGCCCGCTACCGGTTCGAGCGCGGGGTCGATCCGGCCTTCACGATCCCGGGGCTCGAGGCCGCGACGCGGATGATCCTCGATCTGTGCGGCGGCGAGGCGTCCGAGGTGGTGGTCGATGGCGCGGTGCCCGACACGCGGCGGTGGTTCGACTTCGACCCGGGCCGCGTCGCGCGCCTCGTGGGGCTCGAGATCGCGCCCGAGGCGCAGCTCGGAACGCTGCGGGCGCTCGGCTTCGAGGTCGAGATGACGGGGGCGAGGGGCCGCGCCGCGCCGCCGAGCTGGCGCCCCGACGTCAACGGCCCCGCCGATCTGGTCGAGGAGGTCGCGCGCGTGGCCTCGCTCAGCCAGCTTCAGGGTCGGCCGCTGCCGCCGGTGCGCGCGGGTGTTCCCGCCACGATCCTGACGCCCGCGCAAAAGCGCGAGAGCGTCGCGCGCCGCAGCCTCGCGGCGCTCGGCTACAACGAATGCGTGACCTATTCCTTCATCGATGCCCCCAACGCGCAGATGTTCGGCGGCGGGGCCGAGGCGGTGCGGCTGGAAAACCCGATCTCGTCCGAGATGACGCATCTGCGCCCCGACCTGCTGCCGGGCCTTCTGCAGGCGGCGGCGCGCAACCACGCGCGCGGGCTGGCCGACCTCGCGCTGTTTGAGGTCGGGCCGATCTTTTCGGGCGGCGAACCGGGCGAGCAGGCGACGCAGGTCGCGGGGCTCCTGACCGGGGATGCGGGGCCGCGCGACCCGCACGGCTCGCGCCGGGCGGTCGATGTCTTCGATGCGCGCGCCGACGCCGAGGCGGTGCTTGCGGCCCTCGGCGCGCCGCAGCGCCTTGGCGTGCTGCGCGACCTGCCGGGCTGGTGGCATCCGGGGCGGTCGGGCGCGCTCGCGCTCGGGCGGGTGGCGCTGGCGCGGTTCGGCGCGATCCATCCGCGCGTGCTGCGCGCCTTCGATCTGCGCGGGCCGGCGGTGGCCTTCACGCTCGACCTCGCCGCGATCCCGCAGCCGCGGGCGCGGGGCACGGCGCGTGCGCCGCTCATGCTGCACGACCTGCAGGCGGTCGAGCGCGATTTCGCCTTCGTCGTCGATGCCCGGACCGAGGCGCAGGCGGTGGTGCAGGCCGCACTCGGCGCCGACAAGGCGCTGATCGAGGGCGTGCGCGTCTTCGACGAATTCGCAGGCCCCGCGGCCGAGGCGCAGCTTGGCGCGGGGCTGAAGTCGCTCGCGATCAGCGTTCGGCTGCAACCCGCGACCGCGACGCTGACCGAGGCCGAGATCGAGGCCGTCGGGCGCAAGATCATCGACAAGGTCGCGAAGGCCACGGGCGGGACGCTGCGGGGCTGAGGGGCTTCAACCCTCGAGCCCCGGATCGTCGAGCAGCGTGCGCCCGGCGCGATCCTCGATCTCGATCACCCACAGGTCCGGGTCGCGGCCGCGCGCGCGCGCCAGCACCGCATCGACCTCGGCCTCGGACCCTTCGGCCAGCACCGTCCAGCGCCGCGCCCCGCTGGCGGGGTCGGTCGTGCGCTGCATCGCCCGCGCCCGCCCGTCGAGGGTCGCGAGCCGCACGATCACGGCGCCCGCCGTCGGATCGCCGCGCGCCGTGACATAGGCCGGAATCGCCACCTGCCCGAGCCGCGCGAGATAGGCCGAAACCCACAGCCCCGAGGCAAGGCGGACCATCAGGCGGCCCTAGTCGCCATCGCGGAACTCGAGCCCCATCTCGCGGAAGCGTTCTGCTTCGTCGAGCCAGCCGGGGCGGACCTTGACCTGCAGGAAGAGGTGCACCGGGCGGCCGATGAACTCGGCGATCTCGGCGCGCGCGGCCATCGAGACGGGCTTGATCGTGCTCCCGCCCGCCCCGAGCACGATGCCCTTGTGGCCGTCGCGGGCGACATAGATCACCTGATCGATCCGCACCGATCCGTCGGGGCGTTCCTCCCAGCCTTCGGTCTCGACGGTGAGCTCGTAGGGCAGTTCCTGATGCAGCCGCAGCGTCAGCTTCTCGCGCGTCGTCTCGGCCGCGAGCATCCGGAGCGGCAGGTCGGCGATCTGGTCCTCGGGATAGAGCCAGGGCCCCTCGGGCATCCGCTCGGCGATCCATTCGCGCAGCGCCTCGATGCCGTGGCCGCGCTCGGCCGAGATCATGAAGGTCGCGGCGAAGGGATAGGCCGCGTTCATCCGCTCGGCCAGGGGAAGGAGCGCCTCGGCCTTCACGCGGTCGATCTTGTTGATGGCAAGTGCGACCGGTACGCGGCGCGGCAGTTTCGCGGCAAGATCGTTGATGATCGCGCCCACGCCCTCGGTCAGGCCGCGGTGCGCCTCGATCAGGAGAACGACCGCATCGGCATCCGCCGCCCCGCCCCAGGCGGCCGCGACCATCGCGCGATCGAGCCGCCGCCGCGGGCGAAAGAGGCCGGGCGTGTCGACAAAGACGATCTGCGCCGGGCCGGCCATGGCGATGCCGCGGATGCGCGCCCGCGTCGTCTGCACCTTGTGCGTGACGATCGAGACCTTGGCCCCCACCATGCGGTTGAGGAGGGTGGATTTGCCCGCGTTCGGCTCGCCGATCAGGGCGGCGAAACCCGCGCGGGTGGGGGCGTCGGTCATCTTTCGGCTCCGATCCGGGCAAGCAGGCGCTGCGCGGCATCCTGTTCGGCCTGCCGCTTGGTCCGGCCGGCGGCGGTTTCGCGGGTGCCGTCGGCGAGCCGCACCTCGATCGTGAAGACGGGCTCGTGGGGCGGCCCCTCGCGGCCCGTCTCGGCATAGTCGGGCGGGGGCAGGCCGCGCGCCTGCGCCCATGCCTGCAGGGTCGATTTGGCGTCGCGCGCGTCATCGCCCGCAACCGCCGCGATCCGCCCGCCCCAGAGCCTGCGCACGAGGTCGCGCGCCGCATCGAAGCCCGCATCGACATAGACCGCCGCGATCACCGCCTCGAGCGCGTCCGCAAGCAGCGCCTCCTTGCGCCGCCCGCCCGTGATCATCTCGGAGCGCCCGAGGCGCAGTGCCTCGCCCAACCCGATCTCGCGCGCGATCTCGGCGCAGGTCTCGCGCCGCACCAGCGCGTTGAAACGCGGCGCAAGGTCGCCCTCGCGCGCGGCGGGGTCGGTGGCGAGCAGCGCCTCGGCGATGGCGAGGCCGAGCACGCGGTCGCCCAGAAACTCGAGCCGCTGGTTGTCGGGGCGCGTGGGCGACACGATCGAGGCGTGGGTCAGCGCCTCGATCAGGATCTGCGCGTCGGCGAAGTCGTGCCCGATCCGCCGGGCAAAGGCGGCGATGTCGCGCGCAGGCGTCACTTGACCGCCACGAAGAAGCGATCGGACCGCCAGGTCCAGAAATAGAGCATCGAGGATCCGGCCGACGAGAACACGATCCGGTCGGCCCGGCCGATCAGGTTCTCGGCCGGCACGAAGCCCACCCCGCCCACGGCGCGGGCATAGCGGCTGTCCTGGCTGTTGTCGCGGTTGTCGCCGACAAAGAAGTAATGGCCCTCGGGCACGACGAATTCGGGCGTGTCGTCGCCAAAGCCGTTCGGGTCGATGTTGAGGACCGAGTGGCTCCGCCCGTCGGGCAGGATCTCGGTAAAGCGCGACTTGGTGCATTCGCCGCCCCGCCCGACGGGGGCATTCTCGCAGCGGGGCATGTGCCCCATCGGGCCCTGCGGCGCGAAGACCTCGGTGAAGGTGCCGGCGGGTTCGAGCGGCAGCGGGCTGCCGTTCAGGATGATCTGGCCGTTCACGAACTGCACCCGGTCACCCGGCAGGCCGATCAGCCGCTTGATGAAGTCCGACCCGTTCACCGGATGGCGGAACACCACGACGTCGCCCCGCTCGGGCTCGGACGACAGGATCCGCCCCGAGAAGGGGCAGATCGAGAAGGGGCAGGAATGGCGCGAATAGCCATAGGCCATCTTGTTGACGAAGAGGAAGTCGCCGATCAGCAGCGTATCCTTCATCGACCCCGAGGGGATCCAGAAGGGCTGGAAGAAGAGGGTGCGGAACACGCCCGCGATCAGCAGCGCATAGACGATGGTCTTGATCGTCTCGACCAGCCCGCCCGAGGGTTTCGCGTCCGTGCTCATGCTGCCTGCCGCCCCCTTGGTGACGGGCGCCTTGTGCGCGCGCCCGCGATGGCTGTCAAGCGCGCGCCGGGCGCGCCTCGATCACGACGAAGGCCTGCGCCCACGGGTGATCGTCGGTGAGCGAGACATGCACGACCGCCTCGTGGCCCGGCGGCGTCATGGCGGCAAGGCGGCGCGCGGCCCAGCCGGTCAGGTGCATCACCGGCTGGCCGGTCGGCAGGTTCGCCACCCCCATGTCGCGCCAGGCGATCCCCATCCGGAGGCCCGTGCCGAGCGCCTTGGAGCATGCCTCCTTGGCGGCCCAGCGCTTGGCATAGGTGCCGGCGCGGTCGGCGCGCGCCTCGGCCTTGCGCCGTTCCTCGGGGGTGAAGACGCGGGCGAGGAAACGCTCGCCGAAGCGGGCGAGCGTGCCCTCGATCCGCTCGATGTTGGCAAGGTCGGTGCCGATGCCGAGGATCATGGCGCCTCAGGCGGCGGGGCGGCGCGCGGCAGTCATGCGGGCGCGCATCCCGGCGATTGCCGCGGGCAGGCCGACAAAGACCGCCTCGCCGATGAGGAAGTGCCCGATGTTGAGTTCGACCACCTCAGGCAGCGCCGCGATGGGGCCGACGTTGTCGAAGCTCAGCCCGTGCCCAGCGTGCACCTCGAGCCCCGCCTCATACGCAAGATGCGCCCCGCGGGCCAGTGCCTCGGCCTCGGCGGCGGCCTCCTCGGCGCGCCCCTCGGCCAGCAGGTCGCAATAATGGCCGGTGTGCAGTTCGACGACCGCCGCGCCGATGCGGGCCGCGGCCTCGATCTGGGCGGGCGCATGGCCGATGAAGAGCGAGACGCGGCAGCCCGCCGCGCGCAGGGGCGCGATGAAGTCGGCCAGGCGGTTCTGGTCGCCCGCGACCTCAAGGCCCCCTTCGGTCGTCCTCTCCTCGCGCCGTTCGGGAACGATGCAGACGGCGTGCGGGCGGTGGCGCAGCGCGATCGCCTGCATCTCGGCCGTCGCCGCCATCTCGAAGTTGAGCGGGATCGACAAGCCCGACATCAGCGCCTCGATGTCGTCGTCGCGGATGTGGCGGCGATCCTCGCGCAGGTGGGCGGTGATGCCGTCGGCGCCCGCGGCCTCGGCCAGCAGGGCCGCGCGCACCGGGTCGGGCAGGGCGCCGCCGCGGGCGTTGCGGATGGTCGCGACGTGGTCGATGTTGACGCCGAGGCGCAGCGGGGTCGTGGGCAGGGGGCGGGGCATCGCGTTCTCCGACGGGTGGCGCTGATCTAGGGTAGTTCCGGCCCGCTGCCAGAGCCGGCGCCGCTCCGGCCGAGCCGGCGCGCGATGCGTTCGCGCAGGCGCTTGGCGCGCAGGCCCTGATAGGCGCGCACGATGGGCAGGCTGAGGTAATAGCCGATGAGGGCGACCACGATCCCGGGCCCGATCGAGCCCACCAGATAGGGCCAGTAGATGTCGTGCATGAAGACCCGGAGCGCATCCCAGTGGAATTCTTCCTTGCCGACGACGGCAAGCATGTTGCGCCAGATCTCGCCGCCCGCCTGCGCGAAGGCGTCCATGATCGCGGGCGCGCTGAGGGGGCGCTCGATCCCGAGCATCCAGTGCCCGAGCGAGATCGACAGCACGGCGATGAGCGGGGTGGTGACGGGGTTCGACCAGAAGGTCGCCAGCGCCGCCGCGATGAAGTTGCCGCGCATCACCCATGCCAGCAGCAGCGCGCCCGCGAATTGCAGCCCGGGCAGCGGCAGCGTGCCGATGAAGAGCCCCGCGAAGGTGCCGCGCGCGATGCGGTGCGGCGGGTCGGGCAGGCGGCGCAGGCGGTGCATGACATAGCTTGTCGCCCGACCCCAGCCGCCGCGCGGCCAGACCGACTCTGCGAGGAGTTGCATCCAGCCCTTGGGCGTGCGCCGCTTGAACACCATGCCGTGCCGTCCTCAGGCTTTGAGCGACGCGCCGCGCAGGCGGGCGACCCCGGCGACATCCGTTTCCGCATCGAGCGCCGTCAGCACCGTATGCAGATGTTCGGCGTCGCGCAGATCGACATCGACCGCAATCCGGTAATAGTCCGGCTTCTTGTCGAGAAAGTGAAGATCCGAGATGTTGGTGCGCAGATCGCCGATGACCGAGCAGATGCGCCCGAGCACCCCGGCCGCGTTCGAGATCGTGACCTCGAGCGTGACGGTATGAATGGGCGCGTGGCGCCCGGCGTGCCAACGCAGATCAACCCAGCGCTCGGGCGCATCCTGAAAATCCGCGAGCGCGGGGCAATCCATCGCATGCGCCGCCACCCCCTTGCCACGGTGGGTGATGCCGACGATCCGCTCTCCCGGCACGGGTTGGCAGCAGGGCGCGCGCATGAAGCTCTGATCGTCGGCGAGGCCGACGACGGGGCGCGCGGCCGGCACGATCTGCGCATCGAGCGCCGGCAGCGCGGGATAGAGCAGTTCGACCACGCGGTTGGCCGGGATCTCGGCCGAGCCGATGCGCGCCAGCAGTTCGGTCTCGTCGGGCAGGCCGAGGGTGCGGGCGGCGGTGCGCAGCGCCTTGTCGGTGGCCTTCTTGCCGAAACGCTCGAAGGTCACCCGCGCAAGCTCGCGCCCAAGCTTGACGAAGCGGCCGCGGTCCTCCTCGCGCAGGCTGCGCCGGATCGCGGCCTTGGCTCGGCCGGTGGCGACGATGTCGATCCAGCTGGCCTGCGGGCGCTGGCCCTCGGCGGTGATGATCTCGACCGACTGGCCGTTGCGGATGCGCGTCCAGAGCGGCACCCGGATGCCGTCGATCTTGGCCGAGACGCAGGCGTTGCCGATGCGCGTGTGGATGGCATAGGCGAAATCGAGCGGGGTCGCCCCGCGCGGCAGCTGCACCACATCGCCCTTGGGGGTGAAGCAGAACACCTGATCCTGATACATCTCGAGGCGGACATGCTCCATGAACTCGTCATGGTCGCCCTCGTCGAAGCGTTCGGTCAGTTGCGCGATCCAGCGCGCGGGATCGACCGCGAAGGGGTTCACCGAGCGCACGCCGTCGCGATAGGACCAGTGCGCGGCCACGCCCGCCTCGGCGACCTCGTGCATCTGGCGGGTGCGGATCTGCACCTCGACCCGCTTGCCGTCGCGGCCCGAGACGGTGGTGTGGATCGAGCGGTAGCCGTTCGTCTTGGGCTGGCTGATGTAGTCCTTGAAGCGGCCCGGCACGGCCTTCCAGCGCTGGTGGATGACGCCGAGCGCGCGGTAGCAGTCGGCGACGTCGGCCGTGATGATGCGAAAGCCGTAGATGTCCGACAGCCGCGAAAAGGCGAGATCCTTCTCCTGCATCTTGCGCCAGACGGAATAGGGCTTCTTGGCGCGGCCGTAGACATCGGCCTCGATCCCGGCGCGGTCAAGCTCGGCGCGGATGTCGGCCGTGATCTTCGAGACCGCATCCCCCGTCTCGCGCTGGAGCGTGATGAAGCGGCGCAGGATCGAGTTCCGCGCCTCGGGGTTCAGTACGCGAAAGGCGAGATCCTCGAGCTCCTCGCGCATCCACTGCATGCCCATGCGGCCCGCGAGGGGGGCGAAGATCTCCATCGTCTCGCGCGCCTTCTGGGCCTGCTTTTCGGGCTTCATCGAGCGGATCGTGCGCATGTTGTGCAGCCGGTCGGCGAGCTTGACGAGGATGACGCGCAGATCCTTCGACATGGCGAAGAAGAGCTTGCGGAAGTTCTCGGCCTGCTTGGCCTGCGTCGACGACAGTTGCAGGTTGGTGAGCTTCGTCACCCCGTCCACGAGGTCGGCGACCTCGGGGCCGAAAGTGGCGGCGATGTCCTCGCGCGTCGAGCGGGTGTCCTCGATCGTGTCGTGCAGCAGCGCGGTCGCGATCGTGGCATCATCGAGCCGCATCTCGGTCAGGATGGCGGCGACCGCGACGGGATGGGTGAAATAGGGCTCGCCCGACTGGCGCATCTGCCCGTCGTGCATGCGCCGGCCATAGTCGTAGGCGCCGCGGATCAGCGCCTCGTTGCAGCGCGGGTTGTAGTTGTGGATGAGGGCGACCAGGTCTTCGACGTCGATCATCTGCCCCCGTCCCGCGGGCCGGTCAGCCCTGCCGCTGGGCGTCCATCAGGGCGCGCAGCATGCGTTCCTCGGACATGTCGTCGTGCATCGGGCGGTCGACCTCGGCGGTCAGCAGCCGCGCCATGTCATCGTCCGAGGGCTCGTCGACCTCGATCTGGGTCTGGTTCGACGCGATGAGGCGTTCGCGGAGCGATTCCGCCCCTTGCGTCTCTTCGGCGATCTCGCGCAGCGCGACGACCGAGTTCTTGTCCTTGTCGCGCTCGACCGTCAGGGGCGCGCCGCGTGCGATCTCGCGGGCGCGGTGGGACGCGAGCAGCACGAGCTCGAAGCGGTTCGGAACCTTGTCGACGCAATCTTCGACCGTGACGCGGGCCATCGGATACCTCTTTCCTCGGCTAGGCCAGAAGGCGCCTATTTAGGCCCGCCTCCGGGGGTTTACAAGCGATGTTTCGCCCCCGGACGCACGAAGGGGCGCACGCCCGCGCGCGCCTCGGGCCGGAGCGCGTCGCGCATCTCGGCCACGGATGCGCCGCTGCGCGGATGGCGCCAGTCCGGCGCCACCTCGGCGAGCGGGACGAGGACGAAGGCGCGTTCGTGCAGGCGCGGATGGGGCAGGATCAGCCGGTCGGGCACCGCGCGGCGCTGCGCGTCGGGTTCCAGCGCGCGCCAGCGGTCCTGCGTCGCGGCATCGGGCAGCACCAGATCGCCGAAGGCCAGAAGGTCGAGGTCGAGCGTGCGCGGCCCCCAGCGCATCTCGCGCCGCCGGCCGAAGCGCGCCTCGGTCGCGTGCAGCGCCCCGAGGGCTGCCTCGGCCGCCGCCGCGCCCCGGCCGGGCCAGCGCGCGCAGAGCGCGGCGTTGACGAAATCAGGCCCCGAACCGGCGGGATAAGCGTCTGTTACAAAGTAACAGCTACAGTTGATAGCTGAGAATCCGGCCTCGGCTAGCACGGGCAGGCAGGCGTCAATCACCTGATACGGCAAAAAATCGCCGAAAGGCAGGTTTCCCCCCACCGCGATCAGACATTCCGAACTGACCGGTTCAACTATCATAACTAGCGCAACGACAGTGTGAACAGGCTTGCAAATCGGCGCGGCATATATAAAAGAGGTCGTCTCGGCGTCATCTTACTCTCCTCAGGGTTGTGCAACAAGCGATCGCCGGGTGAACCATTAGAGGATTAAACATGTTTTACAAAGACGACCGTCTGGCCATCTTCATCGACGGTTCGAACCTCTACGCGGCCTCGCGCGCGCTCGGCTTCGACATCGACTACAAGCTCCTGCGGCAGGAGTTCATGCGCCGGGGCAAGCTGCTGCGGGCGTTCTACTACACCGCGCTGCTCGAATCCGAGGAATATTCGCCGCTCCGCCCGCTGGTGGACTGGCTGCAATACAACGGCTTCACGATGGTCACGAAGCCCGCGCGCGAATACGTCGACAGCCAGGGCCGCCGCAAGGTCAAGGGCAACATGGACATCGAACTCACGATCGACGCGATGGAGATCGCGCCCCATGTCGATCACATCGTGCTCTTTTCCGGCGATGGCGACTTCCGCCGGCTGGTCGAGAGCCTGCAGCGCAAGGGCGTGCGCGTCTCGGTCGTCTCGACCATCCGCGCGACCCCGCCGATGATCGCGGACGACCTGCGCCGCCAGGCCGACAATTTCATCGAGCTCGACGAGCTGCGCGAGGTGATCGGGCGCCCGGCGCGCGAACCGCGCGAGCCGCGCGACGTTTCGGCCGAACCCGAGCGCGAATCGACCGACTGAGATCGGGGGCCCCGACCGGGGCCCTCGGCACGGCCGCGCAGCCCGTCGCGACATGGCGCGAGGCGCGCGCTTGGCGCAATCGCTTCCTCGCCGCGACAGGCGATTGCGGGCGCGCCGATATCCTGTCAGTTCTGGTGCCCTGAACAGTCGAGAGGGGCCGGGCGGTGGGGGCGGGGATCGTGAAGGCGGAACCCTTGTGGTGGGAGGACGCGGGCGCGCCGACCGCGCCGGCCGAGCAGAACCTGCCGCCCGAGGTCGATCTCGTGATCGTGGGCGCCGGTCTCACCGGCCTGTCGGCGGCGCGGACCGCCGCGCGGGGCGGCCGGTCGGTCCTCTGCCTCGATGCGGGTGCGCCGGGCATCGGGGCCTCGTCGCGCAACGGCGGCATGGTCGGCGGCGGCCATCGTCTGTCGATCGAGACGTTGCAGGCCATGTTCGGCCACGACCTCGCGACGCGCATCCTGCGCGAGGCCCATCTAGACAGCCACGCCTTCGTCAGAACCCTCCAGCGCGAGGAATCCATCGCCTGCGACTATGTCGAGAACGGCCGTTTTCGCGGTCTTTGGCGCGATCGCGACTATGACGCGACAGGGCGCGCGCTCGATCGCCTCAAGGCGCTGATCCCGCTCGAGGCCGAGATGCGCCCGCGCGCGCGCCAGCACGAGGATGTCGCGACCGACCTCTATCGCGGCGGCACGATCTATCTGCGCCACGGCGGCCTCAACCCGGCAAAATGGGTCGCGGGCCTCATGGGGGCGGCGCGGCGGGCGGGCGCGCTGGTCCAGGGGCACACGCCCGTCCTCGGCGTCGAGGGGTCCGGCACCGCCTTCGAGGTCCGCACCACCCGTGGCACCGTCCGCGGGCGCGATGTCCTGATCGCGACGAACGGCTACACCCCCGCCTGCCTGCCCGGGTTGCGGCGGCGGGTCGTGCCCGTCCCCTCCTTCATCGTCGCGACCGAGGAACTGGGCGCCGAGACGGTCCGCGCCCTCTTTCCGACCAACCGCATGATCGTCGAAACCCGCGACCGGCACTGCTATTTCCGCGCCTCGCCCGACGGCACGCGCGTCGTCTTCGGCGGGCGGGCGGCCATGTTCGACATCCCCGAGGCCGTGGCGCAGGCGCAGATGCGCGGCCTTCTGCTGCAGGTGTTTCCCGGGCTCGCGGGGGTTCGCCTCAGCCACAGCTGGCGCGGGCGAACGGGGTTCTCCTTCAACTACCTCCCGAATGTCGGCCGGATCGAGGGCATCTGGCATGCGCTCGGCTATTCCGGCTCGGGCAACGCGATGGCGCCATGGCTCGGCCACAAGGCCGCGCTCGCCATCCTGGGCGACCCCGAGGCCGAGACCGCCTTCGCCCGCACGGGCCTGCCCACCCGGCCCTGGTATCGCGGCACGCCCTGGTTTCTGCCCCTCGCCGACATCGCCCTGCGGGCAAAGGATGGCTGGAACGCCATCCGCCGGGATGGGTGACCCAAGGGCGGGGCTGCCTTTGGCTGAGGGGCTGGACCTGCGGGGCCGATCCGACTACCAATCCGGGGCAGGAGAGTGCCATGACCAAGCCCCCCCTCACGCTTCTTCTTGCCGCGCCGCGCGGGTTCTGCGCGGGTGTCGATCGCGCCATCAAGATCGTCGAGCTCGCGCTCGAGAAATGGGGGGCGCCGGTCTATGTCCGCCACGAGATCGTGCACAACCGCTTTGTCGTCGACAGCCTGCGCGCCAAGGGAGCGGTGTTCGTTGAGGAACTCTCGGAGTGCCCCGACGACCGGCCGGTGATCTTCTCGGCCCATGGCGTGCCGAAATCGGTGCCCGAGACGGCCGCGCGGCGCAACATGATCGCGGTCGATGCCACCTGCCCGCTGGTGACGAAGGTGCACATGGAGGCCGCGCGCCACCACGCCAACGGCCTCCAGATGGTGATGATCGGGCACGCGGGCCATCCCGAGACGGTGGGCACGATGGGCCAGCTGCCCGAAGGCGAGGTGCTGCTGGTCGAGACGATCGCGGATGTGGTGCGCCTGCGCGTGCGCGACCCCGAGCGGCTCGCCTTCATCACGCAGACGACGCTCTCGGTCGATGATACGGCCGCGGTGGTGACGGCGCTGCGCTCGCGCTTTCCCTCGATCGTGGGCCCGCACCGCGAGGATATCTGCTATGCCACGACCAACCGGCAGGAGGCCGTGAAGGCGATGGCCGGGCGGATCGAGGCGCTCTTCGTCATCGGCGCGCCCAATTCGTCGAACTCTCGCCGGCTGGTCGAGGTCGGCCGCGCGGCGGGCTGCGCGCATGCGCAACTGATCGAGCGGGCCGCCGACATCGACTGGCGCGCGATCGAGGGGGTGCGGACGGTCGGCGTGACGGCGGGGGCGAGCGCGCCCGAGGTGCTGATCGAGGAGGTGCTCGCGGCCTTCGACGCGCGCCACGACGTCACGCGCGAGATCGTCGAGACGGCGGTCGAGCGGGTAGAGTTCCGCGTGCCGCGCGTCCTGCGCGAAAGCGCATGATCAGCCTGCATTTCCTGATCACGGCCTTCGTCGTCGTCCTCGCGCCGGGGACGGGGGTGATCTATACGCTGGCCGTCGGGCTCGGGCAGGGGCGGGGGGCCGCGATCGCGGCGGCGGCGGGCTGCACGGCGGGGATCGTGCCCCATCTCGCGGCGGCGATGCTGGGCCTTGCCGCCGTCCTGCACGCAAGCGCGCTGCTCTTCACATTGGTGAAGCTTCTTGGCGTGGCGTATCTGCTCTGGCTTGCGTGGCAGGCGGTTTCGGCGGGCGGGGCGCTGCATATCGGGCAGGGCGGGGCGGCGCGGCGCGAAAGCGGCTGGCAGATCGCCCGGCGCGGCGCGCTCATCAACATCCTCAACCCCAAGCTCTCGATCTTCTTCCTCGCGCTCTTGCCGCCATTCCTGACGGGCCGGGCCGAGACGGCGGCGGCCGAGATCGTGCTGCTCGGCGGGGTGTTCATGGCGATGACGCTTGCGGTATTCGTCCTCTACGGCATCTTCGCGGCCGAGGCGCGGGTGCTGCTGACCGCCCGGCCGGGGGTGGTGCGCTGGATGAACCGCGGCTTTGCGGCGGCCTTCGCGGCCCTCGCCGGGCGGCTCGCGCTGGAGCGGGCATGACGGGCGGGCCCGACCTCGCGCCGGTGCCGCGGCCCGCGCTGATCCTGGGGCTCGCGGGCCTCATCCCCTTCGCCTGGGGGGCGGCGACGGTGCTCGACCCGGCGCTCGCGGCGCTGGTGCCCGCGCGGCTCGCGGGGCGGGCGCTGCTGATCGGCTATGGCACGATCATCCTGTGCTTCATGTCGGGCGTGCTGTGGGGTTTTGCCGCGAAGGGGGCCGAGCGGGCGTGGCGGGGCTATGCGGCCTCGGTCGTGCCGGCGCTCTGGGCGCTCTTCATGGTGACGGGGCCCGAGGCGCAGGCGCTGTCGGCGCTGCTCACGGGGTTCTTCGCGCTGCTGGCGCTCGATGCGCAGTTCGCGCTCTGGCGGCTTGTGCCGCGGTGGTGGATGCGGCTGCGCTTCTTGCTGACCGCGGGGGTCGCCTTCTGCCTGGGGGTGGGGCTGTGGCTGGGCTGACGCTCTATTCGATGCCCTCGTCGGGCAATTCCTACAAGGTGCGGCTGATGCTGGCCCATCTCGGGCGGCCCTATCGGCACGTCGCCTGCGAATACGGCGGCGGCGGACTGGCAGAGGCGCGCGCGGCGGGGCGCATGCCGCTCGACCGGGTGCCGGTGCTCGAGCTGCCCGACGGGCGGCTCCTGCCCGAATCGAACGCGATCCTGTGCTGGCTGGCCGAGGGGACGGCCTGGATGCCCGCCGACCCCTTCACCCGCGCCGAGGCGCTGGCCTGGATGTTCTGGGAGCAGAACCAGCACGAGGGCGTGATCGCGGTGCGCGCGGCGCTCTGCTGCTATCCCCACCGCGCGGCGGACGCGACGCCCGAGCGGATGGCGGCGCTGCTGATCCGCGGCAACGAGCTCCTCGGCCAGATGGAGGCGCATCTGGCGGGGGGGCGGGCGTGGCTTGCTGGCAATGCGCCAAGCGTCTCCGACCTCTGCCTTTATGCCTACACCCATTCGGCCGACACGCGCGGCGGCTACGACCTCGGGCCCTTTGCCGCGCTGCGCGGCTGGCTCGGGCGCGTCGCCGCCCTGCCGGGGCATGTGGGCCTTGCGGAGATCCCCGCCTGATGGCCGAGCTCTTGGCCTATACCGATGGCGCATGCAGCGGCAACCCGGGGCCGGGGGGGTGGGGCGTGCTCATGCGCGCGACAGAGGCCGGCGCGACGCTGCGCGAGCGCGAGCTGTCGGGCGGCGAGGCGATGACGACCAACAACCGGATGGAACTCATGGCCGCGATCTCGGCGCTCGAAAGCCTGACGCGGCCGGCCGAGATCACGATCGTGACCGACAGCGCCTATGTGAAGAACGGCATCACCGAATGGCTCGCAGGCTGGAAGGCCAAGGGCTGGCGCGTCTCGACCGGCAAGCCCGTCAAGAACGAGGACCTCTGGCGCCGCCTCGATGCCGCGCGCGGGCCCCACAAGGTGACGTGGCGCTGGATCAAGGGCCACGCGGGGCACGAGGGCAACGAACGCGCCGACGCGCTCGCGCGCGCGGCCATAGCGCGGCTGCGTGGAAGATAGAAAATTCCTGTTTGCCATCTCTGCGCGAAGCATTAGTTTCCGCGACGGCGTCGGCGAGCCCAATCCGCACCAGCGATGCGGGCAAGTCGGACATTCGGGGGATGTCGGAGGACAAGCAGGCAGAGGCCCGGCCTTCTTCTGGAGGGGGGGGACGGTCTTGTGTAACCCCGGGAACGTCGGGAAATAGATCAACAGGGAGCATCGGAATGAAGAACGGGTTGTTTGGCACCATCGCCGCCGTGGGCGTTGCCTTCGCGGCACACGCGCAGGCCGCAGAGAACTGGAACCTGCAGTCGACCTATCCCGGGTCGCTGACACAGCTTGGCACCATCGGCAAGCAGATCGCCGAGCGCATCACCACCGTCACAGGCGGCGAGATCACCGTGACCTTCCAGGAGCCGGGCGCGATCGTGCCGGCGCTCGAGGTGTTCGACGCCGTCTCGACCGGCGCGGTCGAGGCCGGATGGTCGACCCCGGGCTACTGGGCCGGCAAGGTGCCGGCGCTGCCGCTCTTCGCGGCTGTCCCCTTCGGCCCGCAGGCGGGCGAATACCTCGCCTGGATGAAGTATGGCGGCGGCTACGAGATGATGGACGAGATCTATCAGCGCTCGAACATCAAGTCGCTGCTCTGCGCCGTCATCGCGCCCGAGGCCTCCGGCTGGTTCCGCGAGGAGATCAAGACGGTCGATGACCTCAAGGGCAAGAAGATGCGCTTCTTCGGCCTCGGCGCGAAGGTGATGGAGAAGATGGGCGTCTCGACCCAGCTTCTGGCCGGCGGCGACATCTTCCCCGCACTCGAGCTCGGCACGATCGACGCGACCGAATTCTCGATGCCGGCGATCGACCTCAACCTCGGCTTCTATCAGGTCGCCAAGCACTACTACTTCCCCGGCTGGCACCAGCAGTCGACCTTATTCGACCTCATGATCAACCTCGACCTCTGGGAAAGCCTCTCCGAGACGCAGCAGGCCCAGATCGAGGCCGTCTGCGACGCCGGCATCGCCAATGGCCTGGCCGAGGGTGAGGCGATCCAGTTCGCCGCCCTTCAGGAACTGCAAAAGCAGGGCGTGACGCTGCACACTTGGTCGCCCGAGATCCTCGGCGCGCTCGAGGCCGCCTGGGCCGAGGTCGCCGCCGAAGAGGCCGCCCGCGACGCCGACTTCGCCAAGGCATGGGAGAGCCTCCAGACCTTCCGCGCCAACTACAAGGTCTGGAAGGACATCGGCTACATGAAGTAGTCGCCTCCCCCGCACCCTCGGGCGCGGGGCCCTTCGGGGTCCCGCGCCCTTTCCTGCATCGCGAAGGGAGGATGCCATGGCCATGGCAGCGAGCCTTCTGACGATCATCGCGGCACTCGTGCTCGTGCTCGAACCGGTCGGTGCCATGGGCACCTTCTATGCGGTCGGAGCGATCTTTGCCGGGCTCGTCGCTGCTGCGGCGGTGCGTCCGCGTGTCGGGCTGCACGGGGCCGCCGCCCTGCTGGGGTGGTTCGCGCTCGTGATCGTGCAGCCCTTCTCGATCACGCGGCAGCAACTCAATGCGCTCCGGCGCGAGGCGAAGGCAGGCAATGCCGAGGCCGAGGCGCTGATCGGCTTCTACGAGGGGCTTGAGCCCTACGCCTTCACGATCATGCTCACCCTCTCGATCGTGCTTGTCTGCCTCTATGTCTGGGGCCTGCGCCGCGCCCGCGAGGGCACCTTCGACTTCCTTCTGCAAGAGAGCGAGCGCCTCGCGGCGTTCTGCCAGCGTGTCGGGGTCGCTGCGGCGATGCTGTTCGTGCCGATGATGCTCATCATCGTCTATGACGTGGTGCAGCGCAAATACCTCGGCTGGGATCCGGGCTTTACCGATACCGCGTGGTATCGGACCTTCACCTCGACCAAGCTGCAGGAGATGCAGTGGCACCTGCATGCGGTGCTCTTTCTCATGTGCTTCGGCTTTGCCTATGTGAAGGACGCACATGTGCGCATCGAACTCGTGCGCGACACGCTGCGCCCGCGCTCGCGCGTCTGGATAGAGCTTTTTGGCACGCTGCTGTTCATGCTGCCCTATTGCTTCGTCGTCATCGAATACGGGATCGACAACGCGATGCGCTCCTTCGAGATGGGCGAGCGGTCGTCGGCGCAGACGGGCCTCGAATACCGCTTCGTCATCAAGGCGTTCCTGCCGCTCGGCTTCGTTGTGCTGGCGATGGCGGCGCTGTCGGTGGCGCAGAAATGCATCGTGTTCCTGTTCGGGCCCGACCGCCTGCGCCCGGCTGCGGGCGCGTTCGCCAACTCGCAGCACGGCGCCCCGGCGCCGGCCGCGAACTGACGGGGACGACGATGGAGTTCGTGACGGAATACCTGCCGATCTTCATGTTCGCGACGCTCGCGCTGATGCTCTTTTCGGGCTATCCGGTCGCGTTCATCGTCGGGGGGGTCGCACTTGTCTTTGCCGTGATCGGCGACATGCTCGGCGTCTTCAAGTTGCAGCAACTCTCGCTCATCCCGCTGCGCATCTATGGCGGCACGATGGAGAGCGCGGTCCTCGTCGCGATTCCGATGTTCACCTTCATGGGCACCATGCTCGAGAAATCGGGCGTGGCGCGCGATCTGTTGCAGGCGCTGCAGGTGCTCTTGCGCCGCGTGCCGGGGGGGCTTGCGCTGTCGGTCACGCTCATGGGCACGATCATGGCGGCGACGACGGGCATCATCGGGGCGTCGGTCGTGATGATGACGCTGATGGCGCTGCCGGTCATGCTCGAGCGGCGCTATTCGGTGCCGCTCGCGACCGGCACGATCGCGGCTTCGGGCACGCTCGGGATCCTGATCCCGCCCTCGATCATGCTCGTGATCATGTCGGACCTCCTGTCGGTGCCGGTCGGGACGGTGTTCATCGCCGCGATCGTGCCGGGGCTGCTGCTGGCGGGGCTCTATGCCCTTTACATCTTCGTGCTGTGCCGCCTGCGCCCCGAACTGGCGCCGCCGCTGCCCGACGATATCGGCCCGGCGGACAGGGCGGGCTTCTGGCTCATGATCCTGCGCAGCTTCCTGCCGCCCATCTTCCTGATCGTGCTGGTGCTCGGCTCGATCTTCCTCGGCTGGGCGACCCCGACCGAGGCTTCGGGGATCGGCGCGGCGGGGGCGGTGCTGCTCGCGGCGATGAACCGCCAGCTCGATTGGGCGACGTTCCTCGATGTCTGCAAGCGCTCGGCCCTGACGGGGGCGATGCTCTTTGGCATCTTCGTCGGCGCGACCGCCTTTTCCTACGTCTTCCGCGCGCTCGGGGGCGAGCATCTGATCGTCGAGTTCATCCAGAATTCGAGCGTCGGACCCTGGTCGATCCTGTTCGTGCTGATGGCGATGATCTTCCTGCTCGGCTTCTTCTTCGACTGGATCGAGATCACCCTGATCGTGCTGCCGATCTTCGCCCCGATCGTCGGGCTTCTGGATTTCGGGGGGCATGTGGGCGAATGGGACGGTATCCCCAAGCCGATCATCATCTGGTTCCTGATCCTCGCGGCCGTGAACCTGCAGACGAGTTTCCTGACGCCGCCCTTCGGCTTCGCGCTCTTCTACCTCAAGGGGGTCGCCCCGCCCGAGGTGAAAATCCAGCAGATCTATCGCGGCATCATCCCCTTCGTCGCGCTGCAGCTCCTCGGCCTCGTGCTCTGCATCGGCTTCCCCGAGCTCGTGCTCTGGCTGCCGTCCTGGGCGCTCGGCGGGCCGTCCTAATAGCCCGCCGCGCGATCGACCAGATGCAGCAGCGGCCGGCCGTCTAGGTCGCGCCGGATGTTTTCGGCGATCACCTCGGCCGATGTCTCGGCGCGGGTGTCGGCGGCGATGTGGGGCGTGATGGTGATGCGCGGCTCGGCCCAGAACGGGTGATCGGGCGGCAGCGGTTCGGTCCGGAAGACATCGAGTGTCGCACCCCCCACCTGCCCGGACGCGATCGCCGCCAGAAGTGCCGCGTCATCGATCAGCGCGCCGCGCCCCGGATTGACGATGCACGCCCCCCGCGCCAGCAGCCCGAGGCGCTCTGCATCGAGCGTGTTCTCGGTCGCGGGCGTCAGCGGCAGGAGCGTGACGACGATCTCGGCCCCCGCGAGGGTCGCGCGCAGCCCCGCAGGCCCCGAGCGCGTCCGCAGACCCGAGACGCGCCGCGCCCGGCGCGCCCAGCCCGTCACGTCGAAGCCGAGCCGCGCCAGCGCCCGCGCGCACGCGAGCCCGAGCACCCCGAGCCCCAGCACCGCCACCTTGCGCTCGGACGCGAGCGGGGGGATGCGCACATCCCAGTGCGGCGCGGGGGGGCGGGCGTAGCGGTCCGTCCCGAGGTGATGGCGCAGCACGTTGCCCACCACATATTCGACCATCCCCTGCGTCAGCCCCGGATCGACCATCCGGCAGAGCGGCTGCGTCAGCGTCGGGTTGCCCACGATCGTCTCGACCCCCGCCCAGAGGTTCAGAACCGCCCGCGTCCGCACGAAGGGGGTGAAATCCGTGATCGTGCCGCGCGGGGCATAGACGATGTAATCGACCGCGCCCGGATCGGCGCAATCGGGCGAAAGGTCGGCCTCGATCCGCGCGCGCGCGAAGGCCCGGCGCAGCGGCCCCTCGAATTCGGGCCAGAGCCGGCGGGGGGCCGCGAAGAGGACGTGCAGGGTCATGGTCTGGCCTTCTGTCTGGGGCGGTGGACATGCGCGCTCTGGACGATCCCGAAGCCCGCCATCAGCACGAGCATCGCCGACCCGCCATAGGATACGAGCGGCAGGGGAACGCCGACCACCGGCGCAAGCCCCATGACCATCGCCATGTTGACCGCGAAGTAGAAGAAGAAGGTCGTCGCGATCCCGAGCACCACCAGCGCCGAAAAGCGGTCGAGCGCGGCCATCGCGATGCGCAGGCATACCGCGACGATCAGCGCATAGAGGATCAGCAGCGACACCGCGCCGATGAAGCCCAATTCCTCGGCAAGCGTGGTGAAGATGAAATCGGTGTGCTTTTCGGGCAGGAAGTTCAACCGGTTCTGCGTCCCCTGCATGAGGCCCCGCCCCTCCCAGCCGCCCGAGCCGAGCGCGATCTGCGCCTGGCTGATGTGGTAGCCCGCCCCGAGCGGGTCGCTCGCGGGATCGAGGAATGTGTCGATGCGCCGATACTGGTAATCCTTGAGCAACTGCCACCCCGTCCCGCGCGACAGGAAGACCGCCGAGACCGCGCCGACCCCGCAGGCGAGTGCGACGCCGAAATAGGCCAGATGCACGCCCGCCGCGAGCATCACCGCAACCCCGCCAAACAGGATCAGCAGCGCCGTCCCGAGGTCGGGCTGCCCGAGCACCAGCGCCGTCGGCACGAGGATGAGCACGAGCGGCACCCCGACCCAGAACGGGCGCGAGACGCGAGCGGGCGAGAGCCAGTCGTAATAGGCCGCTAGGAGCATGACGAGGGCGACCTTCATGAGTTCCGACGGCTGCAGCCGGATCACGCCCAGATCGATCCAGCGCTGCGCGCCCATGCCGACGGCCCCCGCGACCTCTACCGCGATCAGCAGGATCAGCGCGACCCCATAGGCGAGGCCCGACATGTTGCGCCAGAACCAGATCGGCACCATCGCGAAGGCCACCATCACGACGAAGCCGGCCCCGATCCGCGTCAGTTGCGCATCCGCCCAGACATCGAACCGCCCGCCTGCGACCGAATAGAGCATCACCACGCCGATACCCGACACCGCGATGATGAGGACGAGCAGCGCCCAGTTGAGGTGCAGGATCTTGGCGGGGCCGCTCGGCACGCGGCGGACGGAATATTCGAGATAGCTCATGCCCGGTCGCCCCCGCCCGGCGTGGCCGGGCCCGGGGCCCCCGGCGGGCGCAGGCGCGCCCGGAGCGCCTCGATATCCGTCTCGATCCGGCCACGCTGGTTCTCGGGATAGGCCGAAAGGGGCGGCAGATCGCCCGTCAGCGCGCGCAGCACGATGTCGCGCGCGATCGGGGCCGCCACGCCCGCGCCGCCGCCGCCGTGCTCGACCACGACCGAAATGGCGATGCGCGGCGCGTCGAACGGGGCGTAGGCGACATAGAGCGCATGGTCGCGCCGGTTGCGCGGCAGTTCCTCGTTGCGCGTGACACCGCGCGCGCGTTCGGCAGCGGTGATGTTGCGCACCTGGCTGGTGCCGGTCTTGCCCGCGATCTTCAGGGCGGGATCGACCACGCGCGCCGCCCAGGCCGTGCCCTCGCGCGTGTTGGTGGCATCCGACATGCTGGCCTGGATCGCGCGCAGATGCGCCTGCGAAAGCCCGAGCGGGGGCGCCGGCACAGGGGCGGCTTCGCGCCCCCCCTGCGCCAGCACGAGGCGCGGCACGACCTTGCGCCCGGTCGCGAGGCGCGCCGTCATCACCGCGAGATGCAGCGGCGAGGACAGCACATAGCCCTGCCCGATCGAGGCGTTGATCGTGTCGCCGATCATCCAGTCCTGGCCGCGCTGTTCGCGCTTCCATGCCCGCGTCGGGTTGAGGCCCGCCGCGACCGCCGACATCGGCAGGTCGTGCCGCTCGCCCAGCCCGAAGCGTCCGGCCATCGCCGCGATCGCCTCGATCCCGACCCGCTGTGCAATATCGTAGAAATAGACGTCGCAACTTTCCGATATCGCGCGCGCGAGCGAGACCTGCCCGTGGCCGCCGCTCTTCCAGCAATGAAAGCGCCGGCCCGAGGCATCGAGGTGCCCGGGGCAATAGACCCCCGTCTCGGGCGTGATGGCGCCAGCCTCGAGCGCGGCCAGGGCCGTGATCATCTTGTAGGTCGACCCGGGCGGATAGAGGCCCTGCACCGCCTTGTTCGCCAGCGGACGGAATTCATCGTTGAGCAGCGCGTCGTAATCGGCCGACGAGATCCCCCGCACGAAAAGGTTGGGATCGAACGAGGGCGCCGATCCGACCGCGAGCAGATCACCGTTCGTCACATCCATCACCACCGCCGCGGCGCTTTCGCCCGCAAGCCGCTCCTGCACGAAATTCTGCAACCCCGCGTCGATCGAGAGGCGCAGGTCATCCCCCGGCTGGCCGTCGCGGCGGTCGAGCTCGCGCATGACGCGGCCGGCGGCGTTGACCTCGACCCGCCGGCTGCCCGCCCGGCCGCGCAAGCCATCCTCGCGCCAGCGTTCCACGCCGATCTTGCCGATCTGGAACTTCGGGATCTGCAGCACCGGATCGGGATCGGGATAGCGTTCGAGGTCGCGATCCGAGACCGGGCCGACATAGCCCACCACATGGACGAAATCGGGGCCGAGCGGATAGATGCGCGACTGCCCGACCTCGGCCGAGATGCCGGGCAGCGCGGGGGCGTTGATCGAGACGGCCGTCACCTCGTCCCACGTCAGGCGGTCGGTGACGATGATCGGGACGAACGCCCCCCGGCGGCGCGATTCGCGCAAGGTGCGCTCGATGTCGTCGGGATCGAGCGCCACGATGCGGCCGAGGCGCTCAAGTGCCGTTTCCATGTCGCCCGCATCCTCGCGGGTGATGACGATGCGATAGTTCTGCTCGTTCCCGGCAATGAGGACATTGTTGCGGTCATGGATCAGGCCGCGCACCGGCGGAATCAGGCGGATCGAGATGCGGTTCTCTTCGGCCATCAGCCGGAATTCGCCCGACCGGCGCCCCTGCATGTCATAGAGCCGCCAGCCGAGGACGCCCACCACCCCCGCCTGCAGCGCGCCGATCAGCAGGGTGCGCCGCCCGATGCGCGCAAGGCTCGCGCCCGTGTCCGGGACCGGCCGCCTCACAGCCGCCGCCCCCGCGCGTCGACCTCGCCCGTCGCGGGCTTGCGCAGGCCGAACCCGAAGCGCAGCCCCGCCACGATCAGCGGATAAAGCGCAACGGTCGCCAAGGCCTCGAACGCCACCGGGCCGAACGGCGGTTGCGGCACCAGCAGGAGCGCGAGCGCGAAGCGATTGAGCGCGAATGCCGCGCAGATGACGCCCGCGACCAACGCCCATTCCGCCCAGAAGCCCACCTCGCGCGACAGGCGGGCACGATCGCGCAGGATCTCGGTCGCGCCCAGCACGATCGCCGCCCACAGCCCGGGCGGGCGCATCGTCATCACATCCTCGAACAAGACGAGGATCGCGATCAGCCCTGCGGGCATCTGGTCGGGCCGCCGCAGCATGAGCGCGAGCAACAGGCAAAGCACCGGATCGGGCCCCGGCCAGCCGGGCGCGCGCATCGGCGGCAGCAGATTGAAGAACGTCACCCCGAGCACCGCGAGCGTTGCCGCCACGGGCACGACGAGGCGCCGATCCGTCAGGCGCCGCTCAGCCATCGGCGGGCACGGCGGGCTCACCCGCCCCCCCGGGCAGCAATAATCCGCCCGGCTCGCCGATCGTCGGCGCCTCTTGGCTGCGCAGCACGCGCAGGAACTCAAGCCGCAGGTAATCGGCCGCGAGGTTCACCCTGAGGCGCCCGTCGCGACCTTCGACCACCTGCCCCACGGGCAAGCCGGCGGGGAACACCCCGCCTTCGCCCGAACTCACCACCCGGTCGCCCGGCCGCACGAGGTCGGGGGTCTCGATGAAGTCGAGCGGCGGCAACGGCGAGTTGTCGCCCGCGACCATCGCGCGCTGCCCCGACGGCAGCACCGTGACGGGCACGCGACTGGCGCTGTCGGTCAGCAGCAGGACGCGCGCCGTCCGCTCGCCCAGCCCGGCGACGCGCCCGACCAGGCCGAAGCCGTCCATCGTCGCCCAGCCGTCGCGGATGCCGTCGCGCAGCCCCACGTTGATCAGCACCGACTGCCGGAAGGGCGAGCCGGAATCGGCCAGCACCACGCCCGTGACATGCATGATGCCCGGATCGAGCCGGACGCGGTTGAGGTCGAGCAGGCGCGCATTCTCCTGCTCGAGCTGGATCGCAGCCTCGCGCCATGCCTTCATCTGTTGCAACTCGCGCCGCAGTTCGCGGTTCTGCTCGTAGACCCGGGCATAGGAGGTGAAATCGGCGACCATCGCGCCCAGCCGCGCGACCGGCACCAGCGCCCAGCCAAGGTCGGGCACGACACGGTCGATCACCGCCATGCGCAGCCGTTCCACCCGCGGGCTGTCGATGCGCCAGACGAGGAAGATCGCGATCAGCCCGAGCCCCAGCACCGCCGCGAGCAGGCGGCGGGTCTGGCGGATCTCGGCCTCTGTGTTCTGGTCCCTTGCCAAACCGGCCTCGCGCTTCGGGGCCCCGGGGTCAGCTGTCGTAGTCGATGACGTGGCGCAACTGCTTTTCGTATTCGAGCGCGCGCCCCGTGCCAAGCGCGACGCAACTCAGCGTCTGGTCGGCGACCGAGATCGCAAGCCCCGTCTGCTCGCGCAGCGCGAGGTCGATGTCGCCCAGAAGCGCACCCCCGCCCGTCAGCATCACGCCCCGGTCGACGATGTCGGCCGCAAGGTCCGGCGGTGTCGCCTCGAGCGCCTGCATCACCGCATCGCAGATCTGCTGCACGGGCTCGGCCAGCGCCTCGGCGACCTGCGCCTGACTGAGCTCGATTTCCTTGGGCACGCCATTGAGGATGTCGCGGCCGCGGATGCGCACGATGGCGCCGCGCCCGTCGGCGGGCATGCGCGCGCTGCCGATCGTGGTCTTGATCCGCTCGGCGGTCGATTCGCCCACGAGCAGGTTCTGCTGGCGCCGCAGGTAGGAGATGATCGCCTCGTCCATCCGGTCGCCGCCGACGCGGACGGATCGGGCATAGACGATGTCGCCAAGGCTCAGCACCGCGACCTCGGTCGTGCCGCCGCCGATATCGACGACCATGCTGCCCGTGGGGTCGGTGATGGGCATGCCCGCCCCGATCGCCGCCGCGATCGGCTCGGCGATCAGCCCCGCGCGCCGCGCGCCCGCCGAGAGCACCGACTGCCGGATCGCCCGTTTCTCGACCGGGGTCGCGCCATGGGGAACGCAGACGATGACCTTGGGCTTCGAGAAGGTCGTGCGCCGGTGCACCTTGCGGATGAAGTGCTTGATCATCTCTTCGGCGGTGTCGAAGTCGGCGATGACCCCGTCGCGCATGGGCCGGATCGCCTCGATCGATCCGGGCGTGCGGCCGAGCATGAGCTTGGCATCCTCGCCGACCGCGAGCACCTGCTTCTTGCCGTCCTTGACGTGATAGGCCACGACCGACGGCTCGTTGAGGATGATGCCCCGCCCCTTGACGTAGACGAGCGTGTTCGCCGTGCCGAGGTCGATGGCCATGTCGGATGAGAAGAGGCCCGATAGGATCGACATGGCGCGGATTTCCCCTCTCGCGACGGTGGTGGCCCGCGGCCTGCCTGCGGGCGATTCCCCCAAGGGCGCGACCCTCCGCTTATAGGCAGGGCGGACGCGGCGCGGAAGGGGGCAGGCCGCCGCGCCGGCCGGGGCTCGATGCCCCGGCCGGCGCGGTCCCGCCAATCCCGCAGGGGATCAGCCGATTTCGGCCGGCCGCGTCTTCTGCCGCCGCACGATCAACTTGTTGAGAGCGTTGACATAGGCCTTCACGCTCGCGACCACCGTATCGGTATCGGCCGACTGGCCGGTGACGATCTTGCCATCCTCCTCCATCCGCACGCTGACGGTGGCCTGCGCGTCGGTGCCCTCGGTCACGGCATGGACCTGATAGAGCTGCAGCCGCGCCTTGTGCGGAAAGAGCATCTTGATCGCGTTGAAGGCCGCATCGATCGGGCCGTCGCCCGTCGCGTCGATGTGGCGCTCCGCGCCGTCGATCGCGAGCGTGAGGTCCGCCTCCTGCGGGCCCTCGGTGCCGCAGACGACGCGCAGCCGGCGCACCTGGATGAAGTCGTGCTCGGTCGTCGTGGCGTTGTCGGCCACCAGCGCGATCAGGTCGTCGTCATAGACCTCCTTCTTGCGGTCGGCGAGCGCCTTGAAGCGCACGAACACGTCGTTGAGCTGGTTGTCCGCCAGATCATAGCCCAGATCGCGCAGCTTGGCGCGCAGCGCCGCGCGCCCCGAATGCTTGCCCATGGCGATGTTCGTCGCCGTCAGGCCGATGTCCTCGGGCCGCATGATCTCGAAGGTCGCGGCGTTCTTCAGCACCCCGTCCTGATGGATGCCGCTTTCGTGGAGGAAGGCGTTCTTGCCCACCACCGCCTTGTTGAACTGGACCGGAAATCCCGAGACGGCCGCGACGAGGCGGCTGATCTTCATGATCTTCGTCGTGTCGATGCCGGTGCGGTAGGGCATGATGTCGTTGCGCACCTTGATCGCCATCACGACTTCCTCGAGCGCGGTATTCCCCGCCCGCTCGCCCAGCCCGTTGATCGTGCATTCGATCTGCCGCGCCCCCGCGCCGACGGCCGCGAGCGCGTTGGCCGTCGCCATGCCGAGGTCGTTGTGGCAGTGCGTGGCGAAGATGACGCGGTCCGCACCCGGCACGCGCGCGCGCAGCATCGCGATCAGCTCGGCCGATTCCCGCGGCGCGGTGTAGCCCACCGTGTCGGGGATGTTGATCGTGCCCGCGCCCGCCTTGATCGCGGTCTCGACCACGCGGCAGAGATAGTCGTGCTCGGTCCGGGTCGCGTCCATGGGCGACCACTGGACGTTGTCGCAGAGGTTGCGGGCGTGGGTCACGGTCTCGTGGATGCGCGCGATCATCCCCTCGGGGTCGAGCTTGGTGATCTCGCGGTGGAGCGGCGAGGTGCCGATGAAGGTGTGGATGCGCGGCCGGCGGGCGTGGCGCACCGCCTCCCAGCAGCGGTCGATGTCGGCGGCGTTGGCGCGTGCCAGCCCGCAGATGACGGCGTTCTGCGTGGCGGCGGCAATCGCGCGCACGGCCTCGAAATCGCCCTGAGAGGCGATGGGAAAGCCCGCCTCGATGATGTCGACGCCCATCTCGTCGAGAAGGGCGGCGATCTCGAGCTTTTCCTCATGCGTCATCGTCGCGCCGGGGGATTGCTCGCCATCGCGCAGCGTGGTGTCGAATATCAGGACGCGGTCCTGTTCGCGGGTCGTGTTCATGGGGGTGTTCCGGTCTGTCGGTTTCGGTCTGGCGGTTCCCTTGGGCGCTTGTCACCTCCGAGCGGTCGCGCCCGAGGGCACGCTCAGAGGCGGCTAAGGAGAAGCGCGCGCGTCCGGCTGCGCGAGGCATCCGCGACGGTCGGGGCTGGGATGGTGCCGATCCGGTTCATGGGTCGCGACTATACCGCCGCGGGCAGGTTTGAAAAGCCCAAAATATCGGGAGGGGGCGCGTTGCCCCGCCCCCGGGCGGCGCTAGCATGCGATCCGAGGGATGGGGGATCGGATGCGGGCGATCGTGATCGGGGCGTCGGGCGGGATCGGCGGCGCGCTGGCCGAACTGCTGGAGGCGCGCGGGGCCGAGGTCGTGGCGCTGTCGCGCGCCCGCGACGGCTTCGATCTGACGGATGAGGGGCGCATCATCGCGGGCCTTGCGCCGCTTCAGGGGCCGTTCGATCTGATCCTCGTCGCGACCGGCGGCCTCGGGGTGGCGGGCGCGCCGGAAAAGAGCCTGCGCGCGCTCGACCCCGCCGCGATGGCCGCCGAATTCGCGCTCAATGCCACGGGGCCGGCACTTGTCCTCAAGCACGCGCTGCGGCTGATGCCGCGGGGCGGGCGGGCGGTGTTCGCGGCGCTCTCGGCGCGGGTGGGGTCGATCGGCGACAACCGGCTCGGCGGGTGGTATTCCTATCGCGCGTCCAAGGCCGCGCTCAACCAGCTCATCCGTACCGCCTCGGTCGAGGTCGCGCGCAGCCATCCGCAGGCGATCCTCGCCGCCCTCCACCCCGGCACCGTCGCGACGGGGTTGAGCGCGCGCCACCTCGGCACCCATCCGGCCGTCGCCCCGGCCGAGGCGGCGGCGAACCTCTTGCGCGTGATCGAGGGGCTCTCGCCCGCCGACACGGGCGGCTTCTTCGACTGGGCCGGGCAGCCCGTGCCGTGGTAGCCCCGCGCCTGATCCTCGTGCTGGGCGATCAGCTCTCGCCCGGTATGGCCGCGCTGCGGGCGGGCGACCGGGCGCGCGACATCGTCGTGATGGCCGAGGTCATGGCCGAGGCGACGGACGTCCCCCATCACCCGCAGAAGATCGCCCTCATCCTCTCGGCGATGCGCCATTTCGCGGCCGAGTTGCGCGCGGCGGGCTGGCGCGTGGCCTATTCGACCCTCGATGATCCGGAAAACAGCCAGTCGATCACCGGCGAGCTGATCCGCCGCGCGGCCGAGACCGGCGCGCAGGAGGTGATCGCGACGAGGCCCGGCGACTGGCGGCTGATTTCGGCGCTGGGCGATTGCCCCCTGCCGCTGCGCCTTCTGCCCGATGACCGCTTCCTCTGCCCCGAGGCCGATTTCGCCCGCTGGGCCGAGGGGCGCAAGGTGATGCGGATGGAGTGGTTCTATCGCGACATGCGCCGCCGCACCGGGTTGATGATGGAGGGCGACGCCCCGGCCGGGGGGCGCTGGAACTTCGATGCCGAGAACCGCAAACCCGCCCGCCCCGACCTCTGGCGCCGCCCGCCGCTGCGCTTTGCCCCCGACGCGGTCACGCGCGAGGTGCTCGATCTGGTCGCGGCGCGCTTCGCGGGCCGTTTCGGCCGGCTCGAGGGCTTCGCCCATCCGGTGACGCGCGCCGACGCCGAGGCGGCCTTTGCCGATTTCCTCACCCATCGCCTGCCGCGCTTCGGCGCCGAGCAGGACGCGATGCTGACGGACGATCCGTTCCTCTCGCACGCGCTGATCTCGGCGCCCCTGAACCTCGGGCTGCTCGACCCGCTCGATCTCTGCCGGCGGGTCGAGGCCGAGTGGCGCGCCGGCCGCGCCCCGATCGAGGCCGCCGAGGGCTTCATCCGCCAGATCATCGGCTGGCGCGAATATGTCCGCGGCATCTGGGCGATCTCGGGCCCCGACTATACCGCGCGCAATGCGCTGGGTGCGGAACGGCCGCTGCCGGCCGTCTATTGGGGCGGGCCCACGCGCATGGCCTGCATGGCGGCCGCCGTGGGCCAGACGCGCGATCTGGCCTATGCCCACCACATCCAGCGGCTGATGATCACGGGCAATTTCGCGCTTCTGGCCGGGATCGCGCCGCGGGCGGTGCATGAGTGGTATCTGGCGGTCTATGTCGATGCCTTCGAATGGGTCGAGGCGCCGAACACGCTCGGTATGGCGCTCTTTGCCGATGGCGGGGTGCTGGCATCGAAGCCCTATGCGGCGTCGGGGGCCTATGTCGCGCGGATGTCGGACCATTGCCGCGGCTGCGCCTATGATCCGAAGGCCGAGGGCACCCGCCCGCCCTGCCCGATGACGGCGCTCTACTGGGATTTCATCCTGCGCCACCGCGCCCGCTGGGCGGCGAACCCGCGCATGGGGCAGATGCTGCGCGTCTGGGATGCGATGGCCGAGGGGCGCAAGGCCATGCTGCGCGCCGCCGCGGCCGAGGTGTTCGCGCGCCTCGACGCGGGCGAGCCCGTCTGAAACGCAAAGGAGCGGGCGCAAGGCCCGCTCCTTCGTGGTGATGGGTCGTCCGGATCAGAACGAGAAGGTCAGGCCGAGGTCGGCCTTCGACTTGCCCGCGACGTCGGCCACGCCACCCGCGAGGGTCGCACCGCCACCGAGGCTCTGCGAGACGCCGATGCCGGTATACTGCGTCTTGGTGTCGTTCGCGGCTTCGGTCTGGCGGCCATAGGCCGAGACCTTGGCCGTCCCGATCGAGGCGGAAACCGAAAGGCCGATTTCCGTCTTGACGTCGCTGCCGGCGGCCTTGTCGTTGCTCAGATAGCCGACCTTGACGGTCGCGCCGCCCAGATCGCCCGAGACGCTGACGCCCGCCTGCGACTTGCCGCCGTCCTGGCTGATACCGGCACCGATCGAGACCGGAGCCATCGAGAAGGTCACGGCCGCCGAAGCCTCATCCTTGCCGGCGACGCGCTGGCCGAGCGAGGCGTGGATGCCGAAGTTGTCGAGCGTGTAGGACCACAGCGCGCCCTCGTCGTCGCCGCCGCCGTTGAAGCCGAACTCGTTGCCGTCGCCGCAACCGACATAGCAGACGCCCGCGAGGTCGCCGACCGCGTTCTCGAGCGCGGAGTCGATGTCGCCCATCGTCACCTTGCCGAAGGCGCCCGAGACGAAGACGTTGCCCGCGGTGCCCGAGGCGCCGTTCGAGGCATTGTCCGCGCGGATCGTGCCGCCGAAGCCGATGCCGCCATCGGTCGTGCCCGAGCCGGTGAAGACCGCGCGGAAGCGGCTGTTGAACTGGGTCTTAAGGTCGCCGACCAGAGCGTCGTCATAGACGATGCCCATGCGGCCGTTGCCGGTGAGCTTCATTTCGGCGGCAGCCACGCCGGCCGAGAGGACCAGGGCAGTGGTAGCGAACAGAATCTTCTTCATGTTTTCCCTCGTTGGTAGAA
>CAYYJB010000009.1:0-4781 GCA_964472135.1 uncultured Gemmobacter sp.
ACCAGCTCGACGATGTGGTCGATCATGCGGGCGTTGTCCATCTTGTGGCTCTGCCGCCCCGCCAGATAGACCATCCCCGACCCCGCCCCCCCGCCGGTAAAGCCCACATCGGTCATCAGCGCCTCTCCGGGGCCGTTCACCACGCAGCCGATGATCGACAGGCTCATGGGCGTCGTGACATGGGCGAGCCGCTCCTCGAGGACCGAGACGGTGCGGATCACGTCGAACCCCTGCCGCGCGCAGGAGGGGCAGGAGATGATCGTCACCCCCCGGTGGCGCAGCCCGAGCGACTTGAGGATCTCGAACCCGACCTTGACCTCCTCGACCGGATCGGCCGAGAGCGAGACGCGGATCGTGTCGCCGATCCCCATCCAGAGCAGGTTGCCAAGCCCGATCGCCGATTTGACGGTGCCCGACACCATCCCGCCCGCCTCGGTGATGCCGAGGTGGATGGGCGCGTCGGTCGCCTCGGCAAGCTTCTGATAGGCCGCCGCCGCAAGGAACACGTCGGAGGCCTTGCACGAGATCTTGAACTCGTGAAAGTCGTTGTCCTGCAAGAGCTTGATGTGGTCGAGGGCGGAATCGACCATCGCATCCGGGCAGGGCTCGCCGTATTTCTCGAGCAGGTGCTTCTCGAGGCTGCCGGCGTTGACGCCGATCCGGATCGAACAGCCGTGGTCGCGCGCCGCGCGCACCACCTCGCGCACGCGCTCGGCACTGCCGATGTTGCCGGGGTTGATGCGCAGGCAGGCAGCACCCGCCTCGGCCGCCTCGATCGCGCGGCGATAGTGGAAATGGATGTCGGCCACGATCGGCACCGGGCTTTCGCGCACGATCTCGGCCAGCGCGCGCGTGCTCGCCTCGTCGGGCGTCGAGACGCGCACGATGTCGGCACCCGCGATCGCCGCCGCCTGCACCTGCGCGATGGTGGCGGCGACATCGGTCGTGGGCGTGTTCGTCATCGTCTGCACCGAGATCGGCGCATCCCCCCCCACGGCCACCTTGCCCACCATGATCTTGCGCGAGGCGCGCCGATAGATGTTGCGCCATGGCCTGATGTGATTGACGCTCATCGCCTCTCCCCGTCACCGATTTCGCGATCCTAGCCGCATGCCCCGCGCGCCGCAATCTGGACGCTCGCGCCCCGAAGGTTTAGAGAGGCCGCATGAAACCGCCCCGCCCGCCCCAGCCCGCCGAGGACCGCGACGCGCGCCTCAAGGCCGCGCTCAAGGCCAATCTCGCCCGCCGCAAGGCGCAGGCGCGCAAGCGCGGCGAAACGGTCGCAGCGGCAGGTCAGGCCGAGGCGGCGGGCAGGGGCGAAGGGAAGGGCTGAGATGGACGCGATCCTCGTGCGGGGCGGCACCGAACTGAACGGCACGATCCCGATCGCGGGCGCCAAGAACGCCTGCCTCACGCTCATGCCCGCGACGCTCCTGACCGACGAGCCGCTCACGCTCACCAACGCGCCGCGCCTGTCGGACATCCGCACCATGACGCAGCTCCTCCAGTCGCTCGGCGCCGAGGTGCAGTCGCTGCAGGGCGGGCAGGTGCTGGCGCTCTCTTCCCATGATGTCACGAGCCAGCGGGCCGATTACGACATCGTGCGCAAGATGCGCGCCTCGGTCCTCGTGCTGGGCCCGCTGCTCGCGCGCTTCGGCCGGGCCGAGGTGTCGCTGCCCGGCGGCTGCGCCATCGGCGCCCGCCCGGTCGATCTCCACCTCAGGGCGCTCGAGGCGATGGGCGCCGAGATGGACCTTCGCGAGGGCTACATCCACGCCCGCGCCCCCGCGGGCGGGCTGCGCGGCGCGGTCGTCGATTTTCCCTTCGTCTCGGTCGGCGCGACCGAGAACGCGCTCATGGCCGCCACCCTCGCCCGCGGCACCACCGTCCTGCGCAACGCCGCCCGCGAACCCGAGATCGTCGACCTCGCGCAGTGCCTGCGCCGGATGGGGGCGAGGATTTCGGGCGAGGGCAGCGACACGATCGAGATCGAGGGCGTGGCGGCCCTTGGCGGCGCGACCCACCGCGTCGTGCTCGACCGGATCGAACTCGGCACCTACATGCTCGCCCCCGCCATCGCCGGCGGCAGCGTCGAACTCGCGGGCGGCCGGATCGACCTCGTCGCGGCCTTCGCCGAGAAACTCGCCGCCACCGGGGTCGAGATCGCCGAGACCGCGACGGGCCTGCGCGTCAGCCGGGGCCCTGCGCGCATCCGCTCCGTCGATGTCGCGACCGCCCCCTTCCCGGGTTTCCCGACCGACCTGCAGGCCCAGATGATGGCCCATCTCGCGACCGCGTCGGGCGTGTCGGTCCTCGAGGAACGCATCTTCGAGAACCGCTTCATGCACGCCCCCGAGCTTGCCCGAATGGGCGCCCGCATCGAGGTCCAGGGCGGCACCGCCCGCGTGCAGGGGGTCGAGCGGCTGCGCGGCGCGCCGGTCATGGCCACCGACCTGCGCGCCTCGGTCTCGCTCATCCTCGCGGGGCTCGCGGCCGAGGGCGAGACGCTCGTCAAGCGCGTCTACCACCTCGACCGCGGCTACGAGCGCCTCGAGGCCAAGCTCGGCGCCGTCGGCGCCCGGATCGAACGGGTCAGCGAATGAGGCCGGGATGACCGACGACGCCCGCTTCGAGGATGGCGCCCCCTCCGCCCCCGCCGCGCCCGTCCTGCTCGCGACCGATGCCGAGGACCTCGCCGTCATCTCGGCCCTCGTGCAGGATGCCCTCCTGACGCCCGCCCAGGTCCGCTACGACCGCCGCCGCCGGCGCCTTGCGCTTCTCCTCAACCGTTTCTGCTGGGAACCCCGCGCCGACACGCCGCCCGATGCGCCAGCCCGCGTCCGCAGTCTCCTTGCCATCGGCGACGTGCTGCGGGTCGAGGCGCAGGGGATCGGCAAGGACCACCCCGACACGATTCTCTCGATCCTCGCGATCGACCATTCCCGCGGCCATGACGGAACCGCCACGCTGACCATCCACCTCGCGGGCGATGGCGCGCTCCGCCTGACCGTCGAATGCGTCGACCTCGTGCTGCGCGACGTCTCCCCGCCATGGCGCGCGTCGACGGGGCGCGCACCTTCGCACAACGTTGCCGACCCAAAAGACTGAAGGGCGGGGGGCGCTGCCCCCCGCGCCGCCCTTGGGGCGGCTCCCCCGGGGGTATTTTTGCCAAGATGATGACATGCGCGCTGCTCATCATCTTGGATGAAATACCCCGGGGGGTTCGGGGGGCAGCGCCCCCCGTCCTCGTCGAAGCGGGCTTGCCGGCGGGGCGAGGCTTGGCTAGGGCGTGGCTTCCCGGCTGGGAGGTATGATGTGGCCCGCTTGCTGACACGACAGGATCCTGATTTCGAGGTTCGGCTGGGGGTGTTGCTAGCCGATGGGCGTGAGACGAAGGCCGAGGTCGACGCGGCGGTGGCGGAGATCATCGCCGATGTTCGGGCCAGGGGGGATCGGGCGGTCATCGACTGGACCGGACGCCTCGACCGGTTGGCGCTGACGGCGCGCGAGCTGGCGTTCCCGCAAGGCGAGATCGATGCTGCCTGCGCGTCGGTCGGGCGGGCCGAGCGCGCCGCGCTCGAGCAGGCGGCGGCGCGGATCCGGGACTATCACGCGCGTCAGCGGCCCGAGGATGCGCGGTGGCGCGATGCCGATGGGGCGGAGCTTGGCTGGCGCTGGACGGCGGTCGGGTCGGCGGGGCTCTATGTGCCCGGAGGGACCGCCTCTTATCCATCCTCGGTGCTCATGAATGCGATCCCGGCGCAGGTTGCCGGGGTGGAGCGGCTGGTGATCGCCTGTCCGACGCCGGGCGGGGCTGTCAATCCGCTCGTCCTCCTCGCGGCGCGGCTCGCGGGGGTGGAGACGATCTATCGGATCGGGGGGGCGCAGGCGATCGCGGCGCTTGCCTATGGCACGGAGACGATCGCGCCCGTCGACAAGATCACCGGGCCCGGGAATGCCTATGTGGCGGCGGCCAAGCGGCAGGTGCACGGGCAGGTCGGGATCGATTCGATCGCGGGCCCGTCGGAGATCCTCGTCATCGCGGATGGGGGAGCCAATCCGGCGTGGGTGGCGCTCGACCTGCTGGCGCAGGCCGAGCATGATGCGGTGGCGCGCGCGATCCTCGTCACCGACAGCGCCGAGCTTGCGCGCGCGGTCGCGGCCGCGGTGGAGGTTGCGCTCGCTGACTTGCCGCGGCGTGATATCGCGGGGGCGAGCTGGCGCGATCATGGCGCGATCATCCTCGTGCGGGACATGGCCGAGGCGGCGGCGATCGCGGAGCGTTTCGCGCCCGAGCATCTGCACATCCAGACGGCCGATCCCGAGGCGGTGGCGGCGCGGATCCGCCATGCGGGGGCGATATTCCTCGGGGCGTGGACGCCCGAGGCGATGGGGGATTATGTCGCGGGGCCGAACCATGTGCTGCCGACCGCGCGGACGGCGCGGTTTTCCTCGGGGCTCTCCGTTCTCGATTTCATGAAGCGGACCACGATCACGCGGCTCGGGCCCGAGGCCATGCGCGCGATCGGGCCGGCGGCGGCGCGGCTTGCCGACAGCGAGGGGCTCGGGGCGCATGCGGCCTCGGTGCGGGCGCGGCTTGCGGCGCTGAACGGCGAAGGCTAGGATTGCGACGATTTCTCGGGGCATGATTGTACCGCCGGGACGGGGCATAGGATGGCCGAAGGGTTTCAGACATTTATCCGGCGCCACCCGGCGGGGTTTGCGGTGGTCATTGCCGGGCTCATGGCCCTCGTGGCGTGGTCGGCCGCGCGGGATGCGGC
>CAYYJB010000009.1:4881-48702 GCA_964472135.1 uncultured Gemmobacter sp.
TGGTCATTGCCGGGCTCATGGCCCTCGTGGCGTGGTCGGCCGCGCGGGATGCGGCGGTGGCGGCGGCGGCCCTTGTGGCGGGGCTGATGCTTGGCTGGATCAATCTGCAGGCCGGTCTCGAGGCCGAGGGGGCACTTCGGGCGGGGTTGCCGGGGCTGCGGTTCCGGCGCGCGCTGGTATCCGGGCTCGGCTGGTTCGCGGCCATGATCGCGGTGGTTCCACCCGAGACGCAGGGGCAGGCGGCGACCTTTCTTGGCTTGGCGGTGCCGTTGGGGATCCTGACGGGGTGGTTTGGCCGGGATGGCGCGGAGATGCCCGCGGGCCATGCGGCCCATGCCCCGATCTGGGCCACGCGCGGCGGGCGCGGGTTGTGGATCGGGCTGCCCTTTGCGCTTGGCGCGGTCGCGATCGCGGGTGTCGCGACCTGGGGGCTCCACGCGGGGGCGGTGCCGGTCGCGGCGGCGATGGGGATCGCCATGGCCGCCGTCTGGGCGGTTCCGCCCGTTGGGGCGATGCGCGCGCTTTGGCCGGCGGCCATCGCCCTCATCGCCTTCGGGGTGGTAGCGGGCTGAGGCGCCTTGCCTCTGGCGGCGGGGTCGGGCATCACCTGAGGATGCACGTCAGCACGGCCACGACCATGAACCGCATCTGCCACATCGACATCGACGAGCGGGGCCTTGCCGCGCCCACGCCCGAGATCGAGCAGGAACGCCGCGTCGCGATCTTCGATCTGCTCGAGGACAACAGCTTTGCCCTGCCCGCGCGCGAGGGGCGCGGCGCGCAGCCCGGACCCTATCGCCTCGGGCTTGCGATCCGCGAGGGGCGGCTTGTCGTCGAGGTCGCGACCGAGGATGCGGTACCCGTCGGGGCGTTCCACCTCTCGCTTGGGCCGTTCCGGCAGGTGGTGAAGGATTATTTCCAGATCTGCGAGAGCTATTTCGACGCGGTGAAGCGCCTGCCGCCGAGCCAGATCGAGACGATCGACATGGCGCGCCGCGGCATCCACAACGAGGGCGCGCGCGTCTTGCAGGAACGGCTCGAGGGCAAGGCCGAGGTCGACATCGACACGGCGCGGCGCCTCTTCACCCTCATCTGCGTCCTGCACTGGGGCTAGGGGTGGAGCGGGCGCTGCCAGCCTCGGTCCTCTTCTGCTGCGACCACAACGCCGTGCGCTCGCCCATGGCCGAGGGGTTGATGAAGAAGCTCTACGGTCGGGCCTGCTATGTCCAGTCCGCGGGGGTGCGCAGCGACATGGACATCGACGGCTTTGCCGTTTCGGTCTGCGCCGAGCTTGGCATCGAGCTTTCGCGCCACCGCGCGCGCAGCTTCGAGGACATGCACCAGTGGGGCGACGACCTCTCGCAGTTCGATCTCGTGATCGCGCTCTCGCCCGCGAGCCAGCGCATGGCGCTCGAGCTCACGCGGCACTTCCACCTCGAGGTCGAATACTGGCCCGTGCTCGATCCGACGGGGCTCGGCGAGGGGCGCGAGGCGAAGCTCGCGGCCTATCGCCAGACGCGCGACCAGATCCGCGCGCGCATGATCGCGCGCTTCGGGCCGCCGTCCGTCGCGCCGGGCGCGTGAAAGATTTCGGGTGATTTGAAATCAATTTGATGCCAAACAACTCGCGGTTGGGGTGCGAGCCCGTCGGACGGGAAGATGGCATGAACAAGATCCAACGCCGGACCATGGAAATCCTCGACAAGGGCGAGGATGGCGACCGGGCGAGCATCTGGTGCGACAGGGTCATCACGCTCATGGTCGTGCTCAATGTGATCGCGGTCGTTCTCGAGACCGTGCCAGCGATCGAGATGGAAAAGCATGCCGTCTTCGTCACGTTCGAGATCTTCAGCATCGCCTTCTTCACGGTCGAGTTCCTGCTGCGGCTCTGGTCGGCGGGCGCACGTTTCGGCGAGGGGCGGGCGTGGCAGGGGCGGCGCGCCTATCTGCTGAGCTTTGGCGGCATCGTCGACCTCGTCGCAATCCTGCCCTTCTATCTGCAATTCCTATTCCCTGGCCTCGATCTGCGCGTGCTGCGCATCCTGCGCCTCGTGCGACTGCTCAAGCTCTCGCACTATTCCACAGCGATCGAGGATCTGGTCGAGGCGGTGCGCGCCGAGCGCCGCGCCTTCGGCGCGACACTCTATCTGCTGTCGATCGCGCTCACGCTCACCTCCGCGCTCATGTTCTATGCCGAGGGAGAGGTGCAGCCCGAGAAATTCGTCTCGATCCCGCATGCGATGTACTGGTCGGCGATCACGCTGACGACCGTGGGTTACGGCGATGTCTCGCCCGTTACCCCGATCGGGCGGGTGATCAGCGTCTTCACCGCCTTTCTCGGGGTCTCGACGGTCGCTATGCTGACAGGCATTGTCGCGTCGTCCTTTGCCAATCAGGTGGCGCGGCGCCGTGTGGTCTACGAGGCGGAACTGCGCGCGGCGCTTAAGGACGGCAAGATCTCAAGGCAGGAAGAGGCCGAGCTTGCCCGGCTCCGGGAGCGTTTCGATTTCACCGACCAGCAGCTTGCCGACATGCGGGCCGAGGTCGAAGGCGACCTCGCGGAGAAAAAGCCGGGTGGCTGACGCTTGAATTTCGGCCGCGATTGTGCGGATATGCGGCGCGAAAGACGGGGGCCGCGAGATGTTCCACAACCTGAGGCGCGCCGTGGCGGCACTCGTGCTGTCGGCCGGAGCGGCCGCCGCCGCGCCGCAATCGATCACCATCGGCATGCAGCTCGAACCGCCGAACCTCGACCCAACGACGGGGGCGGCGGCGGCGATCCGCGAGGTGACCTATGCCAACCTCTACGAGGGGCTGACGCGCTTTGGCCCCGACGGCTCGGTCCGCCCTGGGCTCGCCGAAAGCTGGGAGGTGTCCGAGGGCGGCGCCGTCTGGACGTTCCGCCTGCGTGCGGGCGTGCGGTTCCATGACGGCACGGGTTTTGACGCCGAGGACGTCAAGTTCAGCCTCGACCGCGCGCGGGGCGAGGGGTCGACCAACGCGCAAAAGCAGCTCTTCGCCGGCATCACCGAGGTCGAGGTCATCGACCCCCTCACGGTGCGGGTGCGGCTCGGGGCACCCAATGGGGCGTTCGACTGGAACATGGCGTGGGGCGATGCCGTCATCATGGCGCCCGAGTCCGCAGCCACCAACGCCACCGCCCCCGTCGGCACCGGCCCCTTCCGCCTTGATCGCTGGGTGCAGGGCGACCGGGTGGAGCTGGTTGCCAACCCCGACTATTGGGGCGCGGCACCGGCGCTCGCGCGCGCGACGTTCAAGTTCATCTCCGACCCGACGGCCGCCTATGCCGCGATGATGGCGGGCGATGTCGATGCCTTCCCGGTCTTTCCCGCCCCCGAGACGCTCGCGCAATTCGCGGCCGATCCGCGCTTTGCGGTGATCGTGGGCTCGACCGAGGGCGAGACGATCCTTGCCATGAACAACAAGGCGCCGGCGCTCTCGGATCAGCGGGTGCGGCGGGCGATCGCGCTCGCGATCGACCGGCAGGCGGTGATCGACGGCGCGATGTTCGGCTATGGCACCCCGATCGGGACGCATTTCGCCCCCCACAACCCCGATTACCTCGACCTGACGGCGCTCTCGCCCCACGACCCCGAGGGGGCCAGGGCGCTTCTGGCCGAAGCGGGGCAGACGGGGCTGCGGCTGCGGCTTGCGCTGCCGCCCCCCTCCTATGCCCGCCGGGGCGGCGAGATCATCGCGGCTCAGCTGCGCGCGGTCGGGATCGAGACCGAGATCGCGAACGTCGAATGGGCGCAATGGCTCGAACAGGTATTCACCGCCAAGGACTTCGACCTAACGATCGTGAGCCATGTCGAACCCGCCGACATCGGCATCTATGCCCGGCCCGACTATTACTTCCAGTATGGCCGGCCCGAGTTCGTGGCGATCATGGATGCGTTGGCGGCGACGGCTGAACCCGCGAAGCGCACCGAACTCCTGCACGCCGCCCAGCGCATGATCGCCGAGGACCACGTCAACGCGTATCTCTTCCAGCTGGCCAAGACGGGCGTTGCGAATGCCAAGATCGAGGGGCTGTGGGAAAACTCGCCCGCCCCGGCCATCGACCTCACCGCGGTGCGCTGGCGCGACTGAGCGGGCGGTGGGGCGCCGCCCCGCCCGTGACCCCTAGCGCAGCCCGTTGCAGAAGCCCCGGATGCGCGTGCAGGCATCCGACAGCACCTCGTCCGAGGTCGCATAGCTGATGCGGAAGGCGGGCGAGAGGCCGAAGGCCGCGCCGAACACCACCGCCACCCCCGTCTCCTCGAGGAGGGCGGCCGCAAAATCCTCGTCCGTCGCGATCTTCGTGCCGCCGGCCGAGGTCCGCCCGATCAGCCCCGCGATGGAGGGATAGACATAGAATGCCCCCTCGGGCACCGGGCAGACGATGCCCGGGCACTGGTTGAGCATCCCCACGACCAGGTTGCGCCGCCGCTCGAACACCTTGCGGCTCTCGCGGATATAGTCCTGCGGGCCGTTCAGCGCCTCGACCGCCGCCCACTGGCTGATCGTGCAGGGGTTCGAGGTCGATTGCGACTGCACCTTGGCCATCGCCTTGATGAGGCTCTCGGGCCCGCCGGCATAGCCGATGCGCCAGCCCGTCATGGCATAGGCCTTCGACACCCCGTTGCAGGTCAGCGTGCGGCCCTTCAGCCCCGGCTCGACCTGCACGGGCGTGCAGAATTCGAAATCGTCGAACACCAGATGCTCGTACATGTCGTCCGTCAGCACCCAGACATGCGGGTGGCGCATCAGCACGTCGGTCAGCGCCTTCAGCTCTGCCCGCGTGTAGCCCGCGCCCGTGGGGTTCGAGGGCGAGTTGAAGATGAACCACTTGGTGCGCGGCGTGATCGCGGCCTCGAGTTGCGCGGCCGTCAGCTTGAAGCCCGTCTCGATCGGGCATTCGATGGCTACGGGCGTCCCGCCCGCGAGCAGCACCATGTCGGGATAGCTGACCCAGTAGGGGGCGGGGATGATGACCTCGTCGCCCGGGTTCAGCGTCGCGACGAAGGCGTTATAGAGCACCTGCTTGCCGCCCGTGCCCACCGTGATCTCGGCGGGCGTGTAGGTGATGCCGTTCTCGCGCGCGAACTTCGCCACGATCGCGGCCTTGAGTTCGGGGATGCCGTCGACGGCGGTGTATTTCGTCCGCCCCTCGTCGATCGCGCGCTTGGCCGCGTCCTTTATGTTCTGCGGCGTGTCGAAGTCGGGCTCGCCCGCGCCGAGGCCGATGATGTCGCGCCCCTGGCGCGCAAGCTCTTGCGCCTTGCTCGTGACGGCGATGGTGGGCGAGGGTTTCACGCGCGACAGCGTGTCGGACAGGAAGGGCATGGCGGCCTCGGGTTGGAATCTGCGCGCGGGTCTTCTAGGCTTGGCGGCGCCCGGCTTCAAGGACGACCGGCGCCATGCAAAGGGAGAACCGATGACCGACATCCAACCCGCCCCGCCCCGCACCGACGACGATTGGTTCGATCCCGACAAGACGACCTTCGGCGACCGTCTGGCAGGAGCGCGCGAGGCGCAGGGGATGTCGCAGGTCGGGCTGGCGCGTGCGCTCGGCGTGCGGATCGAGACCTTGCGCAACTGGGAGGACGACCGGTCAGAGCCGCGCGCGAACCGCCTGCAGATGGTGTCGGGCGTGCTCGGCGTCTCGATCAGATGGCTTCTGACCGGCGAGGGCGACGGCCCCGAAGGCCCGGACGGTCGGGACAGGGCGCCCGAGGCACGCGCGGTGCTGGCCGAGTTGCGGCGGCTCGGGGCCGATGCCAGCCAGCTTGGCGACCGTGTCGCGCGCGCCGAGCGTCGTCTGCGCGCGATCCTCGATCGGCCTTCGGGAGATCCGCAGTGACCGAAGATGACGCCATCCGGCTTCGGCGGCTGCGGCTGCGCGCCTGGCGGCGCGGCACGCGCGAGATGGACCTCATCCTCGGGCCTTTCGCCGATGCCCGGCTCGGCGCGATGCCGCCCGCCGGGGTCGCGGCGTTCGAGGCCCTCATCGCCGAGGAGGATACCGACCTGCTGGCCTGGGTGATGGGGCAGGTCGCCCCGCCCGCCCGCCATGCATCCATGATCGATGCCCTGCGCCGGCACGCCGCGGACACCCGAAGGAATTAGCGGTCATTTACCCAATCTTGGCGATTGCACCCGATTCTGCCCCGGACCAGCGAAGCCGGAGGGGCAAGGATGCCGCAGTCTGACATCACCCGAAATGCCTGCCCTGACGAATCGGGCGATCACTATCTTGAGGTGCTTGGCCTGCTCGAGCGACTGCACCGGCTGCTGCTCGACCTCATCAAGGATGAATTCGAGCGGTTGCGCATCGAGGAGATCAACCCCGTGCAGGCGTTGCTGCTCTACAACGTCGCGGCGGCGGAACTCAGCGTGGGCGAGTTGCGCTCGCGCGGCTATTACCAGGGCTCGAACGTGAGCTACAACCTCAAGAAGCTCGTCGATCTGGGCTACATGCAGCAACAACGCTCGAACGCCGACCGCCGGTCGGTCAGGGTCCGGCTGAGCGACAAGGGGTTCGAGGTCCGGACCATGCTCGCCGCGCTCTTTGCCCGCCACGCCGTCCTGATCCGCGATCGCGACCTCATCGAGGCCCCGACGCTCGAGGCGGTGACCTTCGCGCTGCGCCGGATGGAGCGGTTCTGGAGCGACCAGATCCGCTACATCTACTGATCAGACCGCACCCGCCGCGATCAGCCGGCGCGCGAGGTCGCGAAAGGCGCGCGCCTGTGCCCCCTCGGGGTCCGCGACGACGACGGGCACGCCCGCGTCGCCCGACAGTCGGATATCGATATGGAGCGGGATCTCGGCCAAGAGCGGCACGCCGAGCGCCTCGGCCTCGCGCGCAACCCCGCCGTGGCCGAAGATGTGCTCCTCATGCCCGCAGTTCGAGCAGACATGCGTCGACATGTTCTCGACCAACCCGAGGATCGGTGTCCCGAGCTTGCGGAACATGTCGATGCCCTTGCGCGCATCGAGCAGCGCCACATCCTGCGGCGTGCAGACGACGATCGCCCCCCCGAGCGGGGTCTTCTGGCAGAGCGTCAGCTGCACGTCGCCGGTGCCGGGCGGCAGGTCGACCACGAGCACGTCGAGATCGCCCCATTTCACCTGAAAGAGCATCTGTTGCAGCGCTCCCATCAGCATCGGGCCGCGCCAGACCACCGCCTCGCCCTCGCGCAGCATGAGGCCGAGCGACATGACCGTCACGCCGTGGCCCTCGAGCGGCAGGATCGTCTTGCCGTCGGGCGAGGCCGGGCGGCCCGTCACCCCCATCATGCGCGGCTGGCTCGGCCCGTAGATGTCGGCATCGAGCAGGCCCGTCCTGCGCCCCTCGCGCGCGAGGGCCACGGCGAGGTTCGCCGCGACGGTCGATTTGCCGACCCCCCCCTTGCCAGATGCGACCGCGATGATGCGCGCCACCCCCGGCACCGCGAGGGGGCCCGCCTGCGGCGTCGGATGCCCCCCGACCTTGAGCGAGGGCGGCGCCTTGGGCGCGCTGTGGGCGGTCATCGCCACCTGCACCGACTGCACGCCGGGCATGGCGCGCACCCGGGCCTCGGCCAAGGCGCGCACGGGCTCCATGGCCTTCGCCTCGGCCGGATCGACCTCGATCACGAATCGCACCGCGCCGCCCTCGACCACGAGGGCGCGCACGATGCCCGCCGCCCCGAGGGAGCCGCCCGCCGGCAGCGCCACCCCATCCAGAACCGCCTCGACCTCGGCGCGCGTGACGCTCATGTTCCTGCTCCCCGCGGGCGCCCCACGACCCGCCCGCCTGATCTGGGGCCGCGCGGGCCGCCCCGCAAGGCCCTTCAGCCCTTGCGCAGGCAGCGGTTGCCGAGCGTCTCGGCGATCTGCACGGCATTGAGGGCGGCACCCTTGCGCAGGTTGTCCGACACGATCCACATCGACAGCCCGTTCTCGATCGTGCTGTCCTGACGGATGCGGCTGACATAGGTCGCATAATCGCCCACGCATTCGATGGGGGTGACGTAGCCGCCCGGCTCGCGCTTGTCGACGACCAGCACGCCCGGCGCCTCGCGCAGGATCTCGCGCGCCTCGTCCTCGTCGAGGAAATCCTCGAACTCGATGTTGACGGCCTCGGAGTGGCCGACGAAGACCGGCACGCGCACGCAGGTCGCGGTGACCCTGATCGCGGGGTCGAGGATCTTCTTGGTCTCGGCCACCATCTTCCATTCCTCCTTGGTCGAGCCGTCGTCGAGGAAGACGTCGATGTGGGGAATGACGTTGAAGGCGATCTGCTTGGAGAACTTCTTGGGCGCGACCTCCTGCCCCGGCACGAAGATGCCCTTGGTCTGGTCCCAGAGTTCGTCCATCCCCTCCTTGCCGGCGCCGGAAACCGACTGGTAGGTGGCGACGACGACCCGCTTGATGCGTGCGCGGTCGTGCAGCGGCTTCAGCGCCACGACCATCTGCGCGGTCGAGCAGTTGGGGTTGGCGATGATGTTGCGCTCGCGATAGCCCTCGACCGCCTCGGGGTTCACCTCGGGCACGACGAGGGGCACGCGCGGGTCGTAGCGATAGAGCGAGGAGTTGTCGATCACGATGCAACCCGCCCCGGCGGCGCGGGGGGCATAGGTCTTGGTTGCCTCGGAGCCGATGGCGAAGAGCGCGATGTCCCAGCCCTCGAAGTCGAAGCCCTCGATGTCCTGGCATTTGAGCGTGCGCTCGCCGAAGCTGACCTCGGTCCCGATCGACCGGCGCGACGCGAGCGCCGCGATCGCATCGACGGGAAACTCCCGCTCCGCGAGGATGTTCAGCATTTCCCGGCCCACATTGCCCGTGGCACCCGCGACGACGACCCGATAGCCCATTCCTGCCTCCCTGAGCGGCAGGGGGGGATTAGCGCATCGCGGATGCGCGCGAAAGGGGCGCTAGTCGGTGCGGTCGGGCACGAAGAGATAGGCGATGCAGCCAAGCGCGAGGATCCCCGCGAAGAAGGCGAAGACCGCGCCGAAGGCGGCCGCCGCTTCGGCCCCCGCCGCCAGCGCCGCGCCATGCACCCGCCCCGAGACGATCTGGAACACCCCCACCCCGCCCAGGCAGAAGGCGTTGATCAGCGTCACCCCCCGCCCCGTCAGTTCGGGCGGAAAGAAGGCGCGCCCGTGCGCCATCATCATCGGATAGGTGCTGCCGAAAAGCCCGACCGCGATCAGGAGCGCGACCGCCGCCGCCACCCCCGGCTGGGGCATGATCGCGAGCGCGCCCGCCGCCGCCACGCAGGCCAGGCTGCCGCCCAGCGCCACGAACTTGCGCGTGCCGAAGACGCGGTCGAGCGGCCCGTAGGCCAGATTGCCGACGATCATCGCGACCGCCATCCCGAGCGCGACCTGCCCGACGCCTGCCACGTCGAGGCCGAGGACGCCGGCCGCATAGGGCCCCGCCCAGAGGCCCCGGATGCCCGCAGCGGGGGCGTAGCTGACCATCGCGAACAGGATGAAGAGCCAGAGCCCCGGCGTGCGCAGGATGCGCCCGTAGCCCCCCGGCGCGGCCGCCTGCGCGAGCATCGGCGGGTCGCGCACCACGATCAGGATCGCCGCGCCCGCGCCCACCGTCAGCGCCGCCAGCCCGACGAGCGCCGCGCGCCAGCCGAAGACCTCGATCGCCCAGGCGAGCGGCAGCGCGGCTGCGAGGTTGCCGAGGCTCCCCACCCCCACGAGCACGCCCGCGAGGGTCGCGAAGACCGCGGCCGGAAAGCTGCGGGCAAGGATGTAATAGGCCGCCATCAGCACCGGCGCGCAGCCGACCCCGATCAGCACCATCGCGGCCATCACCCAGCCGGGCGATGTCGCGGCCGCAAACATCAGCGCCCCGCCCCCGCCCGCGCCGGCCAGCAGCACGCCCGCCGTGCGCCGCGGCCCGATCCGGTCGAGCGCCCATCCCACCGGAAACTGCGCCAGCGCGAAGCCGAGGAACCAGAGCCCCGAGGCATCGGCAAGCTGCCCGGCACTCGCCCCGATGTCGGCCGCGAGGACGGGCGCCATCACCGCGAGGATCGCGCGATAGAACTGGCTGAACAGATAGCCGATCAGCAGGACGGCAAGGCCGGTTGTCATGGCGGGGTCCGTGCGGGGCGTGCTCGGATGCTCCATGCCGGGCCGCGCGGCATCGCGCAAGGGCTCTTGCGGGCGCGCGCCGGGGCGGTATGCTGACGACACCTCGGGGCGCCCTTTGGGGCTGAGACGCGCAAGCGGACCCGTTGAACCTGAACCGGTTAGGACCGGCGGAGGGAAGGTCGAAGGTGCCGCAGCGCCTGCCCTCTCCGCCGATACGAACTTAGGACGGAGGCGACGATGCGTTTTCTTCTGGCGGCAACACTTGCGATTTGCCCTCTGACAGCCCGGGCCGATGTGCCAGTGCTGACGGTGCTGGCCTATGACAGCTTCGTGTCCGAATGGGGCCCGGGGCCCGCGATCACGGCCGGGTTCGAGGCCGTCTGTGCCTGCAAGCTCGAGATCATCGGCGCGGGCGACGGCGCGGCGCTGCTGGCGCGCGCGCGGCTCGAGGGCGGGCGCGGCGCGGCCGATGTGATCGTCGGCCTCGATTCGAACCTCGTGGCGGCGGCGCGCGACAGCGACCTTTTCGCCCCGCACGGGGTCGAGGCCGCGCTCGATCTGCCCGTCGGCTGGTCCGATCCCGATTTCCTGCCGTTTGACTGGGGGTGGTTCGCCTTTGTCCATGACCGCACGCGGCTGGCCGATCCGCCCGCGGATTTCGAGGCCCTCGCGGCGTCGGATCTGCGCATCATCGTGCAGGATCCGCGCTCATCCACGCCCGGCCTCGGCCTCGTGATGTGGGTCGAGGCCGCCTATTGGCCGCGCGCCGCCGAGATCTGGGCGGGCCTTGCCGACAACATCGTGACGGTGACGCCCGGCTGGTCCGAGGCCTATGGGCTGTTCCTCGAGGGCGAGGCCGACATGGTGCTGAGCTACACGACCTCGCCGGCCTATCACCTCATCGCCGAGGGCGACGACAGCAAGGCCGCCGCGCCCTTCGCCGAGGGGCACTACCTTCAGGTCGAGGTCGCGGCGATGCTGGCCGGGTCGGACGCCCCCGATCTGGCGCGCGCGTTCCTCGCCTATCTCGTCTCGGACGCCGCGCAATCGGTCATCCCCGAGACGAACTGGATGTATCCGGCCGTCACCCCGGCCGCCGGCCTGCCCGAGGGCTTCGCGACGCTCCACCGGCCCGAGCGGTCGCTCTATCTCGAACCGGCAGAGGCCGAGGCGCTGCGCGGTCCGGCGGTCGAGCGGTGGCGCGGCGCGCTCTCGCGCTGAGCCCTCCGGCATGGCCGGGGGCGGTCGCGGCGGGGGGGCTCGCCGCGCTCTGCCTCGGCACGCTTGCCGTGCTGGCGCGCGCGGGGCAGGGGGGCGCGGGGCAGGGGGGCAGCGGCCTTGGCCCGGCCGACATCGCCGCCATCCGCTTCACCCTCTCGCAGGCGGCGCTGTCGGCCCTGCTGTCGGTCGCGCTCGCGGTGCCGGTGGCGCGCGCGCTGGCGCGCCGACGCTTTGCCGGGCGCGCGGCCTTCGTCACGGCCCTCGGCGCGCCCTTCCTTCTGCCGGTGATCGTGGCGGTCCTCGGGCTGGTCGCGATCTTCGGGCAGCGCGGGGCGGTCAATGCCGCGCTGGGGGCGCTGGGGCTGCCCGCGGTCGATGTCTACGGGCTGGGCGGCGTCGTGCTCGCGCATGTGTTCCTCAACCTCCCGCTTGCGGTGCGGATGGTCCTGCACGGCTGGCAGGCGATCCCGGCCGAGCGGCTGCGCCTTGCCGCGAGCCTCGGCTTTTCCGCCCGCGACGTCGCGCGCCACATCGAGCGGCCGATGCTGCGCGCCGTGCTGCCGGGGGCGCTGCTCGCGATCTTTCTGGTCTGCCTCGGGTCGTTCGCGGTGGCGCTGATCCTCGGGGGCGGACCGCGGGCCACGACGGTAGAGCTTGCGATCTATCAGGCGGTGCGGTTCGATTTCGACCTCGGGCGGGCGGCGCTGCTCGCGCTCGTGCAGGCGGGGCTCTGCGCGGCGGCGGTGGTCGCGGCGGGGGCGATGGCGGCACCGAGCGGCTTCGGCCCCGGTGCCGGGCGGCGGATCGAGGCCGTGCCGGGGGCGGCGGGCCCGGTGGCACGCGCGGCCGATGCCCTCGTCCTGATCGCCGCGGCCGCGCTTATCTCTGCGCCGATCGCGGCGGTGGTGGCGCGCGGCCTGCCCGAGATCGCGACGCTGCCCGCCCCGGTCTGGCAGGCGGCGCTGCGCTCGGCCCTGATCGCGCCCGTCTCGGCGGCGGTCGCCGTCGCGGGTGCCGTCGCGCTGCTCGGCCCGATCCTGCGCGGGGGCGTGGGGGGGCGCGCGGCCGAGGTTGCCGCGATGCTGCCCGTCGTCGCCTCGCCCCTCGTGCTCGGGGCGGGGCTCTTCCTCCTGCTCTTTCCGGTCATCGCCCCCGACCGGGTGGCGCTCGGCGTCACGGCGGTGCTGAACGGGGTGCTGGCGCTGCCCTTCGTGCTGCGGCTCCTCATCCCGCCCGCGCGCGAGATCGCCGCGACGGAGGGCCGCCTTGCCGCGGCGCTCGGCCTGTCGGCCGCTGGGTTCTTGCGCCTTGTCCTTCTGCCGCGCCTGCGCCGGCCGCTGGGCTTCGGGGCGGGGGTGGCGGTTGCCTTCGCGATGGGCGATCTCGGCGTGATCGCGCTGTTTGCGACCGAGGAACCGACGCTGCCCTTGCAGGTCATGCGCCTGATGGGGGCGTTCCGGATGGATGAGGCGGCGGGGGCGGCCCTCGTGCTCGTGGTCATGGCCTTTGGCGGATTTGCGCTCTGCGACCGCTGGGGAAGGGGGGGCGATGCTCAATCTTGACGGGGTCGTGATCGAGGCGGGCGACTTCACGCTCCGGGCCGACTGGACGGTGCCGGCGGGGGCGCGCGTGGCGCTGATCGGGCCCTCGGGGGCGGGAAAATCGACGCTGCTGGCCGCAATCGCAGGTTTTGTCGCGCCAACCCGGGGCCGCATTCTGTGGGAGGGGCGCGATCTCGGGCCGCTGGCGCCCGGCGCCCGGCCAGTCAGCATCCTATTTCAGGATCAGAACCTGTTCCCTCATCTCGATGTCGCGGCGAATCTGGGGCTTGCGCTGTCTCCGGCGCTGCGGCTCGGTCCCGATGACCGGGCGCGGATCGCGCAGGCGCTCGGGCGCGTGGGCCTTGCAGGAGCGGGCGCGCGGCGGCCCGGCACGCTGTCGGGCGGCGAGGCGGCGCGCGTGGCGCTGGCGCGCACCCTGTTGCGGCCGCGCCCCATCTTGCTGCTCGACGAGCCCTTCGCGGCCTTTGGTCCGGCGCTCAAGGCCGACATGCTGGCGCTCGTCGACCGGATTGCGGCCGAAACGGGGGCGCTCGTGCTGCTTGTCACCCACGATCCCGGCGATGCGAAACGCTTCGCCGGCATGTGCGCCTTCCTCGAGGGGGGCGTCGCGCTCCCGCCCGAGCCAACGGCGCGTTTCTTCGCCGGGGCCAGCGGTGCGCTGCGGGCCTATCTGGGCGACGCGCCCTAGCGGCAGCGCTTTTCGGCTTCGTCGAAGGCGGCGGTGAAGCCCCTGAGCGAGAAGGTATCGCTGACCTCGGTCCCGCGCGAGGATCGGCCAGTCAACACCGCCTCGGCGCCAGCCTTCATGGCGCGAACGATCTCTTCGTCCTGCTTGGGATCGAGCGACCACGCCCAGGTCTCGTTGCCCGACGCCGCCTCGCCCGCCCCGAGGTCGAAGCCGCGATCGCCGACACGCGCCGTCGGCGCCCGGTCGGGCGCGAGCGCATATCCGGCGTTGTAGGATACGATGCCGCTCTGGGGCGGGCTCGTCTCGGGATAGAAGCTGACGTTGAGGGTGCCGCGAAAGTCCTCTGAAGGCGGCTCTCCCCGGCGCACCGAGACGTCGCGCCCGTCCCGCCGCGCCTTGACCGCGGTTGCGCGCGAGACGGCGAAGCACTGCCGCGGGCTGGCCTGCACATAGACATCCCAGTCGTTGAACGTCGCTGCGGGCGGGGTATCCGTCGCGGACTGCTGCGCCTGAGATGCCCCCGCCAGCCCGACCGCCAGAATCAGCGCCGACACCCCAATCCGTTCAATCTTCACCGTCCGATCCTCCTGTCTCGCGTCCGCCCGCATCCCCGGCGCCACCACCCTCAGATAGGGGTGGCCGCACCCTTCCAAAGGGACTAGCGGTGTTCTAACGCGAAACTGCGGGCGCGGCAAAGCCCCGGAGGCGGAAAATCGCGAAAGGGTGAGGGAGGAAAAGCGGATGTCCCGAGGATGCGATCTGGTCGAGGTCTGGCGCGGCGACATGGTCGAAAGCCGCCACGCCGGCCACGCGGTGGTGATGGATGCGGGCGGCGCGGTCATCGCCGAATGGGGCGCGACGGATGCGCCGATCTATCCGCGATCCTCGTGCAAGATGCTGCAGGCGCTGCCGCTGGTCGAGAGCGGCGCGGCGGCGGACCTCGATGAGGCGCGCCTCGCGCTTGCCTGCGCGAGCCATCAGGGCGCGCGGCTCCATGTCGATGCCGTATCGGCCTGGCTTGCCGACATCGGCCGGACCGAGGCGGATCTGCGCTGCGGCGCGCAGGAGCCATCAGATTACGCCGAGCGCGATTCGCTCATCCTCGGCGCGGCCCGGCCCTGCCAGATCCACAACAACTGCTCGGGCAAGCACACGGGCTTTCTGACGCTGGCGCGGCATCTGCGCGCCGGCCCCGAATATGTCGAGATCGACCACCCCGTGCAGCGTGCCGCGCGCGCGGCCTTCGACGAGGTGACTGACCTCTCGCTGCCCGGACACGCGATCGACGGCTGCTCGGCGCCGAACTTTCCGACGACGACGCGCGCGCTCGCGCGCGCCATGGCGGCCTTTGCCGGGGCCGAGGGGCGGGCAGGGGCGCGGGCGCAGGCGATGGTCCGGCTGACGCGCGCCATGCGCGCGCATCCCGATCTGGTCGCGGGCGAGGGGCGCGCCTGCACCGAATTCATGCGCGCGACCTCGGGGCGCGCGGCGGTCAAGACCGGGGCCGAGGGCGTCTTCGTCGCGATCCTGCCCGAGTGCGGCCTCGGCATCGCGCTCAAGATCGCCGATGGCGCGACGCGCGCGGCCGAGGCGGCGATGGCGGGGCTCCTGATCCGGGCGGGCGTGCTCGACCCCGCCCACCCGGCCGCGCTGCGCCGGCTCGGCGGTCCCATGCGCAACTGGCGGGGGTTCGAGGTGGGCGCGGTGCGGCTCGCCCCGGGATTTGCCGACCGTCCGCTCTGAGGCGGCGGCCCGCTTGCCCATGCCGGCCCGAGCCGGTATGACCGCGCGGTCCCGCACCCCCCCGAGAGGCCGAACATGCGCGCCGAAACCCAAGGCATTGCCGAAGCGATCCGCAAGTCGCTGAAGCTGCTTGCGCAGCGCATGGATTATCCCACGGCCGCCCACCGGCGCGAGGAATTCGACGCCATGATCGAGGCGCCCGATTTCTGGAACGATCCGGCGCGGGCGCAGAAGATGATGCGCGAGCGGCAGGCGCTGATCGACGCGATCGGCACGCATGACCGGATCGCGGCGGGGCTGCGCGACAATCTGGAACTGATCGAGCTTGGCGAGGCCGAGGGCGACGCGCAGATCGTCGCCGAGGCCGAGGCCGCGTTGCGCGCGCTGGCCGAGGATGCGGCCGCGCGCGAGCTCGAGGCGCTGCTTGATGGCGAGGCCGACGGCAACGACACCTTCCTCGAGATCAACGCGGGCGCGGGCGGCACCGAAAGCTGCGACTGGGCGGCGATGCTCGCGCGGATGTATGTCCGCTGGGCCGAGGGGCACGGCTACGCGGTCGAGCTCGTCTCGCAGACCTCGGGCGAGGAGGCGGGCTATCGCTCGGTCGCCTATCGCATCAACGGGCGCAACGCCTATGGCTGGCTCAAGTCCGAGTCGGGCGTCCACCGCCTCGTGCGGATCTCGCCCTATGATTCGGCCGCGCGGCGGCATACCTCCTTCTCTTCGGTCTGGGTCTATCCGGTGGTCGACGACAACATCGAGATCGTGATCCCCGACAACGAGATCCGCATCGACACCTACCGCTCTTCGGGTGCGGGCGGGCAGCATGTGAACACGACCGACTCGGCCGTGCGCATCACCCACCTGCCGACGGGGATCGTCGTCACGAGCTCGGAGAAATCGCAGCACCAGAACCGCGCCAACGCGATGGCGGCGCTGCGCTCGCGGCTTTACGAACTCGAACTGCGCAAGCGGACCGAGGCGATCACCGCCCAGCACGAGGCCAAGGGCGATGCGGGCTGGGGCAACCAGATCCGCTCCTATGTGCTCCAGCCCTACCAGATGGTGAAGGACCTGCGCACGGGGGTCGAGACCTCGGACACGCAAGGGGTGCTCGACGGCGACCTCGATGCGTTCATGGCGGCAACGCTGGCGCAGGACGTGGCCGGCAAGAGCCGGGCCGAGGCGCGCGGCGAGGGCTGAGCGCCGCGACGCTTGCCAAGCGGCGGGTCGGGCGGCTAGCCTGACCGGGTTCAAGCTGTCGGTCCCGCCATGTCGCCCGAAGCTCCCGCCTTTCGCCCCCTCACGCGCCACGATCTCGCGGCCGCCCTCGCCGGAGGCTGGCGCGACTTTACGCGCGCGCCGGCCTTCGGGCTCTTTTTCGCGGGCGTCTATGTGGCGGGCGGGCTTTTCCTCGTCTGGGTGCTGACGACGGCGGGCCAGATCTGGTGGACGATCCCGCTGACGCTCGGCTTTCCGCTGCTCGGCCCCTTCATCGCGGTCGGCTTCTACGAGGTCAGCCGCCGCCTCGAGCGGGGCGAGGCGCCGCGCTGGCGCGAGGTCCTCGGCGTCATCGCGGCCGAGCGCAACCGGCAGATCCCGACCATGGCGGCGGTGATCGTCGTCTTCTTCCTGTTCTGGAACTTCGTCGCGCACATGATCTTCGCCCTCTTCATGGGGCTTCAGGTGATGACCAATCCGACCTCGTCGCTGACGGTCTGGCTGACGCCGAACGGGATCGGGATGATTGTGCTCGGCACGGCGGTGGGTGCGGGTTTCGCGACCGTGCTCTATGCGCTCATGGTGCTGAGCCTGCCCATGCTGCTCGATCGCGAGGTCGATTTCGTGACGGCGATGCTCGCGAGCCTTGCGGTCGTGCGCGCGAGCCCGTGGCTGATGCTCGGCTGGGGCGCCTTTATCGCGGCCTGCCTCTTTGCTGCGATGATCCCCGCATTTCTGTTACTTTTCATTGCCTTGCCAGTATTTGGTCATGCAAGCTGGCGCCTCTATCGACGCGCTTTCGGCTGAGGAGGCTTGCGTGCTGGTCGCGCTTGGCGCAGGGATGGCGCAACGCTTTCGGGACGGGCACGCGGGATGAGGGGCGAGTTGCGCGACGGCAGGGCCAGCCGGCTCGGTACCGATGCCGGGGTGGAGTTCGAGCCGAAGTTCCTCAGCGTCTTGCGCGAAGGCTATGGCTGGGCGGCGTTCCGGGCGGATGCGCTCGCGGGGCTGACGGTGGCGATCGTGGCGCTGCCGCTGTCGATGGCGATCGCGATGGCCTCGGGGGTCGGGCCGGAGCGGGGCCTCTTCACCGCGATCATCGGGGGGTTCCTTGTCTCGGCACTAGGCGGATCGCGCCACCAGATCGGCGGCCCGGCGGGGGCGTTCATCGTGCTCGTCTCGGCCTGCGTGATGCAGATCGGGGTCGAGGGGCTGATCCTCGCCACCTTCCTGTCGGGCCTCTGCCTTGCCGCAATCGGGCGGGCGCGGCTTGGCGGCTATGTTCGTTTCATCCCCTATCCGGTGACGGTGGCCTTCAGCGCGGGGATCGGTGTCATCATACTCGCCTCGCAGCTGCGCGATGCGCTGGGTCTCGAACTCGGCGGCGCAGAGCCCGCGGCGATCCTGCCCAAGCTCGGCGCGCTCTGGGATGCGCGCGCGACCGTCACGCCGGCGGCGGCTGCCATCGCCACGGCCACGGTCGTGCTGATCGTCTGGTTGCGGCGCGTCCGCCCCGGCTGGCCCGGGATGATCATCGCGATCGGGCTCGCATCCGTCGTCGTCGCCGCCCTCGGGATCCCGGTTGAGACGATCGGCTCGCGCTTCGGCGCCCTGCCGCGCATGCCGCCGCCGCCCGCCCTGCCGGACCTCAGCGCCGGGGCGGTCATCGCCGCGCTCCCATGGGCGGGCAGCTTCGCGCTTCTGGGGGCGATCGAGTCGCTTTTGTCGGCGACGGTTGCCGACGGCATGACTGGCCGACGCCACCGCCCGAATGCCGAGTTGGTCGCGCAAGGGGTGGCGAACATGGGATCGGCCCTTTTCGGCGGCTTCTGCGTTACCGGCACCATCGCGCGCACCGCCACGAATGTGCGCGCCGGAGCCCGCAGCCCCGTATCTGGCATGCTGCACGCGCTCTGGCTTCTGGGGTTCATGGTGGTAGCCGCGCCACTTGCGGTTCATGTGCCGCTCGCCGCGCTTGCGGGGGTGCTGATCGTCGTCGCCTGGGGCATGGCCGAGCGGACCGCGATGATCGGCCTTATCCGGGCCTCGCGCGCGGATGCCGCGATCGTGCTCGTCACCTTCCTCCTCGTCGTCTTTCGCGATCTGGTCGAGGGGATCGTCGCCGGCGCCGCGATCGGGGGCGCGGTCGCGCTGCGCCGCATCGCCGAGGCGACACGGCTCGAAGTGGCGGGCGGGGCGGGGGATGAAAACCCGGAGCCGGCGGACGGGCGCGACGGCGTCGCTGTCTGGCGGTTGCGGGGGCCGTGGTTCTTCGGCACGGCCGCGCTGCTCGGCGCCGTGCTGGAGCGCATCGCCGATGAGCCGCGCGCCTTCGTTCTCGATTGTTCGGGCGTCCCCTTCGCCGATTCCTCGGGGCTTCACGCGCTCGATCGTCTGGCCGCGCGGCTGGAGCGGCGGGGGGGGCGGCTCGTGCTCGTCGGGGTCACGCCCGGCTTAGGGGGCAGCCTCGACGCCGCCGGCCTGGGCGAGGTCCGGGTCTGGCGGGCCGCGACAATCGCCGATGCCCACGCCCGCCTCGCGCGGGAGGACCGCGCGGGGAACGGCTAGGCGGGGACCATCCGGCCCTCGACCGGGGCCGCCAGCGCCCGGTGCCCGACAAGCGTGGCGCGCGCCGCCTGCGCGTCCGCCGCCATCTGCGCATGCGCCCCGTCAGGATTGCGGGCGCGAACCTCTCGCCATGTCGCGCGCAGTGCCTCGTGGAAGGTATCGATCCGTTCGCGGGCAATTCGGAGGGGGACGACGGGCGTCAGCGCGAAATCGCGCCGCGCGAAGGCCAGCGCGTGGCGGGCGAGGACGCGGTTGCGAAGCTGGCGATAGGTGGCACGCCGAAGTCGAATGAGGGCTTCGGCAAAGTCGGTCGGATCCCGGTGCGGCAACGCATCGACCATCGCCGCGAGGTCATTCAGCGAGTCGTCGTCGGTGTGGCGCGCGAGGTCGTGATACAGCGCGCGGTCGAGTTCCGGTTTCAGTTCATAGAGATCTATGAGATCGTCGATCGCGGCGGGGAACACCGAGAAGCCGCGGTTCGCCGTCGAGACGAGCAGCCCCTCCGCCTCGAGCGCGCGCGCCGCCTCGCGCAGCGGGCCGCGGCTGACGCCGAAGGCTCTCGAAAGCCGCACCTCGTTTATGCGCTCATTCGGTTTGAGAAGTCCGCGTGCGATCATGTGCAGGAGGGCATGCCGCAATTGCTTGACGGTCGTCGGATCACGGCGCAGATCGCCCGCCCCTCGATTGTCATCCATTTCTTGCCCCTCGGCCGCGTGGGTGGTCGTTCTTTTTTTCTCATACTCTTCATACAATTTTTTGATTGGTCAATCAGGTTTTTCCCAACCGCCATCGCGCCGCCGTCATCCCGCCCCAATCCTGCCACGCAGGCGCGCCATGCGAGGAAGGGGGGCGCAGGGGAAGGCGATGGCGGATCAGCGGGCCGGCAGCATCATCATCAAGCGCAAGAAGATCATCGCGGCCAGCGGGCACCACGGCGGCGCGTGGAAGGTCGCCTATGCCGATTTCGTTACCGCGATGATGGCCTTCTTCCTGCTCATGTGGCTCCTGAACGCGACGACCGAGGAGCAGCGCAAGGGAATCGCCGATTTCTTCAAGACGACCATCCCGATCGTGCGGATCTCCGGCGGGGGCGACGGCGCGCTTCGGGGCGACAGCGTCTTTGCCGAGGGCGACTTGGCCCAGAGCAGCGATGGCGGGGCAGAGCGCGCGGCCCCCCCGGCGACGGGCCCCGTAGCCGATGGGGGAGAAGAGGCCGAGACGGCGGCCCTCGAGGAAGTGGAGCAGCGCCTGCGCGCCTTTACCGGCGACAGCATGGTCCTCGAGCGGTTGATGCGCCACGTCTCGAGCCGGATCACCGACGAGGGGCTCGTCATCGAACTCTTCGATCTCGAGGGCGCGCCCCTCTTCGAGGCAGACAGCAACCGCCCGGCGCCGATCCTGCGCGAACTGGTGGCGATGGTGGGCGATGTGTTCGCGATGGTGTCAAATCCGGTCGCGGTCAACGCTCATGTGCGCGCCTATCCGATCACGATGATCGAAAACCCCGCCTGGGCCCTGTCGGCCGATCGCGCCGCCTCGGTGCGCGACCTGCTGGGCGGGACCGCATTGTCGCCCGCCCGCGTCCAACGGCTCAGCGGTTTCGCCGATCGTCGTCCGGTCGCGGCCGACGCGATGGCGGTGCGCAACAACCGGATAGAGCTGATCCTCTTGCGAGGCAAGCCCTGAGCCCCGTTAGGGCCGCATTAATCCCTGCCGGAACATTGTGCGACCCGAAGGACGACGATCGAACAAGGAAAGGCACCCGAGATGACGATTTCCTCCTCCCTGAACGCGGGCATCGCGGCGCTCGTCGTCAACGGTGCCAAGCTCGGCGCCATCGCCGACAACATCGCCAACGCCTCGACGAACGGCTACAAGCGCGTCTCGGTCGATTTCAAGTCGCTGGTGGCGCCATCGGTCGGCGGCGCGAATGCGGCGGCGGGCAGCGTGCGCGCCGTCTCCTCGCGCGCGATCACGATGCCGGGGGCGATCGAGTCCTCGACGAACTCGACCGACCTGGCCGTGATCGGGCGCGGCTTCCTGCCGGTCAGCACCGTGGACGAGGTGACGGGCGTGGGCGAGTTCGGTTCGGTCCGGCTGATGACGTCGGGATCGTTCAACCCCGACAAGGACGGGCTGCTGCGGACATCCTCGGGGCAGGTTCTGCTCGGCTGGCCGGCACAGCCCGATGGCACCATCCCCGCCTTCAGGCGCGAGGTGATCGACGATCTCGTGCCCGTCCGGGTCGACATGAACCAGTTCGTGGCCAACCCCACGACCGAGGCGAACCTTGGCGTCAACCTGCCCGCGACCGCGACGATCGCGGGGGCGTCCGGCGATCCGCTCGACATGACGGTCACCTATTACGGCAATCTCGGGACGGCCGAGGTCCTGACGATGACCTTCACGCCGACGGTTCCGCTGACGGGGGCCTCGAACAGCTGGACGCTGGACATTTCAGACAGCGCCTCGGGCGGGGCCACCATCGCGAGCTACACGCTGACCTTCGATGCGTCGCAGCAGAACGGTGGCACGCTCGCCTCCGTGACGCCGGTCGGAGGCGCGCCGGCATATGATCCCGCGACGGGAGCGATCGATCTCGCCGTGGGTGGCGGCACCCTGACGCTCGATATCGGTACGATCGGAAGTTCGTCCGGACTGGTGCAGCTTTCGGACAGTTTCGTTCCGATATCGGTCCGGCGCAACGGCTCTCCCATCGGCAACATGGTGGGGGTCGAGGTCGACAATGCCGGGATGGTCTATTCCGTCTCGAGCGAGGGTTTCGCCCGACTCATCTATCAGATCCCGCTCATCGACGTGCCGAACGCCAATGCGCTCGTGGCCAACAACGATCAGACCTACCAGTTCTCCTTCGCGGCCGGAAACTTCCAGCTCTGGGATGCGGGCACCGGGCCGACCGGGTCGATCTCGGGCTTCGCGCGCGAACTCTCCACCGCCGAACTCGGCCTTGAACTGACCGATCTGATCCGGACCCAGCGGGCCTATTCCTCGGGTGTCAAGGTGGTGCAGACGGCGGACGAACTCTTGCAGGAGACGAACAACCTCAAGCGCTGAGGCGCGGGGAAGGGTGGACTGAATGAGCCTCAACAGCGCACTCTACCGAGCGGCAACGGGCCTCGGCATCGCTTCGCGCACCGCCGAGGTGATCGCGGGCAATGTCGCGAACGCGCGCGCCGAAGGCTATGGGCGGCGCGAGCTTGTCCAGAACGGCCTGCCCGGCACGGGCGGCTACGGCGTGCGCCGGCAGGTCGATCAGGGCCTGCTGTCGGAGCGCCGCCAGATCGATGCCGCCGCCGCTGCGGCCGAGACGCGCGCGGCCTTCGAATTGCGGTTCGAGCAGGCCCTCGGCCTGCCGGACGATCCGGGCAGCATCAGCGGCCGGATCGTCGCCTTCGAGACGGCGCTGACCGAAGCGGCGGCGACCCCCGACAGCATGGCATCGCTCGGTGCCGCCGCAGCACGGGCACGCGACCTGGCCGAGGGGTTGCGCGCCGCCTCGGCGGCGGTGCAGGACGGGCGGCTTTCGGCCGAGAACACGATCGCGCGCGATGTCGTCCGCCTCAACGACACGCTCGGGCGGATCGAGCGCAGCAACGCCCAGATCCGCACCGCGCTCGCGCAGGGGCGCGACACGGCCGCCCTCGAGGATCAGCGCCAGACGATGATCGACCAGATCGCCGAGATCGTGCCCGTCCGCGAGATCGCGCGCGAGCGTGGCGAGGTCGCGCTCTATTCCATGGGCGGGGCAGTCCTGCTTGACGGCCGCGCCGCGGTCGTCGGCTTCCAGCCGGCCGCGGCCATCGACGCCACAGTGACACGCACCGGCGGGCAGTTGCAGGGCCTCACCATTAATGGCATCGAGGTTTCGACCGATCCGCGGCAGGGCCTGATGCGCGGCGGGCGGCTCGAGGCCGCCTTCGCCGTCCGCGATGCCTCGGGCGAGGCGGCGCAAGGTCGGCTCGATGCGCTGGCGCGCGGCCTGATCGAGCGTTTCGCCGATCCCGCTGTCGATCCGACGCTCGCCCCCGGCGCCGACGGCGCCTTCGTCGATCCTACGCTGAGCCCCTTCGATCCCGATGCCGCGCTGGGGATCGCGGGGCGGATCGCGGTCGCGCCCGCCCTCGACCCGGCGGGTGGTGGCGACGCGTGGCGGTGGCGCGCCGGCATCGGCGCGACGGATCCGGGCGAGCCCGCATCGCCCCATGTGCTGCTGGCAATGCGCGCGGCACTCATCGAACGTCGGCCTGAACCTGATGCTGCGCCGGGCGCGGCGCAACTCTCGCTCGGCGGCCACGCGGCCGAGTTGCTCTCGGTTGCGGGCATGGCGCGCCTCGATGCCGAGGGACGCGCCGATTTCACCCGCGCCCAGCAGGTTCATCTGCGCCAGATCGAGCGCGAGGGCGGCATCGACACTGACCGCGAGTTGCAGGCCCTTCTGCTCGTCGAGCAGCATTATGGCGCCAACGCCCGTGTCGTGCAGGCCGTGGACGGCATGCTTCAACGCCTGATGGAGATCTGAGGATGGATGCACTCGGCCTTGGCGACATGGCTTCGAGCGGCCTGCGCGCCCGTCAGACCGCCGCGCTGAAACGGATGCTCTCGCAGCATGCCCAAGAGGTTACGACAGGCCATGTGGCCGATCCGGTACGCCATCGGGGCGGCAACATGTGGCCGCTCGCCGAGATCGAGGGCACGTTGTCGCGCATCGCGGCCTGGACACGCAACGGCGACATCTTCGACAGCCGGCTGGGCGCGATTGGAACCGCGCTCGAGACGATCACGACGCTGGCCGAGCGCAGCGGGGCCTCGATGATCGGGGCGGGCGAGCTGGGCAGCGACGCGCAAGTGACGGTGGTCGCGACCGAATCGCGCGGCGTGTTCGAGACGATGGTCAGCACCCTTAACCTGCGCCTCGGCGACCGCACGCTGCTTGCGGGATGGGCGAGCGACGGCCCCGCGCTCGCCGATCCCGAAACGATCATCACGGCGCTGCGGCAGGCCATCACCGCGTCGGGCGCGGTCGGTCTTGGCGACATCGTCGAGACGGTGGACGACTGGTTCGCCGATCCCGAGGGCTTCGGCGCGGTCGGGTATGTCGGCGGGTCGGCAAGCGCGGGCGGCGTTCCGGTCGCGGAGGGCGAGGTGATGAACATGCCGCTGACCGCCGCGGACCCTGCGCTCGTGCACACGCTGCGATCGGTCGCGCTCGGGGCGCTCGTCGATGCCGGGGTCGGGGCAGGCAACCCGGTGCTGCGGGCGGGGCTCGTCGCAGAGGGTGGGCGCGCGCTCATCGAAGGGGCCCGCGCGCGGGTCGCGGTCGCGGCCGAGGTCGGCGCGGCGCAACTGCGGCTCGATTTCATCATGCAGCGCAATTCTGCCGAAGCGGATGCCCTCGGCGCCGCCCGTTCGGCGATGCTCGAGGCCGACCCCCTCGTCGCGGCATCGGCCCTGACCGAGACCGAGACGCAGCTTCAGGCGCTTTATGCCATCACCGCGCGCCTGTCGCGCCTCAGCCTTGCGAATGCGCTCTGATGTCGCGTCTGGTCCGGGATATTGCCGCCCTGCTGCTGATCCTCGCGCTGCCCGCGCTTGCGGCTGCCGCGCCCGTGCGCGTCAAGGATCTCGTGCAGTTCGACGGGGTGCGGGGCAACGACCTCGTGGGGTATGGGCTTGTCGTCGGCCTCAACGGCACCGGCGACGGGCTTCGCAACGCGCCCTTTACCGAAGAGATCATGTCGGGCCTGCTCGAACGGCTCGGCGTCAACGTCACGGGCGAGGATTTTCGCCCCCGCAACGTCGCTGCGGTGATGGTTACATCGACGCTGCCCCCCTTCGCACGGGCTGGCGGACGGATCGACGTGACGGTTTCCGCCATCGGCGACGCCAAGAGCCTGCTGGGCGGCACGCTGGTGATGACCCCGCTCTCGGGCGCGGACGGGCAGATCTATGCGGTGGCGCAGGGCCCCATCATCGCGGGCGGCGTCTCGGCCGAGGGCGAGGCGGGCGGCGTCGTACAGGGGGTGCCCACCTCGGGCACGATTCCATCGGGCGCAAGCGTCGAGCGCGAACTCGATTTCGATTTCGCCACCCTATCCACCCTTCGGCTCGCGCTGCGCAGCCCCGATTTCTCGACGGCCGCCCTGATCGAGGAGGCGATCAACCGCGATATCGGCCGGCCTGTCGCGCTGATGCTCGATTCCGGCACCGTCGCGCTCGATGTCGCGCAGGCGGGCGCACGCTCGCCCGCCCATCTGATCGGGCGGATCGAGAACATCGCGATCGAGCCCCAGACTCGCGCCCGCGTGGTGGTCGACCAGCGCTCGGGCACGATCGTGATGGGGGCGGATGTGCGCATCAGCCGCGTCGCGGTGGCGCAGGGCAACCTGACGCTGCGGGTCGAGGAAGAGCCGATCGTGGTGCAGCCCAACCCCTTCGCCCCGGGCGAGACGATCATCGTGCCGCGCACGCGCGCCGAGATCGAGGAAGAGCAGGGCACGGGGCTCGCCGAGGTCAGGGGGGGAACCAACCTGTCGGAGATCGTCGCCGGGCTGAACGCGCTCGGCGTCAGCCCGCGCGACATGATCGACATCCTCAAGAGCATCAACGCCGCCGGCGCGCTTCACGCCGAGTTCGTCGTGCAATAGGGGCGCCCGTCAGGGCTGCGCGAGATGCACCTCGGTGCCCCATTCGCGGCAGCGCGCCGCGAGCGCGGCAGGCAGCGGCGCGTCGGTGAAGATCGCATCGACATCGGCAAGCGATGCGATGCGGACCGGCGCGCTGCGGGCAAGCTTGCTTGAATCCGCCACCACGAAGATGCGCCGGGCGCGGCGGATGATCGTGCGCGAGACATCGACCTCGGCGAGATCGAAGTCGAGCAGATCGCCGTCGGCATCGATCGCCGAGGCGCCGATCACCGCGATATCGACCTTGAACTGCTCCATGAAGCCCTTGGCGAGCCCTCCCGTCAGGCCCCCGTCCGCGCGGCGCAGCGCCCCGCCCGCGACCATCACCTCGCAACTTTCATTCGCGGCGAGGATGTTGGCGATGTTGAGGTTGTTCGTCACCACCGTCAGGTTGCGATGATCGAGCAGCGCCTGCGCAACGGCCTCGGTCGTTGTCCCGATGTTGAGGATCAGCGCCGCATTGTCGGGGATCATGGCCGCGCATGTCCGGGCGATCGCGGTCTTTGCGGTGTCGTTCATGCGCCGGCGCGCCTCGTAGGCGATGTTCGACATCCCGCTGCGCGCCACCGCACCGCCGTGCACCCGGTCGAGGTGGCCCGCCTGCGCGAGTTCTCCGAGATCGCGGCGGATGGTCTGGAGCGTCACGTCGAAGCGGCGGGCGAGGTCCTCGACCATCACCCGCCCCTCGGCGCGCACAAGCGCTAGGATCTCGCCCTGTCGCAGGTTCGGCACGCGGCCACCCTTCCGGTCCTGAGCCTCGGGTGTCTTGGCACAGTCGGAACCGGCTGTCACGCGCCACGCGCGGATCAGTGCATCATGAAGACCGGCACCGGCGCATCCCGCAGGAAGCTGCGCGTCGCCCCGCCGAGGATCGCCTCGCGAAAGCGGGAATGGCCGTAGGCCCCCATCACCAGCATGTCGGCCTCATGGTCGCGCAGATGCCGCGCGAGCACCTCGGCGACGCTCGGCAGGCTGCGCGGCAACAGGGTGATGTCGCAGCCGATCCCGTGGCGCGCCAGCATCTGCGAGAGATTGACGCCCGGATCGGGCATCTCGGGGCCCGAGGGGCGCGGATCGATGACGACGATCTCGACCTTGCGCGCGCGCTGCAGGAAGGGCAGCGCCCGTCGCACCGCCGCGAGGGCCTCGGCCGATTCGTTCCATGCGACCACGACGCGATCGGTTCGCGGCGCGGCGTCCGACCCCTCGGGCACGACGATGGTCGGGCATTCGCCGTCGAACAGGATCGCCTCGAGGATGGCTTCCTCCTCGGGGCCGCGCGCGGCGCCATAGGGAGGACGGAGCAGCGCGAGGTCGGCAAAGCGCGCATGCCGTGCCACGATCGCGTTGACCGCGCCGCTCTGGCCGACCTCGGGATGCACGGCCCAGCGGATGTCCTCGGGCGCAAGGATCGCGCGCGCGGCTTCGGCGGCCGTCGCGGCTTCGGCCTCGGCGCGCTCGATCATCTCGCGATAGATCGCGCCGGACGCGCCGGCATAGAAATAGCCGACCTGCGTGCGATCAACCCCGAGCGCGACGACGTCGAGATGCGCGTCCTCGACCCGCGCCATGTCGATGGCGGCCCGAAGCGCCGCGATCTGCGGGCCGGGCGCGCCCGAGGCTTGCGTATCTGCGGCGGTGACGACGGTCAGAAGGGATTTGTAGGTCATCGGGGCAATCTCCTAGGGCAGTTTCGCCCTGAGTGGGCGCTAATGGCGCGACGCGCCTTGATCACGATCAACTTCGCGGTGCGCGGCGCTGCGCGTGCTTGACGTGGATCAAGGCCGCAGGCGCGGCGCGACTTCAAAAGGGCTGGGACAGGTTCGCGCCCGACGCGGCCCGCACCCGGACGGTAGCACAGGACGAGGGACCGCGCATGTTCGATTATTTCAAGCTGCTCGCGCTCGGCGCGGTGGCGGTGCTTGCGGCCATCGCCGCGAATTTCGCGCGCGATCCGGCCTATCTGGTCAATGCGCTCACCATCATGCTGGCGGCGGCCGTGGCTTTCGTCTGGACGCTGCGCCGGATGGAGGAGCCGCGCCGCGTCACCCCCTCGCACGAATACATGGACGGGGTGATCCGAGCGGGCGTGATCGCGACGGCCTTCTGGGGGGTGGTCGGCTTCCTCGTGGGCGTCGTCATCGCCTTCCAGTTGGCCTTTCCCGCGCTCAACTTCGAATGGGCGCAGCCCTGGGGCAATTTCGGGCGGCTGCGGCCCTTGCATACCTCGGCGGTGATCTTCGCCTTCGGGGGCAACGCGCTCATCGCGTCATCCCTCTACATCGTGCAGCGCACCTCGGCCGCGCGGCTCTGGGGGGGCAACCTCGCGTGGTTCGTCTTCTGGGGCTATCAGCTGGTCATCGTGCTCGCCGCGACGGGCTATGTGCTGGGCGCCACGCAATCCAAGGAATACGCCGAGCCCGAATGGTATGTGGACTGGTGGCTGACCATCGTGTGGCTGGCCTATCTCGCGGTCTTTCTCGGCACCATCATCCGCCGGCGCGAGCCGCACATCTATGTCGCGAACTGGTTTTTGCTGTCGTTCATCGTGACGGTGGCGATGCTGCATGTCGTCAACAACCTCTCGGTGCCCGTCTCGGTCTTCGGGTCGAAATCGGTGCAGCTGTTCTCGGGCGTGCAGGATGCGATGGTGCAGTGGTGGTATGGCCACAACGCCGTCGGCTTCTTCCTGACGGCGGGCTTCCTCGGGATGATGTATTACTTCGTGCCCAAGCAGGCCGAGCGGCCGGTCTACAGCTACAAGCTCTCGATCATCCATTTCTGGGCGCTCATCTTCCTCTATATCTGGGCGGGCCCGCACCACCTGCACTACACCGCGCTGCCCGACTGGGCCTCGACGCTCGGGATGATCTTCTCGATCATGCTGTGGATGCCCTCCTGGGGGGGCATGATCAACGGCCTCATGACCCTCTCGGGGGCCTGGGACAAGCTGCGCACCGACCCGATCATCCGGATGATGGTCGTCTCGATCGGCTTTTACGGCATGTCGACCTTCGAGGGGCCGATGATGTCGATCAAGGCGGTCAACTCGCTCTCGCACTACACCGACTGGACGATCGGACATGTCCATTCCGGCGCGCTCGGCTGGAACGGAATGATCACCTTCGGCGCGCTCTACTTCCTCGTGCCGCGGCTGTGGAACCGCTCCGGCCTCTATTCGCTGCGGCTGGTCGATTGGCACTTCTGGCTCGCGACGATCGGGATCGTGCTCTACGCGGCCTCGATGTGGGTCACGGGCATCATGGAAGGCCTCATGTGGCGCGAGGTCGATGCGAACGGCTTCCTCGTCAACGCCTTCGCCGACACCGTCTCGGCAAAGTTCCCGATGTATGTCGTGCGCGCGCTGGGCGGGACGCTGTTCCTCATCGGGGCCGTCATCATGTGCTACAACCTCTGGATGACCGTCACCTCGGTCGGCCAGAAATCGACCGCCCCCGCGGCGATCCCGGCGGAATGAGGAGGACGGACCATGGCGATCCTTGACCATCACAAGAAGATCGAGACGCACGCGACGCTCCTCCTGGTGCTCAGCTTTCTGGTCGTCACCATCGGCGGGCTCGTGCAGATCGTGCCGCTCTTCTATCTCGAGAACACGATCGAGAAGGTCGAAGGCGTGCGGCCCTACAGCCCGCTCGAACTCGCGGGCCGCGATATCTATCTGCGCGAGGGCTGCTATGTCTGCCACAGCCAGATGATCCGCCCCATGCGGGACGAGGTCGAGCGCTACGGCCATTACAGCCTCGCGGCTGAATCGATGTATGACCACCCCTTCCAGTGGGGATCGAAGCGCACGGGGCCCGATCTCGCGCGCGTCGGCGGGCGCTATTCGGACGAATGGCACCAGGACCATTTCCGCAACGCCAAGTCGGTGGTGCCGGAATCGGTGATGCCGCCCTACGGCTTTCTCGAACGCACGCGGATCGACGCCGACCACATCGCCGATCTGATGCGCGCGCACCGCCTCGTGGGCGTGCCCTACACCGACGAGATGATCGCCGAGGCCGAGGCCGACTTCCTCGCGCAGGCCAACCCCGACGCCGACTGGGAGGGGCTCTTGGCCCGCTATCCCGGCGCTCAGACGCGCAACTTCGACGGGCAGGCGGAACTGACCGAGCTCGACGCCCTCATCGCCTATCTGCAGGTCCTGGGCACGATGGTCGATTTCTCGACCTTCACCCCGGACGCCAGCCGCTGAGGGGGGCGCGATGGAGACCTATTCCCTCCTGCGCGGCCTCGCCGACAGCTGGGCGCTGCTCGCGCTGACGCTGATCTTCGTGGGCGTCGTCCTCTGGGCGTTCCGGCCGGGCAGCCGCGCCACCCATGACGCCGCCGCGCGCTCGATCTTTCGCAACGACGACCGGCCCGCCCGGGGCCCGACCCCGGCACGGCCGCACAAGGAGACCCCGAGATGAGCAAGCGCCCCGCGACGACGACCCGCCCCGGCGACCCCGGCACGACGGGCCACAGCTGGGACGGCATCGAGGAGTTCAACAACCCCCTGCCGCGCTGGTGGCTGTGGATCTTCTACGCCACCATCATCTGGGCGGTGATCTATTCGGTCGCCTATCCCGCCTGGCCGCTGCTGACGCGCGCGACGCCCGGGGTGCTCGGCCATTCGACGCGCGCCGATGTCGCGGCCGAGATCGCGCGGTTCGATGACGCGAACGGCCCGATCAAGGCCCGGCTCATCGAGGCCGATCTGGCCGCCGTCACCGCCGACGCCGACCTCATGGGTTATGCGATGAACGCGGGCGCCGCGGTCTTTCGCACCAATTGCGCGCAATGCCACGGGGCGGGGGCGGCCGGCGTGCAGGCGGCGGGCTATCCCAACCTCCTTGATGACGACTGGCTCTGGGGCGGCACGGTCGAGGAGATCGCCTATACCGTCCGCCACGGCATCCGCAACACCGCCGACCCGGACGCGCATTTCTCGCAGATGCCCGCCTTCGGCGAGATCCTCGAACCCGCGCAGATCGATGCGGTCGTGCAGCATGTGCGCGCGATCTCGGGGCAGGAGCATGACGCGGGCCAGGCCGCCGAGGGCGCCGTCCTCTATGCCGAGAACTGCGCCTCGTGCCACGGCGAGGCAGGGCTTGGCGACCCGGCACTCGGCGCGCCGAACCTTGCCGATGCGATCTGGCTCTATGGCGGCGATGTCGCGGCGCTGACGCGCTCGGTCGCGCAGGCGCGCTATGGCGTCATGCCGAACTGGGGCGGGCGGCTCTCGGAGGACGAGATCCGCGCGGTCGCCCTCTATGTCCACGGCCTCGGCGGCGGGCAATAGCCCGCCCCGGCAGGAGCAGATCTTGAGCGACACCTCCACCCCGCCGAGCCTTTACGCCGCGCGCGAGCCCGTCTTTCCGCGCCGGGTCAAGGGTGCGTTCCGCACCGCGAAGTGGTGGATCATGGCGGTGACGCTCGGGATCTACTACCTGACGCCCTGGCTGCGCTGGGATCGCGGGCCGGAGATGCCCGGTCAGGCGGTGCTCGTCGATCTCGCCAACCGGCGCTTCTTCTTCTTCATGATCGAGATCTGGCCGCACGAGTTCTATTTCGTGGCCGGGCTTCTGATCATGGCGGGCCTCGGGCTTTTCCTCTTCACCTCGGCGGCGGGGCGGGTGTGGTGCGGCTATGCCTGCCCCCAGACGGTCTGGACCGACCTCTTCATCCTGGTCGAGCGCTGGGTCGAGGGCGACCGCAACGCGCGGCTGCGGCTCTTTCACCAGCGCTGGAACCCCGAGAAGATCCGCAAGCGCGCGGTGAAATGGACCCTCTGGCTCCTGATCGGGCTTGCGACCGGGGGGGCGTGGGTCTTCTACTTCACCGATGCGCCGACGCTCGCGCGCGATCTGCTCGCGTTTCAGGCCCACCCCGTCGCCTATACGACGATGGCGATCCTGACCGCCACGACCTTCGCCTTCGGCGGTTTCGCGCGCGAGCAGATCTGCATCTATGCCTGCCCCTGGCCGCGCATCCAGGCCGCGATGATGGACGAGGACACGATCACCATCGCCTATCGCGAGTGGCGCGGAGAGCCGCGCGGCAAGTTGCAGAAGGGGGCGGCGGCCCCCCCCGAGGGGCAGGGCGACTGCATCGACTGCATGGCCTGCGTCAACGTCTGCCCGATGGGCATCGACATCCGCAACGGCCAGCAGCTCGCCTGCATCACCTGCGGACTCTGCATCGATGCGTGCAACGACGTGATGGAGCGCATCGGCAGGCCGCGCGACCTGATCGGCTATCTCGCGCTCACCGATGAGACTGCCGAGCGCGCGGGGCGGGCGCCGAAGCCCGTCTGGCAGCATGTGCTGCGCCCGCGCACGATCCTTTATACCGCGCTCTGGGCGGCGGTCGGGGTGGGGCTGACGGTTGCGCTGTTCCTGCGGCCCGACATCGACGTGAACGTGACGCCCGTGCGCAACCCGACCTTCGTGACCCTCTCGGACGGGGCGATCCGCAACACCTACGACATCCGCCTGCGCAACCTCGCGCTTGAACCGCGCGCCTTTGCCATCACGGCCGCCGCGTCGGCGGGGGCACCCCCCACGGTCGCGATCGAGGGGGCAGAGGGGCAGGTCGTGACGGTCGGCGCCAACGAGACGGCGCAGCTGCGCCTCTACCTCGTCGCGCCCTCGGGCAGCACGCTCGCGCGGACCGAGCGCAGCGACATCGGGCTCTGGGTGCAGGCCGAGGGCAGCGCCGACCGCATCGGCATCGAGACGATCTTCAACGGCAATCCGGCCGCGAACTAGGGGCAGCGCATGAAAGAGATCACGGGGCGTTTCGTTCTGGCCGTCGTCGGGGGGGCGTTCGGCATCATCATCGCGGTCAACCTCGCGCTGGCGTGGTTCGCGGTCACGACCTTTCCGGGGCTCGAGGTCGCGAATTCCTATGTCGCGAGCCAGAAGTTCGAGGCCGCGCGCGCCGCCCAGCGCGCGCTCGGCTGGGAGGTGCTGCTCGACTATCGCGAGGGGGCGCTCAAGCTCGACCTGCGCGAGGAGGCGACGGGCCTGCCCGCCGACGTCGCCGGGTTGCGGCTCAGCGTCGGGCGGACGACGACCGCGCGCGCCGATGCCGAACCGGCCGTCACCGGGGCGGGCGGATCCTATCTTGCGCCGATCGCCCTCGGTCCGGGGCTGTGGCGCGTGACGATCGAGGCCGAGGCGCGCGACGGCACGCGCTTCAGCCAGCGTCACGAGATCTTCGTGCGGGGCTGAGGATGAGCGCCCCCCTTGCCCTTGCCGAGGCGCCCGGGCTGGCAGCCTGCCCGGCCTGCGCTGTGGCGCCCGCGGCCATCGCGCAGGGCTCGCGCCATGCCGCGGGGCGCGCGCGGATCGTGCTGTCGGTGCCGGCCGCCCATTGCGCGGCCTGCATCGGCGCGGTCGAGGGCGCGGTCGCGGCGCTGCCGGGGGTGCGCGGGGCGCGGCTCAACCTCACGCTGCGGCGGCTTTATGTCGATGCGGCGCCGGATGTCGGCGCGGAGGCGATCGTCGCCGCGCTGGCGCGAGCGGGCTACGAGGGGTTCGAGCTCGATGCCGCGACCCTCGCCGCGGTCGAGACCGACGCCGAGGGGCGCGACCTCATGATGCGCCTCGGCGTCGCGGGCTTCGCGATGATGAACGTGATGCTCCTGTCGGTGGCGGTCTGGTCGGGGGCCGAGGCCGCGACGCGCGATCTCTTCCACTGGATCTCGGGCGCGATCGCGCTGCCCACGGTCGCCTTCGCGGGCCAGCCCTTCTTCCGCTCGGCGCTGCAGGCGCTGCGGGCGCGCCGGCTCGGCATGGATGTGCCGATCTCGCTCGCGCTCATCCTCGCCTCGGCGATCTCGGTCTACGAGACGCTGCATTCGGGGCGGCATGCCTATTTCGATGCCGCGGTGATGCTGGCCTTCTTCCTGCTCGCGGGGCGCTATCTCGACCATCGCACGCGCGCCATCGCGCGCTCGGCTGCTCAGGAGCTCGCGGCGCTCGAGGTGCCGCGCGCCATCCGCCTCGGCCCCGCGGGGGATGAGGTGGTCGCGATCGAGGCGCTGGCGCCGGGCGATCTGGTGCGCGTCCTGCCGGGCGCCCGCATCCCCGTCGATGGCACCATCGAGACGGGCGAGAGCGAGATCGACCGCGCGCTGCTGACGGGCGAATCGATGCCCCAGCCCGCCGCCCCCGGCCTTGCCGTCGGCGCGGGCGAGATGAACCTCACGGGTGCCCTCGTGGTGCGGGTGACGGCGGCCGGCGCGGCGACGACGCTGCGCCGCATGGCCGATCTCGTGGCCTTGGCCGAGGCGGCGCGCACGCGCTACACCTCGCTCGCCGATCGCGCGGCGCGCGCCTATTCGCCGATCGTGCATGTCGTGGCGTTGGCCTCGCTCGGGGGCTGGCTGCAGGTGACGGGGGGCGATTGGCGCGTCGCGCTCAATGTCGCGGCGGCGGTGCTGATCATCACCTGCCCCTGCGCCCTCGGACTTGCGGTGCCGGCGGTGGTGACGGCGGCATCGGGGCGGCTCTATCGGGCGGGGCTCCTCATCAAGTCGGGAACCGCGCTCGAACGTCTGGCCGAGGTCGATACGGTCGTCCTCGACAAGACCGGCACGCTCACGCTTGGCGCGCCGCGGCCCGTGAACCTCGATGCGCTGCCGCCCGGGGCGCTCGCGCTTGCCGCCGCACTCGGGGCGGGGTCGGCGCATCCGCTGGCGCAGGCGCTCGTTACCGCGGCCCGGGCGCGGGGCGTCGCGCCGGCCGGGGTGGAGGATCTGCGCGAGGTGCCGGGGCAGGGCATCGAAGGGCTCTGGCAGGGTGGCAGGGTGCGGCTCGGCCGCGCCGCATGGGTCGGCGCCGAGACGGCCGGGGGCGCCGCCACCGCGACATGGCTCGGCCGCCCCGACGGCGCGCCCCTTCCCTTCGTCTTCGAGGACAGCCTGCGCCCTGGGGCCGAGACGCTGGTGCGCGAGCTGCGCGCGCAGGGGATGCGCGTGCTGCTGCTCTCGGGCGATGCCGAGGGTCCGGTCGCCGCCATGGCGGCGCGGCTTGGCATCGCGGAGCACGCGGCGGGCGTGCTGCCGCACGAGAAGGTCGCGCGCGTCGCGGCCCTCGCGGCCGAGGGGCGGCGCGTCCTGATGCTGGGCGATGGCCTCAACGACACGGGCGCTCTGGCGGCCGCACATGTCTCGATCTCGCCGGCCTCGGGGCTCGATGCGGCGCGTGCGGCCTCGGACATCGTGCTGATGGGGCGCGATCTTGCGCCCGTCGGACCCGCGATCCGGACCGCGCGCCTCTCGGTCCGGCGCATCCGAGAGAATTTCGCCCTCTCGGCCCTCTACAACATCGTCGCGGTGCCGGTCGCGATCGTGGGGCTGGCGAGCCCGCTGCTCGCGGCGCTGGCGATGTCGCTCTCCTCCGTCACCGTCACGCTCAACGCGCTGCGGTTGCGCTGATGGAGGTGCTCGCGATCCTCATCCCGGTGTCGCTGATCCTGGGCGGGGTCGGGCTCGGGGCCTTCTTCTGGACGCTGCGCGCGCGCCAGTATGACGATCCCGAGGGCGACGCCCGCCGCATCCTGACCGAGGAGTGGGACGACCGGCCCAAACCCTGACGCCCGCCCCCGATGCCCCTTGCCGCCCCGAGCGCTGCGGCCTAGGGATGGAACATGCGGATCCTCTTTCTCGGCGATGTCGTGGGCAGGACGGGGCGCGGCGCGCTGGCCGAGGCGCTGCCGCGGCTGCGGGCGGAGCTTGTGCTCGATTTCGCCATCGTCAACGCCGAGAACGCCTCGGGCGGCATGGGGCTGACGGCTGCGGACGCGCAGGCGATCCTGGCCGCGGGCGCCGATTGCATCACGCTCGGCGATCATGCCTTCGACCAGCCCGAGATGCTGTCGTTCATCGAAGGGGAGCCGCGCATCCTCAGGCCGCTCAACTATGCGCGCGCGGCACCGGGGCAGGGGGCGCGCGTCTTCACGACCGCCGCCGGGCGGCGCGTCCTCGTGGCGCAGGCGCTCGGTCAGGTGTTCATGAAGCGGCCCTTCGACGATCCCTTCTCGGCCGTCGCCGCCGTCTTGCAGGCCCATCCGCTGGGGGGCGCGGTCGATGCCGCCGTGATCGACATCCATGCCGAGGCGACATCGGAAAAGACGGCGATGGGCCATTGGTGCGACGGCCGCGCGAGCCTTGTCGTGGGCACGCATACCCATGTGCCGACGGCGGATGCGCGCATCCTGCCGGGCGGGACCGCCTATCTGACCGACGCCGGCATGTGCGGCGATTACGATTCGGTCATCGGCATGGACAAGGCTGAACCGCTGCGCCGCTTCATCACCCAGATGCCCAAGGGCCGCTTCGAACCCGCCCGCGGCCCCGCCACCCTCTGCGGCGTTCTGGTCGAGACCGACGAGCGCAGCGGGCGCGCGGTAGCGGTCGCGCCGCTGCGGACGGGCGGGCTTCTTGCCCCGGCCGGGGCCTGAGCGGATCGTGCGGCCGCGCGAGCGCGCGCTTGCCTTTCTCGCGCTCATCCTCTTCGGAGCGGGGTGGGGGCTGTCGGCACCGCTCCTGAAGGTCGTTATCGGCGAGGGGTATCGCGGCTTCGGCATCCTCTTTTGGCAGCATCTGGCGGGGGCCGCGATCATCTTCGCGCTCTTGCGACTGCGCGGGCTTGGGCTGCCGCTGCGCCCCCGTGCCTTGCGCATCTATGCCGCGATCGCGGCCTTCGGCGTTTTCGTGCCGTCATCGGCCACCGTGCACGCCGCCCCGCACCTGCCGGCCGGGGTACTGTCGGTCATCGTCTCGATGACGCCGGTCATGGCCTTCGCGATCGCGCTGGCGCTTGGGCGCGACCGGCCGAGCGTGCCGCGCCTTGCGGGCCTCGCGCTCGGGGTCGGGGGCATCGCGCTCATGGCGCTGCCCGGGTCGAGCCTGCCCGATCCCGCGATGCTGCCCTTCGTGCTGCTCGCGATCGTGACGCCGCTCAGCTACGCCGTCGAGAGCAGCGTCGTGGGCGGCTATGCCTCGGCCGGCCTCGATCCGGTTCAGGCGGTCTGCGGGGCCTATGTGCTGTGCGTGCCGGTTGGCCTCGCGCTCGCGCTCGCAGAGGGCACCCTCGCGGCACCCACGGCGGGGGTTGGTTTCGGGGCGATGCTGCTCGCGGTGTTCGTCAACTCGCTCGTCTATGCGGGCTATGTCTGGCTGGTCGGGCGCACGGGCGCGGTCTTTGCCTCGCAGGTCGCCTATCTTGTCACGGCCTTCGGCCTGATCTGGTCGATGGGTCTTTTGGGGGAACGCTACGGCGCGGGGCTGTGGGTCGCCTTCGCGGTGCTATTCGCGGGGATGGCGCTCGTGCAGCCGCGCGGCCCGGCGCGCTCAGCCAAGGCCGACCTCTGATCCGTCCCGCAGCGCGGTGTGAAAGCAGCTTCGCGCCCCGGTGTGGCAGGCGGGCCCCGTCTGCGCGACCCGCAGGAGCAGGCAGTCGCGGTCGCAATCGAGGCGCATCTCGACCAGGCGCTGGTGGTGGCCCGAGGTCTCGCCCTTGATCCAGAAGCTCTGGCGCGAGCGCGACCAATAGGTCACCCGTCCCGTCTCCAGCGTGCGCGCGACGGCCTCGGCGTTCATCCAGGCGAGCATGAGGACCTCGCCGGTCGTATCGTCCTGCGCGATGGCAGGGATGAGGCCGTCGCGATCGTAGCGCAGTGTCGCGGGGTCGAAGGGCATGGGGTTCTTTTCTTTGCCGGATCCGGCGCCTATCTTGGCACCGTTCGCGGGCGGAGGGAACCATGGCCGACGATGATCTGATGCGGCTCTATTCGGGGAGGATCCTCGCGCTTGCGGCCGACATCCCGCATCTGGGGCGGCTGAGCGCGCCGCAGGGCAGCGCGCGGCGCCGCTCGCCGCTCTGCGGCTCGACCGTGACGGCGGATGTGACGCTGGCGGGCGGCCGGGTCGCCGCGTTTGGCCAGGATGTGAAGGCCTGCGCGCTGGGCCAGGCGGCGGCGGCGGTGGTGGGCGGGGCGGTGATCGGGCAGAGCCCGGCCGAGCTTGCCGCGGCCCGCGACGCGCTGCGCGCCATGCTGACCGAGGCGGGCCCCGTGCCCCCCGCCCCTTTCGGCGGGTTCGAGGCGCTCTTGCCGGCGCGCGACTTCCGCAACCGCCACGCCTCGATCCTGCTCGCGATCGAGGCCGCGGCCGAAGCCGCCGATGCGGCGGCCGCTCAGCCCGGGAACGCGTAGAGCGCGACGATCAGCAGCGCGAAGAGGGCAAGGGCCCCGGCGGCATCCTCGGCCGCACGGGCGGGGCTGGAAAACAGGGCGACAAGGGCGCGGCGCATCGGGGTTCCTCCTGCATGTTCCTCATGTGTTCCATGTTCTGGCGGCACATGTCAAGAACTTTAGTGGAACATCAACCTAGCCGACCCCGATCAGCCGGATCGCCTGATCGCGCTCGAAGAACCACAGCAGCACCCGCGCCGCCCGGCCGCGCGTCCCGGTCAGGTCCGGGTCGTGCTCAAGCAGAGCGCGCGCGTCGGTCTGGGCGGTCGCCATCAGCCCCGCCTGCCGCTCGGGATCGGCGATGCGGAAACGCGGCAACCCCGATTGCGCCGTCCCGATCGGATCGCCCGCCCCCCGGATCGCGAGATCCTCTTCCGCGATGCGAAAGCCGTCCTCGGTCTCGCGCAGGATCGTGAGGCGCCGGCGCGCCGTCTCTCCCAGCGGCGGTTGATAGAGCAGCAGGCAGCTCGAGGCCTCGCTGCCCCGCCCGACGCGGCCGCGCAGCTGGTGAAGCTGGGCGAGGCCGAAGCTCTCGGCGCGCTCGATCACCATGATCGAGGCCGCGGGCACGTTGACGCCGACCTCGATCACGGTCGTCGCAACCAGCAGCCGGGTGCTCCCGGCGGCGAAATCGGCCATGGCGGCGTCCTTCTCGGCCGGCGGCAGGCGGCCGTGGACCAGCCCGACCACCCCCTCGCCGAAGGCCGCGCGCAGGGCCGCGAAACGCTCTTCGGCGGCGGCGAGGTCAACCGTCTCGGATTCATCGACCAGCGGGCACACCCAATAGGCCTGACGGCCGGCCGCGAGGGCGCGCGCCAGATGGGCCGTCACCTCGTCCATCCGCTCGGTCGAGACGAGGACCGTCTGCACCGGCTTGCGGCCCGGGGGTTTTTCGTCGAGGACCGAGACATCCATGTCGCCGTGCCGGGCCAGCGCTAGGCTGCGCGGAATGGGCGTCGCGGTCATCACCAGCACATCCGCGCCCATACCCTTGGCGGCAAGCTCCATCCGCTGCGCGACGCCGAAGCGGTGCTGTTCGTCGACGACGGCAAGGCGCAGGTCGGCGAACTGGACATCGGCCTGAAACACCGCATGGGTGCCGACCAGGATCTGGAGCCGTCCCTCTGCCAGATCGGCCAGCCGCTCGCGCCGCCCAGCGCCCCGGTCGCGCCCGGTAAGCAGCCCGAGGCTGACGCCCGCCGCCGCCGCGAGCGGGGCGAGCGCCTCGAAATGCTGGCGCGCGAGGATCTCGGTCGGGGCCATCATCACCCCCTGTCCGCCCGCCTCGACCGCGATGCAGAGCGCGAGGAACGCGACCACCGTCTTGCCCGACCCCACATCGCCCTGCAGCAGGCGGTTCATCCGGAGCCCCGCGGCCATGTCGGCCGCGATCTCGGCCAGCGCGCGTTCCTGCGCGGCGGTGAGCGGCCAGGGCAGGGATGCGCGCACCCGGGCGCCGATCGCGCCGGTCGGCACGCTCGCCCGGCCCTTGCCGCGCCGCAGGCTGCGCCGCGCGAGCGCGAGGGTGAGCTGATGGGCAAAGACCTCGTCATAGGCCAGCCGCGCGCGCGCCGGGGCGTTCGGCGCCATGTCGGCGGGTGTCGCGGGCGCATGCGCCGCGACCATCGCGGCGCGCCAAGCAGGCCAGCCCTCGCGCGCGCGCAGATGCGGGTCGATCCATTCGTGCAATTCGGGCGCGCGCGTCAGCGCCGCGGCGGCCGCCTTGTGCATGAGCTTTTGCGTGATCCCGGCCGTCAGCGGATAGACCGGCTCGAAGGTGGGCAGGCTCGCGGCCTCTTCGGGGCGCAGGATGTGGTCGGGGTGGACGATCTGGGCGATGCCGTCGAAGAGCTCGACCCGGCCCGCGATCACGCGCCGCTGGCCCGTGGGCAGGATGCGGCCCATCCCCTCGGCGCGCGCGTGAAAGAAGACAAGCGCGAATTCGGTGCGCGCATCGCGCACCATGACGCGCAGCGGCCCGCTGCGGCGGGCGGGCGGGATGTGGGCGCCGACCTCGACCTCGACCACGACATGGGCGGGCGGCACGACATCGCGCACCGACGCCACGCGCCGCCGCTCCACCCCCGTCTGCGGCAGGGTCAGGATCAGGTCGCGCGGCCGCGTGATCTCAAGCCCCGAGGCCAGCGCGCGCGCGGCCTTGGGCCCGACGCCCGGCAGCGTCTCGATGTCCGCGAACAGCGGAAAGAGGATCTCGGGCCTGCTCACGCCGTGCCGACGAGGTCGCGCCAGGCGGCTTCGTCGATGACCTTCACGCCGAGGCGTTCGGCCTCGCGCGCCTTCGACCCCGCGCCCGGGCCCGCCACGACCAGGTCGGTCCGCGCCGAGACTGAGCCCGCGACGCGCGCCCCGAGCGCCTCGGCCCGCGCCTTGGCCTCGGCCCGCGTCATCGTCTCGAGCGTGCCGGTGAACACGACCGTGAGGCCCGCGACCGCGCTTTGCGCCGCGACGGGGGCCATGGGCTGGGGCGTGATCTGCGAGAGCAGCGCCTCGAAGGCTGCCCGCTCGGCCGGCTGGCGAAAGGCCGTGACGAGCGCCCCCGCGAGCACCTCGCCCACCCCGTCGATGGCGTTGAGGTCGGCCCACGCCGCCCCCTCGCGGTCGCCGGCCGCCGTCATCGCCCCGGCGAAGGCGTCCCATGTGCCGTAATGGCGCGCGAGCAGCGCGGCCGTCGCCTGACCGACGTGGCGGATCCCGAGGGCGAAGATCAGCCGGTCGAGCGCGATCTCGCGCCGCGCCTCGATCGCGCGAAAGAGGTTCTCGGCCGAGGTCGCGCCCCAGCCGAAGCGGTCCGCCAGATGCTCGGGCCGAGCCGCGTCGCGGGCGGCAAGGGTGAAGATGTCGGCAGGGCTGCGCAGCGGCAGGTCGGGGTCGGACCAGAAGGCCTCGATCTGCTTGGCCCCGAGCCCCTCGATGTCGAAGGCGTCGCGGCTGACGAAATGCTTCAGCCGCTCCATCGCCTGCGCCGGGCAGCCGAGGCCGCCGGTGCAGCGGCGCACCGAATCGCCCGCCTCGCGCACGGCCTCCGACCCGCAGGCGGGGCAGCGGTCGGGAAAGGCGAAGGGCAGGGCGTGGGCGGGGCGGGCGTCCGCATCGACATCAGCGATCTTGGGGATCACGTCGCCCGCCCGATAGACCTGCACGAGGTCGCCCTCGCGGATGTCCTTGCCGCCCCGGATCGGCGCGCCCTTCGCGTCGTGGCCGGCGATGTAGTCCTCGTTGTGCAGCGTGGCGTTCGAGACCACGACCCCCCCCACCGTCACCGGTGCGAGCCGCGCCACGGGCGAGAGCGCGCCGGTGCGGCCGACCTGGATCTCGATCCGTTCGAGCCGTGTCCAGGCGGTTTCGGCCGAGAACTTGTGCGCGATGGCCCAGCGCGGTGTCGTCGCGCGCATCCCGAGGCGGGCCTGCAGCCCGAGGTCGTCGACCTTGTAGACGACGCCGTCGATGTCATAGCCCAGCGTGCCGCGCTGCGCCTCGATCAGGCGGTAGTGGTCGATCAGCGCGGCAAGCCCCGTGCAGCGGACCATGAGCGGGTTCGTCCGCAGCCCCAGCGCCGCGAGGCGCGCGACCGCTTCGGTCTGCGTCTGCCCGAGCGGGGCCGAGACCTCTCCCCAGCCATAGGCGAAAAAGCGCAGCGGCCGCCCGGCGGTGATCGCGGGGTCGAGCTGGCGCAGGCTGCCCGCGGCGGCGTTGCGCGGATTGGCAAAGGTCTTGTCGCCGCGCGCGGCCTGCTGGGCATTGAGGCGCGCGAAATCGGCATGCCCCATGTAGACCTCGCCGCGCACCTCGAGCACCTCGGGCGCGCCCGGCAGATGGTCGGGGATGTCGCGGATCGTGCGGGCGTTGGCGGTCACGTTCTCGCCCGTCTCGCCATCGCCGCGCGTCGCGGCATGGACAAGCCGCCCCCCCTCGTACCGCAGGCTGAGCGAGAGGCCGTCGATCTTGGGTTCGGCCGTATAGGCGAGCGTTTCGGGCTCGATCCCGAGGAAGCGGCTGGTCTGGAGGTCAAAATCAACGACGTCGCCCGGCGAGAACGCGTTGGCGAGGCTCAGCATCGGGCGGGCGTGGCGGATCTTGCCGAAGCCCTCGGCCGGCGCGGCGCCGGTGCGCCGGCTCGGGCTATCGGGGCGGATCAGCCGGGGGAATGCCGCCTCGATCTCGGCGTTGCGCCGGCGCAGCGCGTCATATGCGGCATCCGTCATGATCGGCGCGTCGGCGCCGTGATAGGCCTCGTCCGCGCGCAGGATCAGGGGCGCGAGGCGCGCGAGTTCCGCCGCCGCCTCGGCCTCGGTCATCGCCGCGGGATCGGGGAGCGCCCGGTGTTCGCCGCCCGGCGCCGCCGTTTCGCGATCCTCTGCCATGGTGCCCCCCGCATTGCCCCGCCGACAGTCTAGGGCGGCGGCCGGGGGGCGTCCAGAACGCCCCTCAGGCGCCGATCGCGATGCGGGCGCGCGCGGGGGCGGGGTCGCGCATCACATAGCCCCGGCCCCAGACCGTCTCGACGCAGGTCTCGCCCCCCGTCGCCTCGGCGAGTTTCTTGCGCAGCTTGCAGATGAAGACATCGATGATCTTCAACTCGGGTTCGTCCATGCCGCCGTAGAGATGGTTGAGGAACATCTCCTTGGTCAGCGTCGTGCCCTTGCGCAGGCTCAGAAGCTCGAGCATCTGGTATTCCTTGCCCGTCAGGTGGACAGGCTTGCCGTCGACCTGGACCGTCTTGGTGTCGAGGCAGACCTCGATCGGGCCGGTGCGGATCACCGATTGCGCGTGCCCCTTGGAGCGGCGGATGATCGCGTGGATGCGCGCCACCAGTTCCTCGCGGTGGAAGGGCTTGGTGAGGTAGTCGTCCGCGCCCTGGCCGAAGCCCTTGATCTTGCTGTCGGTATCGCCGACGCCCGAGAGGATGAGGATCGGCGTCTCGATCCGCGCGATGCGGATCTGGCGCAGCACCTCGTGCCCGGTCATGTCGGGCAGGTTGAGGTCGAGCAGGATCAGATCATAGTCGTAGAGCTTCGCGAGGTCGATCCCCTCCTCTCCCAGATCGGTGCGATAGACGTTGAGGTTGGCATGCTCGAGCATCATCTCGATGCTGCGGGCGGTGACTGGATCGTCCTCGATCAGAAGAATGCGCATGTCAAATGACTCCGTTCTGGGATCACTGGATCCGAAGGTCTGCTGACCGAACATCCGCCCAAATCGTTAACGCCCCGTTATCACCCACAAGAATGGCTCAAGGATGCCCGATCAGCGGCGATATTTCCAGACCTGCGTCGTGCGCAGGCCATTGAGCCCGTCGAGATCGTAGAGCGCGACCCAGCGCTCGACCTCTTCGGGGCTGAGCGACCAGCGCGCGCAGGCCTGTTCGGCCGAGATCGCGCCGGCGCGGAGCGCGCGCACGACCTCGGCCTTGCGCTCGGCGCTCCAGCGGCTGAGCGTCGCGGGCGGCAGATCGAATGGGGGCTCGGCCACCGGGGGTGGCGGGTTGGTGGCGGGGGGGGTTATGAGCGTATCCATGACGGCGACCCTCGCGCAGAGGTTTTAACGCAGGGTGAAGCCCGGGCTTGAGAAATCAGGCATTTTCGATGTATTGCAGGTTTTTCCCTTCGGAAGCCGCCCCATGTCGCTCGATCATCCGCTTAATTCGCTAGGCCTGCCCAAGTCGCCCTCGGCGACGCGCGTCGTCGTGGCGATGTCCGGGGGCGTGGACAGCTCGGTTGTCG